>JANXZZ010000250.1 GCA_025355245.1 Pseudomonadota bacterium | reverse complement strand
CCGCGCGCAGCATCGAGTTCAAGAGCTGGCCCGCGCGACCGACGAAGGGCTCGCCCTGGCGGTCCTCGTCGGCACCCGGCGCCTCGCCGACGACGAACCAGCGCGCGGCGCGATCGCCGACGCCGAACACGGTCCTGGTGCGCGTGGCCGCGAGCGAGCAGCGCGTGCAGCCGGCGACCTCGTTGGCGAGCGCCTCCCAATCCATGCCGCTGCGCGCATCGGCGCTCGCCGCGCCCGCGCCGAGCGCGACGGCGGCGGTGGCGCGCGCACGCGGCACGAACTCATCGACCCCGAGCGTGCTCAAGATGGCCGAGCGACGCGCGTCCATCAGCTGCGTCCTGCCGCGCCAGGGACGACCGGACGGCGCCGCAGCCGGCGCCACAGCCACACCGCGGGCGCCGAGAGCGCGAAGGCGCCGAAGATCGAGAGCAGCACCGCCGGCGGATTGAGCGAGATGAACACGAAGGTGAGCGGAATCAGGATCGCGTAGGTGAAGCGCACGCGCCCGGTAAGCACGCCGCCCTTGAAGCTCGAGTAGTAGAAGCGGCTGACCATCAGCGCGCCCGCGACGCCAGTGACCACAAAGGCGATCACGAGGCCGTTGAGACCGCCCAGGTCGTAGTCGTGCGCGACCCACACGAACGCCGCCGGGATCGCCGCCGCCGATGGCGAGGGCAGGCCCTCGAAGTAGCGCTTGTCGACCGAAGCGGTGCGCGTATTGAAGCGCGCGAGCCGGAGTGCCGCCGCGACCGCATAGAAAAAGGTCACCAGCCAGCCGATGCGGCCCCAGGTCGCTTTGTACTCGGCGAGGCGCGCGACGCCCCACTGGTAGACGACGATGGCAGGCGCGATGCCGAAGGACACCATGTCCGAGAGGCTGTCGTACTCCTTGCCGAACAGCGTCGCCGTGTGGGTCCAGCGAGCCACGCGCCCGTCGAGACCGTCGAAGAGCATGGCAGCGAAGATGGCCACCGCCGCGCGGTCGAAGTTGCCGTCGATGGCGGCGACGATCGCGTAGAAGCCGGAGAACAGTGCCGCCGTCGTCAAGAGGTTCGGCAGCAGGAACACACCCCGGCGCCGCGGACGCGGGGCGGGGGAAGCGTCGGTCTCTGGCTCGTCGGGCTCCATGGCGGTGCGATCATAGGGCCTCGCGAGCGCCGGCACCAACCGCGCCGGGCGCCCGGGGCCGGCCTGCTAAGATGAGCGGCCGCGGCCCCCCGCGCCCACCCCGTTTGCCCAAAGGCCCCGCCCCGAATGCGCCTGTCTGCCTACCCCCTGCAAAACCTGAAGGAAGTCCCGGCCGATGCGGACATCGTCAGCCACCAACTGATGCTGCGGGCGGGCCTGGTCCGGCGCCTGGCGGCCGGCATGTACAGCTGGCTGCCGATGGGGCTCAGGGTCCTGCGCAAGGCCGAGGCCATCATCCGCGAGGAGATGAACCGCGCCGGCGCCTTCGAGATGCTGATGCCGACCATCCAGCCCGCCGAACTCTGGCAGGAGTCCGGCCGTTGGGAGCAGTTCGGACCGGAGCTCCTCAGGATCAAGGACCGCCACGACCGTTCGTACGTCTACGGGCCGACGCACGAGGAAGTGATCACCGACATCGCGCGCCGCGAACTCAAGAGCTACCGCCAGCTGCCGGTGAACTTCTACCAGATCCAGCTCAAGTTCCGCGACGAGATCCGGCCGCGCTTCGGCGTGATGCGCGCGCGCGAATTCATCATGAAGGACGCCTACAGCTTCCACGCCGACGAGGCGGGGCTCGAGGTCGGCTACCAGCTGATGTACGAGGCGTATTCGCGCATCTTCACGCGCATGCAGCTCAAGTTCCGCGCCGTACTCGCCGATCCCGGTGCCATCGGCGGCACCGGCTCGCAGGAGTTCCACGTGCTCGCGGACTCAGGAGAAGATGCGATCGCCTTCTCCGACGGCGATGACTACGCTGCCAATCTCGAGAAGGCCGCGGCCCTGCCGCCCGCCGCGCCGCGCGCCGCGCCCGCCGCGGCCAAGACCCTGGTCCCGACGCCGCACGTGCGCACGATCGCCGAGCTCGCCAGCCTCCTCAAGGTGGCGCCCTCGCTGTGCCTCAAGACCCTCATCGTCGAGGGCGCGACCGGCGAGCTCGTGGCGCTCGTGCTCCGCGGCGATCACGAGCTCAATGCCCTCAAGGCGCAGGCGCTCGAGGGCGTCGCGAGCCCGCTGCGCATGGCCGCGCCCGAGCGCATCGCGCGCGAGCTTGGCGCCGGGATCGGCTTCCTCGGGCCGGTCGGGCTCGGCTGCCGGATCTACGCCGATCATTCGGCGCTCACGCTCGCGGACTTCGTCTGCGGCGCGAACGAGCGCGACGCGCACCTGACCGGCGTCAACTGGGTCCGCGACCTGCCGGAAGCCGAGGGCGCCGATATCCGCAACGCCGTCGCCGGCGACCCGAGTCCTTCCGGCAAGGGCACGCTCGCGATCGTCCGCGGCATCGAGGTGGGGCACCTGTTCAAGCTCGGGCGCAAGTACAGTGCCGCGCTCGGCGCGACCGTGCTCGACGAGGCCGGGCAGAGCCAGGCGCTGCTGATGGGCTGCTACGGCATCGGCGTCACACGCGTCGTCGCCGCCGCCATCGAGCAGAACCACGACGAGCGCGGCATCATCTGGCCCGACCCGCTCGCCCCTTTCGACGTCGCGCTCGTGCCCATCAACCTGCAGAAGTCCGCGCGCGTGCGCGATGCCAGCGAGCGCCTCTATGCCGAGCTCACCGCCGCCGGCTTCGAGGTACTCTTCGATGACCGCGATGCGCGTCCGGGCGTCAAGTTCGCCGACGCCGAGCTGTACGGCATCCCGCACCGCATCGTCGTCGGCGAGCGCGGCCTGGACGCGGGCCGCCTCGAGTACCGCCATCGCCGCGCCGCCGAGAGCGAGGAGTTCGCGATAGCCGATGCGATTGGTTTCCTCAAGGCACGCCGTACCGGCTGAGCCCAGCGTGCCCGCACCCGGCGCACGGATCTGGCTCCTCGCCCTCGCCCTCGCGCTCGCCGCGGCGCTGCCGGCGCGCGCGGACCGGCAGATGGACCCGGAGCTGCGCGCGGTCGTGCAGCAGGCGATCACCGAGGCGAAGTGCAACGTGAATGACGAGCGCTTCGGCGAGGAAGTGTTCCTGAAGCTGCAGGAGCCGCGCCTCGGCCGCATCGTCACGGACCCTAGGCTGCGCTCGCAGATCCTGAAGACCGTCTACTGCGAGACGCACGCGATCGTGAGCCGCTACCACGACCAGCGGCACATCGATCTCAAGATAACGCCGGAACTCGTGCTCGCGGTCATCGACGTGGAGAGCCGCTTCGACCGCTACGCGGTGTCCGCGGCGGGCGCCGTCGGCCTCATGCAGGTGATGCCGTTCTGGCCGCGCAGCCTCGGCGTCGATAACCGCCTGTTCGGCAGCGTCGAATTCAACGTGCGGCTCGGCTGCGAGATCCTCGCGTTCTACATGCTGCACGAGCGCAATGATTACCGCCGCGCACTGTCGCGCTACAACGGTAGCACCGGCCGACGCGAATACCCCGATCTCGTGCTTGGGCGACTGTCGAGCCGCTGGCGCGGCTGACGTCTAGCGCGGCAGCGGCGGCGCGCCGTTCGCGGCGTTACTCGCGGCGAGTGCCTGCGCGGCGCTCTGGTGCGCGCTCTGCGCCTCGCGCTTGGCCGCGCGGTAGTCGTGGACCTTGATGAGATCGCCCGCGCGCTTTAGGCCGTCGCGCGCCGCGGTCAAGAGCTCAGGTGCGACCGTCTGCGCACCGGCGGCTTCGGCGGCCTGAATGGCCTGGCGCGTATCGCTCATGGCCTGCACCGGTGCGTCCGCACAGCCGCCCGCCGCGAGCAGCAACGCCGCCAGGAACGCACTCGGTCTCAGGCTTCGAAACATGCGATCATCCGCCACCACCCAATCTCGAACGACGCTAGCAAGCGCCAGAATCCTGCGTCAAGCAAGTGCGCCGGGAGGCGCTGCCGAAAAACCCGATGCCGGAAGTCCTGGTTCTGTATTACTCCCGCAACGGCGCCACCGCCGAACTCGCGCGTCACGTGTGTCGCGGTGTCGAGAGCGTCGCCGGCGTCACCGCCCGGTTGCGCACGGTCCCCGCCGTAACCACGCTAATCGAAGCTCCCGCCCCGCCGGTGCCCGGCTCGGGTCCACCGTATGCGAGCTTCGAGGAACTCGCCGGCTGCGACGGTCTGGTGCTCGGTAGCCCGACGCGTTTCGGCAACATGGCGGCGCCGCTCAAGTATTTCCTCGACGGCACGGCGGCAGCGTGGGCGTCGGGTGCGCTGGTCGGCAAGCCGGCGGCGGTCTTTACCTCCACGAGCACCCAGCACGGCGGCCAGGAAACGACGCTGCTGTCGATGATGCTGCCGCTCCTGCACCACGGCATGGTGCTGGTCGGCCTCCCCTACACGGCGCCCGCGCTGACCAGCACCGAGGGCGGGGGCTCGCCGTACGGCGCCTCGCACGTCGCGCGGCGCGAAGGTCCCGGGCTCACGACCGACGAGAAGGAACTCGCGCGACTGCTGGGGCAGCGCGTGGCGGAACTGGCACTGCGCCTCGCGCCGCGCGCCGCTTCGTGAGCCGCGACGGCGCCCGGCCCGCCGGCGCGCTCCGCGCCGCGCGCACGCTCGTGCTGGTGCTGCTTGCGCTGATGCTCGGTAACTTCGTGCTGTGGCACGCGCTCAGGTTCAGCGCACCGACCGCGCTCATCGCCTCGACGCTGGCAGTCGCGCCGTGGCTGTTCGCGCTCCCCGGCGTGTGGCGTGCGCAGCCGAACGCCTGCCTCGGCGCCCTGCTACTCACGACGCCGTACCTTGGCTACGGGCTCATGGAAGTCATCGCCAACCCCGGCGCGCGCATGTTCGCGGCCGCCACGGTGTTCGGAGCCTTCGCGCTCGCGGTCGCGGCGGTCGCGCTGCTGCGGCTCAGTCGCCGGCGAGCTGCAGCACCGACCTGACGAACGGAACCGTGAGGCGGCGCTGCTGGGCAAGTGCCGCGGCATCGAGGCGATCGAGTGCATCGCACAGCACCCCGAGATCGCGCGGCAGTCGCCGCTGCAGGTACTGCAGCGTCTCCTCGTTGAGCTCGATGCCGAGCGCGCGCGCGCGCCCCGTCAGCGCCTCGGCCTGCTCGAATTCGCCAAGCGGGCGCAGCTGCCAGACGAGCGACGCGGCGAAGCGCGAGGCAAGGTCGGGAAGCGCGATCGCGAGCGACTGCGGCGGGCGAGCGGCGCTGATCACGAGATTGCCGCCGCGCTCGCCGAGGTCGTTGTAGAGCGCGAATAGCGCGCGCTCCCAGCCGGCATCGCCAACGCTGCGATCGAGGTCGTCGAGGCAGACGAGGTCGAGCGTCTCGAAGCCGCCGAGCAGCGCCGCCGTCGGCCAGGGTTCGGCGAGCGGCAGGTAGCCCGCGCGGCGGCCGAGCTCGCCCGCGCGCGCGCACGCGGCCTGCAGGAGATGGCTGCGGCCGGCGCCCGGCGTCGACCAGATCCACAGCGGCGGCAGGCGCGGACCCTGGGCGCGCGCCTCGAGGGCGGCGATCAGCGCCGCGTTCTCGCCCGAGTGGAAGCTGGAAAAACTCGACGTGGTCCTGAGGCGGACGCCGAGCGGCAACTGTTCCATCAGCGCCGCTGCGCCGCCGGCCGGTGGCTCTCCCGCCAGGCGAGGCGCGCGTAGGTGAGCACATAATCGAGGCCGCTGACGACGGTGGTCACGAAGGTCGCAGCGCCGAGCGCGGTCACGAGCGGCCGCGGCACTGCGGGCCAGGCGGCGGCACCGATCACGGCGAGGACGAAGGAGAGCTGCACGAGCGTGTTGAGCTTGCTGACCCCGGTCGGGAGCCCTTCGACGTAGCCGATCAGGAAGTGATACGCCATCGCTCCACCGACGATCACGACGTCGCGCAGCACGACCGTGAGTGCGAGCCACAGCGGCACGAGGCCCGTGAAGACCAGGGTCACGATGACGGTCACCACCAGCAGCTTGTCGGCAATCGGATCGAGGATCTTGCCGAGCCGCGAGGTCCAGCCGAAGGTCTTGGCGAGCCAGCCGTCGAGGCCGTCCGAGGCCGCGGCCACGGCAAAGAGCGCGAGCGTCAGCGAGTAGTCACCGCGCACGAGCGCGACCGCGACCGGACCCGCGAGCAGCATGCGCAGCACGCAGATCGCATTCGGGATCCAGCGCGCCTTCACGGCCGCAGCACGAAGTGCACGGCTCCGTCGGCGGACGAGTCCTCGTCGGGCAGGAGCCTGCCGCCCGCGAACGCGGCCTGCCGGAAGGTCTCGGCGTCGCCCGCGAAGGAGACGCGGAAGCGCAGCGCACTGCCGCCCGCCTCCTCGAGCGCGACATCGCGCACACCCTCGACTGCCGCGAGCAGCTGCGTCGTCGCCGCGTAGCTCGCGAGGTCGCGGACTCCGCGGACCGCGACGCTGAGCGCGCCACCCGGCGTGACGCGCTGCGTCGCGAACTGGGCACCGTAGTGATCGGCGAGGACGTTGAGCGCCTCTCCGGCGGGACCGACGAACGTGCCGGTGCCGGCGGGCCCCAGCCAGCTCCAGCTGCTGCCGGCACCCGCGGCCTTGCCGAGCAGCACGCCGTCGGCGCCGAACTGGCGCCCGAGGGCGCGCAGCGGCTCGAGGCGCCCGGCGAGCGCATCGGCAAGACGTGCCTGCAGGGTGCCGGGATCGAGGCCGGTGGCCCACGCGACCGGCAGGCCGCGCAGCTGCGCGCTGCGCTCAAGCTCGCGGCGCAGCTCGGGATCGGCGGCGAGCGGCGTCGCGCTCGGTCCCGGGCGCTCGCTGACCAGCACGAGGAGCGTCGCGGGCCGCTCGCGCGGCCAGATCCGCTGGCCCGCCGCGACGAGCGCCGCGTCGAGGCCCCGGGCCTCGAAGCCGACGGCCACCTGGCCGGGCGCGACGCTCCGGTAGGTCTGCGCGAACCTGAGCGGCTCGGCGAACAGCGGCGCGAGCGCGCCGTCGGTCGCGGCGCTGCGCCGGCCGGTCAGCCGAACCACGACCTGCTTGAGCGCCTCCCCGGCGACGGCGGCACGCTCGCCGCTCGGGCTGTCGCCGGGCACCACACCCTCGTAGAGACCCTCGACCGCGGCCGCGCTCGCGCCCACGGACAGCGCGAGCCCGAGCAGGGCGAGGGCCAGTCGATTGGGTAGACCCAGTAATTTCATGCGGGGGCCGGTAGAAGGAGCGCGCGGCCGGCGGCGGCGCATACGGCCATGTAAAATACCACAGCCCTGCCACCCGCTCGCCCCCGGCCCCAGCCATGCACGATTCCCGACCTTCCGTGAGCTACCGCGACGCCGGCGTCGATATCGACGCGGGCGATGAGCTAGTCGAGCGGATCAAGCCGCACGTGAAGCGCACCCTGCGCCGGGAGGTCATGGGCGGGCTCGGCGGCTTCGGCGCCCTGGTCCGGGTACCCATCGATCGCTACCAGAAGCCCGTCCTCGTGTCCGGGACCGACGGCGTCGGCACCAAGCTGCGGCTCGCCATCGACACCGGGCGCCACGACACGATCGGCATCGATCTCGTCGCGATGTGCGTCAACGACGTCGTCGTGCAGGGCGCGGAGCCGCTCTTCTTCCTCGACTACTACGCGACCGGAAAGCTCGACGTCGCAATCGGCGAGCGCGTGGTGGCGGGCATCGCCGAGGGCTGCGTCCAGGCCGGCTGCGCGCTCGTGGGCGGTGAGACCGCCGAGATGCCGGGCATGTACCACGGCGCGGACTACGATCTCGCCGGATTCTGCGTCGGCATCGCCGAGGAAGACCGGCTCATCGATGGCAGCAAGACCCGCGCGGGCGATGTGGTGCTCGGCCTCGCCTCCTCCGGCCCGCACTCGAACGGCTACTCGCTGATCAGGAAGCTGCTCGCGCTCAAGCACGCCGATGCGAACACGCGAGTCGACGGCCGTTCGCTCTACGATTTGTTGCTCGCGCCGACCAGGATCTACGTGAAGAGCCTGCTCGCGCTCGTCGCCGAGGTCCCGGTGCACGGCCTCGCCCACATCACCGGCGGCGGCCTCCTCGACAACCTGCCGCGCGTGGTTCCCGACGGACTCGAGGTGCGCATCGACCGCCACGCCTGGCAGCGTCCCGCGGTGTTCGAATGGCTCAGGGACGCGGGCAACATCGATGAGACCGAACTGCATCGCACCTTCAATTGCGGCGTCGGCATGACCGTGACGGTGCCTGCCGCGAGCGCCGATCGGGCGCTCGCGGCGCTTCGCGCCAGCGGCGAGACGGCGTTCCCGATCGGCGAGATTCGTGCGGGAAGTCGCGGTGTCGTTTTCGAAGGCTGAGGCCGGCTACCGGCTGCCGATCGCGATCCTGCTCTCGGGCGAAGGCACGAATTTCGCGGCGATCGCCAACGCCGCCCGGTCGGGCGCACTCGCGGTCGACATCCGCCTCGTCTTGAGCGACCGCCCGGCCGCACGCGGCCTTGAGCGTGCGCGCGCGCTCGGCCTGGTCGCGAAGTCGCTCGCGCCCCGCGATTTTCCCGACCGCGAGGCCCACGATCGCGCGCTGATCCGTGAAATCGACGCCTCCGGTGCCGAACTCGTGGTGCTCGCGGGCTACATGCGGATCTTCCAGCCGGTGTTCATCGCCCGCTACTCGACCCGCCTCCTCAACATCCATCCCTCGCTCCTGCCGCTCTACCGCGGCCTCGACACCCACGGCCGGGCGTTGCGGGACCAGGTTGGCGAGCACGGCTGCACGGTGCATTTCGTCACGGACGAGCTCGACGGCGGTCCGCTGATCGCACAGGCACGCGTCGCGGTGCGTGCCGATGACACCGAGGCGAGCCTCGCGCAACGGGTGCACCTGCGCGAGCACGTGCTGTACCCGCGCGTGATCGGCTGGTACGCCGCGGGACGCCTCGCGGAACGCGACGGCCAGGCCTGGCTCGACGGCAAGGCGCTCGCCGCGCCCGTGATGCTCGAGGATGCCGATGTCGCGGCCTGATTGCCGCGCGCGGGCCGGGTGGCGGCCGCGCCTGCTGCCAGCGATCGCGATAGTGCTCGCGCTTGGCGGCGTGGCCGCGGCCGGCGCGGAACCGCTGCGGCCACACGAGATCGTCTACCACTTCGCGTTCCACGGCCTGAGCGGCGGTGACCTCGAGCTCATCTTAAAGCCCGGTACGCAGCCCGATCGCTGGGTCTACGAGACGCGTGCCTCCCCGAGCCTGCTGGCGCGCCTCGTCGTCAGCGCCGAGTCGCGCGAGCGCAGCTGGTTTCGGGTCACGGCGAACGGCGTCGAGCCCGAGCGCTACTCACTCGACGACGGTACCGCGAAGCACGGCGACAACAGTGAGCTCACGTACGACTGGACGCGCGGTCGCGTGACCGGCACGGCGCGCGGCGCACCGCTCGATCTCGCCGTGGAGCCGGGTCTCCAGGACGTGATGTCGATTCGCGCCGCCCCGATCGTCGACCTGCTTGCCGGCCGCGAGCCACACGAATACGCGATGCTCGACGGGCGCGAGATCAAGCACTACCTGTATTCGCGGGCGGGCACCGAGCGCATCAAGACGGCGCTCGGCGAGCTGGACACCGTGATCATCACCAGCGACCGGAAGAACTCCGACGGCCACGGCCGCACCTGGCGCTACTGGTATGCGCCGTCGCTCGGCTGGCTGCCGGTGCGCATCGAGCAGCGCGAGGACGGGCAGACGCGCATGCTGCTCACGGTGAAATCGCTCAAGTGGCTCGACGCGGCGGCCGCGCCCGCGCCGGCTCACTGAGAAGGTTCAGGTCTTCGGCAGCGTGACGCCGCGCTGTCCCTGGTACTTGCCGCCGCGGTCGCGGTAAGACGTCGAGCACACCTCGTCCGACTCGAAGAACAGCATCTGCGCGACGCCCTCGTTTGCGTAGATCTTGGCGGGCAGGGTGGTCGTGTTCGAGAACTCGAGCGTGACGTGGCCC
>JANXZZ010000249.1 GCA_025355245.1 Pseudomonadota bacterium | reverse complement strand
TAGGGTCGTGTCGATCTCGCCGACGAACTTGTCGGTGAGCTTCTGCACCTCGTCGTGCGCGCGCTTTTCCTCGTCCTGCGAGACGAGCTTTTCCTTGAGCATGTCCTTGAGGTCATTCATCACGTCGCGGCGCACGTTCCTGACCGCGACGCGCGCGTTCTCGGCCTCGTGCTTGGCCGACTTCACGAGATCCTTGCGGCGCTCCTCGGTCAAGGGCGGCACCGGCAGGCGGATGACGGTGCCGGCGGTGTTGGGCGAGAGCCCCAGGTCCGACTTGTGGATCGCCTTCTCGATGATCGGCACCATCGATTTGTCCCACGGCGTCACCGCGAGCGTGCGCGCGTCCTCGACGACGATGTTCGCGACCTGCGAGAGCGGCATCTCGGAGCCGTAGTACTCGACCTTGACGTGCTCGAGCAGCGCGGAACTCGCGCGACCGGTGCGCATGCGCTTGAACTCTACTTTCAGCGCGACGACGCACTTTGCCATGCGTTCGGCGGCATCCTTCTTCAGCTCGTCGAGCATTTGATTCCTCCCTTCATCCCCGGTGCAGCGCTCTCAGCCATTGGAAACGACGGTACCGACGTCCTCGCCGTCGACGATCCGGATCAGATCGCCGCCGTTCAGCAGGTTGAACACCTGCAGCGGCAGGTTGTTGTCCCGGCACAGCACGATCGCGGTCGCGTCCATGACCTCGAGGCGGTCGGTGAGGACCTTGTCGAAGGTCAGGTGCGTGTAGCGCGTCGCCGTCGGGTCGCGCTTGGGATCGGCGGTGTAGATGCCGTTGACCTTGGTGGCCTTGAGGAGCACATCGGCGCCGATCTCGACCCCCCTGAGGCTCGCGGCCGTGTCGGTCGTGAAGAACGGGTTGCCGGTGCCGGCGGCGAAGATCGCGACGCGGCCCTTCTCGAGGTGGCGGATCGCGCGGCGGCGGATATAGTCCTCGCACACGGCGTTGATCCTAAGCGCCGACATCACGCGTGCGTGGGCGCCGAGCGCCTCCAGGGCATCCTGCATGGCGAGCGAGTTCATGACCGTGCCGAGCATCCCCATGTGGTCGGCGGTGACGCGGTCCATGCCGGCACGCGCGAGTCCCGCGCCGCGGAAGATATTGCCACCGCCGATCACGAGCGCGACCTGAGTGCCGCGCGCCAGCACTTCGACAATCTCGGTGCCAATGCGCCGGATGACCTCCGGGTCGATGCCGTAGTCGCCGCTGCCGAGCAGCGCCTCGCCACTCAGCTTCAGGAGAATCCGGCGGTACCGCGGTACTCGGGTCTCGGGCATGGGCACGTCCGTAGGCTTAGCGCCCAAAAGTCGCGGGCTCAGCGTTTCTCGCTACCCTTGACCTGGGCCATGACTTCTTCGGCGAAATTCTCTTGCTTCTTCTCGATGCCGGCGCCGACTTCAAGCCGCGCAAACGCGGTCACCTTGGCACCCGCCTGCTTCAGCAGCTTCTCGACGGTCGTGTCCGGGTCCTTCACGAAGGGCTGCCCGACAAGCGTGATCTCGGCGAGGAACTTGCGCAGCCGTCCGTCGACCATCTTCTCGACGATCGCCGCGGGCTTGCCCTCGCCCGCCGCCTGCGCGACCAGGATCTCGCGCTCCTTGGCGAGGTGCTCGGGGGCGACCGCACTCGAGTCGACGTACTGCGGGTTGATCGCGGCGACGTGCATCGCAAGGTCCTTGGCGAGCTCCTGCGCGAGCGCGGGATTGCCATGATCGAGTGCGACCAGCGCGCCGATGCGCGCGCCGTGCAGGTAGCTGCCGAGCACCGACGGTGCCGTCAGGTGCACGAGCCGGCGCACGCTTAAGTTTTCGCCGATCTTCGCGACCAGCACGCGGCGCCGCTCCTCGAGCGTCACGCCCTCGCGTCCCTGGGCGGCGAGCAGCGCCTCGACCGTGGCGGCGCCGCTCGCGAGCGCGACCCTGGCGAGATCGTCGGCGAAGGCGATGAAGTCGGCCTCGCGCGCGACGAAATCGGTTTCGCAGTTGAGTTCGACGAGCACGCCGCTCTTGCCGTCCGCGCTGCCGGCGAAGGCGATGCGGCCTTCGGCGGCGACGCGGGTCGCCTTCTTGTCGGCCTTGGCGAGGCCGGACTTGCGCATGATCTCGGCGGCGGCCTCGAGGTCGCCACCGGTTTCGACGAGTGCCTTCTTGCACTCCATCATGCCCGCGCCGGTGCGCTCGCGCAGCTGCTTGACGCTGTCCGCCGTGATGGTCATCGACGGTTACTCGGCGGCCGGAGTCGGGGCCGCGGCAGCCTCGTGGGCAGCTTCGGGGGCAGCTCCGGGGGCAGCTCCGGGGGCAGCTTCGCCAGCCGCGGCCGGGGTCGCGACCGCATCCCCATCGTCGGCGTCATCGCCGATCACGACGCTGGCGGGACGGCGCCGCGCCGGGCCCTTGCGCTTGACCGACGAGGGCTGCGGCGGCGCACGCCGGCGGCCGGCGGAACGACGGCGCGGGTTGCCCGCCTCGTCGAGTTCCACGAACTCATCCTCGCCGACCGGAACCTGCGGCACCGCGTCCTTGCCTTCGATGATCGAGTCGGCAATGGCGGCGGCGTAGAGGCCGATCGCGCGCATCGCATCGTCGTTGCCGGGGATCACGTAGTCGATCCCGTCGGGCGAGCAATTGGTATCGACGATTGCAACGACCGGGATGCCGAGCTTCTTGGCCTCGAGAATCGCGATCTCCTCGTGGCCG
>JANXZZ010000194.1 GCA_025355245.1 Pseudomonadota bacterium | reverse complement strand
ACAAGATCCTCGAAGTGCCCCGGACGGTGACGCCGGAGGCGCTCAAGCGCTCGTACCGCAAGCTCGCGCGGCGTTTTCACCCGGACGTCAGCAAGGAGAAGAACGCCGAAGCCCGCTTCAAGGAGGTCCAGGAAGCCTACGAGGTGCTGAAGGACCCCGACACGCGTGCGGCCTACGACCAGCTCGGCAGCGACTACCGCGGCGGCCAGCAATTCCGGCGGCCGTCCGACTGGAGCCACAACTTCGAGTCGGGCCCGCGGCCGCGCAGCCGGCGCAGCCAGTCGGCGGATCCGGGTTTCAGCGACTTCTTCTCGAGCCTGTTCGGTGCCGAGGGCCCGTACGAGGGCGCCGGCGGGCAGGGCTTTCGCTCCCGCGGCGAGGACCATCGCGCGCGCATCGAGCTCACGCTCGAGGAGGCTTTCCACGGCACCAGCCGGCAGTTCTCGCTGCAGCAGCCCGCGCTCGGCGACGACGGGCAGGTGGCCGTGCGCGAGCGCACGCTCAAGGTCCAGGTACCCGCGGGAGTGACGACGGGCCAGGTCATCCGCCTCGCCGGTCAAGGCAGCGCCGGCACCGGCGGCAGTGGCGACCTCATGCTCGAGGTGCAACTGAGCCCGCACCGGCTCTACAAGGTCGAGGGGCGCGACATCACCCTCGAGCTGCCGGTCGCGCCCTGGGAAGCGGCGCTTGGCGCCACCGTCGCGACGCCGACGCTCGGCGGCTCGGTCGATCTGCGCATCCCGGCCGGCGCACGCGCCGGCCAGAAGATGCGCCTGCGTGGCCGCGGCCTGCCCGGCGAGCCGCCCGGCGACCAGTACGTCGTGCTCAAGATCGTGCTGCCGCCGGCCGACAGCGAGCGCGCGAAGGCGCTGTACGAGCAGCTGCGCGAGGAACTGCCCTTCGACCCGCGCCAGGACCTCTAGAGCGCCTGGGCTCAGGCCATCGCAGCGCCGAGCGCGCGCCCGATCAGGAAGGTCGCGCCGCCCGCCAGCAGCCCGATGCCCATCATGCGCACGCCACCGCGAAGTGCGTTGCGCCCGGTGAAGAGGCTGAGTGCGAGCCCGATTCCGAACAACGCCACCAGGGTCAGCGCCGCGGACAACGCGGTCCCGGTCGCTAACGCCGCGCCGGCGATGAACGGCGACAGCGGCAGGAGCGCCCCGGCGGCGAAGGACACGAAAGAGAACATCGCCGCGCCCCACGGCGAGCCGAGATCGTCGGGGTTCAGGCCAAGCTCCTCGCGCGCGAGCACGTCGAGCGCGTGCTTGGGGTCCTTGATCAGCGTGTGCGCCATCGCGCGCGCCGCCGCAATCTCCATGCCGCGCGCGGCGTAGATGAGCGCAAGTTCCTCGGCCTCTTCCTCCGGGTACTCGTCGAGTTCCTCCCGCTCGAGCGCGATCTGGTACTCGTACATCTCGCGCTGCGAACGCACCGATACGTACTCGCCCGCTGCCATCGACAGGGCGCCCGCAAGCAGGCCCGCGACGCCGCTCGTCAGCACGTAGCGCGCATCGACGCCGGCGCCGGCGACGCCGAGTATCAAGCTCGCATTCGACAGGAGGCCGTCGTTGACGCCGAACACCGCTGCGCGCAGGTTGCCGCCGCCGACACCGCGGTGGCTGCGCCCGACGTCCTCGACGGTGGTTGGCATCGCGTGGCCGGCCGAGGACGGCGCGTTATAGACCGAGAGCCCGCGGAGCTTTAGTGCGATCAGGGCGGTGCGCACGCGGCGCGGGCCGAGCCAGACCATAAGCCGGGCGACCAGGCGCGCACGCACGCTCGGCACGAACCGCGGCGCGCCGCCGGCAAGCTGGCCGGCCCAGGTCTTGGCCTGGTCTTCCGCGGCCGTCGCCAGCGCCGTGAACAACTGCCGCTTGCGCGGCTCGTCCTCGGCGGTCGCCAGCTGGCGGTACAGCCACGCGGACTCGACTTCGTGGAACCAGCTCGAGCGCAGCTCGGCCGCGCGGGCAGGGGTCGACTTGGTCGCTTCCGTCATTGGCATCTGGCCTCGAGGTTAGCGGCGCAGGGCGTGCTGCGCCATCAGTTGAGCCGTGCGGCCGCGATCGCCATGCGCACGAGATGCGCGAGCGAGGAAGCGCTCATCTTCTCCATGATCCGCGCGCGATGGATCTCGACGCTGCGCGCGCTCAGGTTGAGCGCGCCGGCGATTTGCGTGTCAGCCGTGCCCGCGGTGACGAGATCGAGGACCGCCCGCTCCGTCGCCGTCAGCTGCTGCAGGCGATCGCGAATCGCTGCCGGCGCCTTCAGGCCCTCGCGGTTGGCGCGGTCGCGGTCGAGCGCCGTGCTGACGCGTTCGACGAGCTCCTGCTCCTTGAACGGTTTCTGCACAAAATCGACCGCTCCGTGCTGCATCGCCTCGACCGCCATCGGCACGTCGCCGTGCCCGGTAATGAATACGATCGCTACCATCGCCCGCAATTCGCAGAGGCGCTGCTGCAACTCGAGCGCGCTCATGCCGGGAAGCCGGATGTCGAGCACCAGGCAGCCGGCGCGTTCGGCATCGAAGCTGCCGAGGAAGGCCTGCGCGGAGGCGAACACCTCGACGGTGAGTCCCGCCGCCGCGAGCACGCGCCCGAGCGAGGAGCACACCGAGACGTCCTCCTCGACGATGAATACCGCGGCCGGGGATTCTTGCATCTCGGCCTCCCGAGAACGACGCAGCGAAAATCGACTGCGGCCGGGGCCGTCGCGGCTGCCGCGCAGCCGAGTGTGCCGGGCGCGCACCCAATAATCGAGCGCGGCGAGGCCACCGCTACGGCGTCGCGGCGGAATGATTCTCGTTAGCGTCGGGAGGCGGCCACGGCCGCCGGAAGTTGGGGAGGGGGGCGCCCGGAGCGCCCTGGTGTTCGCTGCGCGCCCGCGCGACCCGGGGTGAGTCGCTCAGTAGTCGTCGCGGTCCCGTTCCTCGTCCTCGTCCTCGTCATCCTCGTCGTCGTCGTCCCAGTCGTCGTCCTCGTCGTCTTCTTCTTCCCATTCCTCGTCGTCGTCCTCGTCATCGCTCGAACCCGACCAGCCTTCCGGTTCCTCGGTCGGCTCGACGTCCATTTCCGACCATGCGTCGAGATCGATTTCCTCGATGTCGCCGTCCATGTGCTGCAGCTCGACGAGCTCTTGGTCCTCGTCGACCGATAGCACGAGGAAGGACTCGTCTTCCTCCAGATCGCGGTACCACTTGCCCTTAACCGGCTCGTACTCTCTGCCCACGGGCTCAATCCTCGATTCGCGGTTCGCTGGGACGGTTTTCCGGGGGCCTGCGGCGCACGCCCAGAGACGCGAAGAAGTGTATGGGTTCGGGTTGCCGCAGGCAAACGACGCCCGGAAACCGTCAGGCGCGGTGCGCGAACGCGCGCGCAAGACGCAGGAATTCCGGGTGCTGCGCGCTCGCCGGGCCGGCTTCGGGCGGCGCTTCCCGGTATAGTCCCGAAGGGTCGCGCGGCCCGACGCCGCACGCCTCTTTTCCATGTCCCAAGCAGAATTCCGTTCGCGTGCACGGCGCCTGCGCGACGCGCGCCGCCTCGTCGTCAAGGTGGGGTCGGCGCTGCTCGTCGATGCGAAGAGCGGGCGCCTCAATCGTGCGTGGCTCGAGAGCCTGGCGGATGACCTCGCGCGCGCGACCAGGCGTGGGCAGCAGGTCATCGTGGTGAGTTCCGGCGCGATCGCGATGGGTCGGCGGCATCTCGGCTTCGCGAACGAGCGCCTCAGGCTCGAGGAGAGCCAAGCGGCGGCGGCGGTCGGCCAGATCCGCCTGGCGCATGCCTGGCAGGAACTGCTCGAGGCGCGCAAGCTCGCGGTCGCGCAGGTGCTGCTCACCTTCGAGGATACCGAGGAGCGGCAGCGCTACCTGAACGCGCGCGCGACCGTGAACACGCTCCTGTCGCTCGGCGCGATCCCGGTCATCAACGAAAACGACACGGTCGCGACGGCCGAGATCCGCTACGGCGACAACGACCGGCTCGCGGCGCGGGTCGCTCAGATGGCGAGCGCCGAGTGCCTGGTGCTGCTGTCGGACATCGACGGCCTATACAGCGCCGACCCGAAAGTCGACCCCGCCGCGACATTCATCCCGGAGGTGCGCGAGATCACCTTGCAGCTCGAGTCGACGGCAACGGGACCCGTCTCCGGGGTAGGTTCCGGGGGCATGAGCACGAAGGTCGCCGCGGCGCGCATCGCGCTCGCGGCGGGCTGCAGCCTCTGCATCGCGAGCGGGCACCGGCAGAACCCCTTGAAGGCGATCGAGGAAGGCGAGCGTTGCACGTGGTTCGTCGCCGAGGCGACGCCGGTCGCGGTCCGCAAGCAGTGGATCGCCGGGACGCTGAAGCCGCGCGGACGGATTTTCATCGACGCGGGCGCGGCGGCGGCGCTTGGCCGCGGCAAGAGCCTGCTGCCGGCGGGCGTCGCCCGCGTCAGCGGAGGTTTCGAGCGCGGCGACACGGTGAGCATCATCGCCGCCGGCCGCGAGATCGGGCGCGGGCTCGCCGGCTACTCGGCAGCGGACGCGGCGCGCATCGCCGGCCATCGCAGCGCCGACATCGAGGCCCTGGTCGGCTTCCGCGGGCGCGAGGAACTGATACATCGCGACGATCTCGTGATGCTGCGCGAGCGGGCGGAGTGAACGCATGAGCAACGACAGCGGCGTCGGACCCGGCGCCATCTCCACGCTGATGCTCGGACTCGGGCGTGCGGCTCGCAGCGCGGCCGGGGTGCTCGCGCTGACACCGCGGGCCGCGAAGGACGCTGCACTGCTCGCGGCGGCCGCGGAGCTGCGCGCCTCGGCGGCCGGGATTCTCGAGGCCAATGCGCGCGACGTGCAGGCGGCGCTCGGCGCCGCCCTCGGCAGCGCGCTGCTCGATCGGCTGCTGCTGACACCGGCGCGGGTCGAGGCGATGGCGCGCGGGCTCGAGGAAGTCGCCGCCCTAGCCGATCCCGTCGGCGGCGTGACGGCGGAGTGGTCGCGGCCGAACGGGCTCAGGATCCAGCGCGTACGCGTGCCGCTTGGCGTCATCGGCATCATCTATGAAAGCCGGCCGAACGTGACGGCGGACGCGGGTGCACTCTGCCTCAAGTCCGGCAATGCCGTCATCCTCCGCGGCGGCTCGGAGAGCTTCCACTCGAGCCGCGCGATTCATCGCTGCCTCGCGGCGGGACTCGCGAACGCCGGCCTGCCGCCGGCCGCCGTCCAGCTGGTGCCGACCACCGACCGGGAGGCGGTCAGCGTCATGCTCGGTGGCATGAACGACTTCATCGACGTGCTCGTGCCGCGCGGCGGGCGCAGCCTCATCGAGCGCGTGCGGCGCGACGCGCGCGTCCCGGTCATCGGTCATCTGGAAGGCAACTGCCACGTCTATGTGGACGCTGCGGCGGATCCGGCGATGGCGCGTGACATCGTGCTGAACGCGAAGCTCCGCCGCACCGGCGTTTGCGGCGCCGCCGAGACGCTGCTGATCGATCGGGCGTTCCCGGCCGCCGCGGCCGGGCGCCTCGTCGCGGCGCTCATTGACGCGGGCTGCGCAGTGCGCGGCGACGAGGGTTGCTGTGCGCTCGACCCGCGCGTGACGGCGGCGACCGACGACGACTGGTACACGGAATACCTGGACGCGATCATTGCGGCGCGGCTGGTCGACGGCGTCGACGCTGCGATCGCGCACATCGGCCACTACGGCTCGGCGCACACCGAGTCGATCGTGACCGCCGACGCCACGACCGCGGAGCGTTTCCTCGCGCGCATCGACAGCGCCATCGTGCTGCACAACGCCTCGACGCAGTTCGCGGACGGCGGGGAGTTCGGGATGGGCGCGGAGATCGGCATCTCGACCGACAAGCTGCACGCGCGCGGCCCGGTGGGCGTCGAGCAGCTCACCAGCTACAAGTACGTCGTGCGCGGTGCCGGCCAGGTGCGGCCGGGCTGAGCGCCCGGCGAGGTGCGCTCAGGCCGGGCGAGCGCTGTCGACGTACGCGGCGAGGCCGCCGCGCAGCGACCAGGCCCCGGCTATTCCGGCGCGGCGCAGCGCCGTCGCCGCTGCCCTCGAGCGCTGTCCGCGCGCGCACAGGATCAGGTAGCGCCCGGCAGCGTCGAGCTGCGCGGGATCGTCGAGGAGCCGGTCGAGGGGCACGTGGCGGTGCGGACCCGGCACCGCAGCCGCCGCACGCTCGCGGGCATCGCGCACGTCGATGACGGTGTAGCCGTCGGCGGCGGCGGAGGCGAGCATCGCGATCGGGACTTCGACGTCTTCCGCCGGCGCACTGGCGGGCAGGCGCACGCAGCGCTGTGCGGTGCATCCGGCGCTGCGTTTCGCGCCGATGCGTCGCGTCTCGAGCGTGCCCAGGTCGACCAGCACGACGGCGTCGCGGGCGGGCGTCGTCAGGCCGAGGACGTGCTTCAGCACCTCGAGCGCCTGCAGGCTGCCGAGGACTCCCGGGACCGGGCCGAGCACGCCCGCCTCGGCGCAGTTCGCGACCACGCCGTCGGCGGTCGCGTCCGGCCACAGGCAGCGCAGGCAGACACCACCCGGGGTCACGACCTGCAGCTGGCCTTCGAACTGGTAGACGCTCGCAAGCACCGCGGTCTTGCCGAGTCCGACCGCGACGTCGTTCACGAGGAAGCGGGTCGAGAAATTGTCGCTGCAGTCGACGAGCACGTCGTAGGCTGCCGCGATGGCGGGCAGGTTCGTGCGTTCTGCGCGCTCGACGTAGGCACGCGTATCAACCTCGGGGTTGAGCGCGCGCACGCGCTCGGCGGCGAGCAGCGCCTTCGGCCGCCCGACATCCGCGAGCGCGTAGAGAGTCTGGCGGTGGAGGTTCGATGGCTCGAGCAGGTCGCCGTCGAGAATGCCGAGGGTGCCGATGCCGGCGCCGGCGAGATAGCCAAGCACGGGCGCGCCGAGACCGCCTGCGCCGATCACGAGCACCTTCGCCGCGCGCAGCCGCGCCTGGCCTGCCGTGCCGACCTCCGCGAGCACCGTCTGGCGCGAGTAGTCGGGCTGCAGGCTTCCCACCGTTGCGGCCGGGAGGGCCGCGTGCGCCGCATGCGCGTGTGAGGCGTGCGCCTGTGCAGTGTGACCGTGCTCGGCGGCCGCGGGCGCTGCGCAGCGCTCGCAGTTCACCCAGCCCGAGTCCCCGTCCGTGTAGTACTCCTTCTTCCAGATCGGGACGCGGTGCTTCACCTCGTCGATGATGAACCGGCACGCGGCGAAGGCCTCGCCGCGGTGCGCGCTGCTGACGCCGACCCACACGGCGAGCTCGCCGAGCGCGAGCGCGCCGACGCGGTGCACGCACTTGGCGTGCCGCACCCCGAAGCGGTTCCTGGCCTCGGCGAGGATGCGCTCGCCCTCGCGGACGGCGAGCTCGGCGTAGGCCTCGTACTCGAGGCGGGCGACGCGCCGTCCGTCGTTGTGGTCGCGCACCCAGCCCTCGAAGCTCGCATATCCGCCGCAGCTCGGATCCTCGAGCGCGCGATGCAGCTGCGGGAGGTCGAGCGGCGCATCGCTGAACTCGAAGTACGC
>JANXZZ010000244.1 GCA_025355245.1 Pseudomonadota bacterium | reverse complement strand
GCCGAGCACCGCGTGCAAGAGCAGGATCGGCCGCGCCGCCGCTTCGAAGATCACCGCGGCCGTCATGCCCGCACCACCGGCAGCGAGGTGCGCGGTTCAACACCGGTGCGAAGCAGGTGCTCGTGCACCGCGGGGCAGCCGGGGTCGGGCGCGTGGAAGCCGCCGTGGGCCTGCGCCACCGCCCGGCAGCCGCCGCGGCTAGCGCTGCGCGCACGATCGGGCTATCGGCGACCCCGCGATTTTGAAGCGGCCACGCGCCGCTTGTTCAGGAACATCGGCACGATGCCGATCACGACCCCGCCGATCCCGACGAGATTGGTCACGGTGTCGAAGGTCGGGATGCTGTAGATCGCGATGAAGCCGAGGAACAGCGCGCTCGCGATCGGCCAGAGCACCAGCGTGACGAGCGTCTTGACGTTCTTGCGCGCCGCGTCGCGACAGTTCCAGGCGCAGGCGAAGCTCGCGAGGCCGTAGTAGAACGCCGCCTGGAAGCCGATGGCGTTGACCGAATCCCTCATGATGCCCTTCACCGACGGCAGGAACGACGACAGGAACAAGAACGCGAGCCCGACCGCCAGCAGCACCCCGGTCGCTACCCAGGGCGTCCGCCACTCGGGGTGCAGGCGCGCATAGCGGCTGTGCAGGACGTTGTCGCGGCTCTTGGCGAACATCGTGCGCGTGAACGACACGATCGAGGTGTCGAGCGTGCCGATCGTGCTGACCATGACCGCGATCACCGCGATATAGCTCCATGGTCGCGGAAAGAGCTGGTCCGCGACCGCCTGCACGACCGTGGTCCCGGCCCGCTCGATCTCCGCATCGGTCAGTACCAGCAGCGCCGCGACCGCGAAAGTTACGAACAGCAGCAGGATCACGATCATGGCCAGCACCGCACCGAGCCCCGATGTCTCGGCGCCGTTGCGCGTCTCCTCGTTGAGGTTGAGCGCGACGTCCCAGCCCCAGAACAGGAATATCGCGGTCAGCGCCCCGCTCGCGAACAGCTCCGGCGTGAACGCGCCGGGCGAGAACCACTGCAGCGAGAAGTGGTGCGCCGGATGGTCGCCGAACTTGACGATCGCCGTGGCAATCACGATCACGAGGATCAGGACCTCGACGGCGGTCAGCACGATCTGCGTGTGGCCCGCCAGCTTGATGCCCTTGACGACCATGGCGCTCACGACGATCAGCCAGCCGGCCGCCACCAGCAGGACCGTGCCCGGATCGTTGGTGAGCCGCGGCGCAAAGAGATCGAGCGTCGCCGTCGCGGCCGGCAGTGTCCCGCTCACCATGAATATTGCCGAGGACACGATTACCGACCAGCCGGCCAGGAATCCGAGCACCGGCCCGAAAGCCTTGGAGACCCAGGAGTAGGAGGCGCCCGCGTTCGGATCGACCCGATTGAGCTGCCGGAAGGCGAGCGTCACACCGAAGATGATGAGCCCGCAATAGAGCAGGCTCGCCGGCGACAGCACGCCGACCACGCCGATGAGCGTCGCGGTCGCGGCGGCCGCGCTGAACGCCGGCGCGGTCCCGGCAATGCCCATCACAACCGAATGGCTCAAGCCCAGCGCATCCGCGGCGAGGCCGTGCTTGTGGCTCATCGACTGTTCCCCGGGGCCGGCGGCAACGCGGGCCTTCTATTCTTCATTCGTCGCCGATACTAGCAGAGCACCTGCCCCGCCCCGCCAGCCTGTCCCGCTCAGCCCGCCGCGCTCGCGGGGTCGGCCGGCGCCGCGCCGCTGGCAGCGAACTGCGCGAACCACGGGCAGCTCGCGACCAGCTCGGCGGGCGTACCCTGCGCGATTACGCGGCCCGCCTCGAGCACGATCACGCGCTCGCAGATCTCCGCCATCGAGTAGCGGTGCGTGATCAGCAGTGTGGTCGGATGCGAGGCTCGCTCGAGCAGGGCGCGGCGTATCCCGGTCTCGGTCGCATAATCGAGATTGGCGGTTGCCTCGTCCAGGATCAGCACGCGCGGCTGCCCCGCCAGTGCGCGGGCGATCTGCAGTCGCTGGCGCTCACCCACCGACAGCCCGATTCCGCCTTCGCCGATTTCCGTGGCGAGTCCCTGCGGCAGGCGATCGAGCGTGTCGCTGAGTCCCGCCGCGACCGCGGCGGCGCGCACCTCCGCGTCGCTCGCAGCCGGCCGCTTGTAGCGGATGTTGTCGGCAATCGAGCCGCGGAAGATCGCGCCATCGGCCGAGACGACGCCGATCAGCTTGCGTACCGCAGCCGGGGCTAGCCGTGCGAGCGCCTGCCCGTCCAGCAGTATGTCCCCGGAGTCGACCTCGAACAGCCGCAGCAGCAAGTCGGCGGCGGTCGTCTTGCCCGCTCCGGACGGGCCGACCAGCGCCGTCATCCG
>JANXZZ010000240.1 GCA_025355245.1 Pseudomonadota bacterium | reverse complement strand
ATTCGCTGTCCGCGATATCAGGGTTGTGCCTGTCTCGATCGCCATGCTCGCGTCGATTGGTCGGTGAGTAGGGCGCTGCCGGAGCGACACACGCCCGAGTTCGCGTATGTCCTGGCCAAGCTCGGAAGCACAATGCCCTATAGAAAAGCGGTCGCGCTGCTTCAAGAATTGCTCCCGCTAAGCCGCGCCGACGCTTCCTACGGCAGCGTTCGCCGCCGCACGCTCGAGGTTGGCGATCAGATTGAGAGGCGCGCTACCGACCGAGCCGAATACGACGAATCTGGCCCTGGTAGGACGCCCGTCGCCGCGGCGGATCACATCACTGTTGCGCTGGACGGTACGTACGTTCGCGCGGACCGAAGTGCTGACGGCCATCAGTTGCACGTCATCTCAGGAAGAATTGAGCGGAACGGCAGGCTTGGTGGTCGCTTTGCATGGATACCTGAGGCCGCAAGGGCGACCTCGCCGGACATGATGCGTTCGGCGCTCGACGACGATGGCTATACGGACCGCACGCACCTGTCCGTGCTTGCCGATGGAGCCGGAGGACTAACCGGCTTTGTCCGCGACGGAACGCGGCGATCCCCGTCGGCCCGGCTCGACTGGTTTCACGTCAGCATGGGCCTGCGGCACATCGAGCAGATGACGCCAAAGACAGTGGCCCTGCTGCCGGATGCGGCAGCGAGACGCGCTCTCCTAAAGCAAGTGTCTCAATTGCGATGGCAGATCTGGCACGGGCGATCGGAGAAAGCTCTGACGTTATTGGCGCAATTGAGTCGAGCCAGCAAGCTGGGAAGGCACCTGTCGGCCGTACCCGCGCGGGAGCGTTTGATTCGCTTTAGGCGCCACGTCGTCGAATTGCACAGGTACCTTCGAAACAACGCCCGTGGACTCATCGACTATGGGCATGCGTGGCGACGCGGTCAGCGGATATCCACCGCACCCGCCGAGTCAGGCATGGGGCACCTCGTGAAGGAACGCCTGGGTCGAGGAAAGCCGATTCGATGGTCCGCGGACGGAGCGAATCGGATGTTGCAAGTTCGCTGCGCGGTACTTGACGACCGGCTCGGTCGCCTATTCCAGGAGTGGTACCCGAGATTCAGGCGCACCCCATGGACCGTTGGGATCCGAGGGCTTGGGCGAGTCCCTCTGGGAGCCTACAAGACGTTTCAGCGAGTCCCGACCTTCGGTCCGATACCCCCAGATCTGTAACACGTCCTTACAGCAGTCGATCATCCGTCGCGTGGCGCCCTCGTGAGACAACTGGATGTGCGTGCCCATCGAGTCGTGGGAAGCCGTGTGCTGCAGTGGGTCCGCCGGCGGTCGGCGTAGAGAGCGGTGAAACGCGAGCGGTGCGCTCAGCGCGCGGCGGCGGCCGATGATTCGAGGGCGTGCAGCGCCCGGTAGCACGGGAGCACCTGCGCGACGCTGGCGTTGGGCTCGCGGCGCCCTTCGATCGCCGCAAAGAACTCGCGGTCCTGCAGCTCGATTCCGTTGGTCGACACCTCGACCCGCGAAACGTCGATGTTCTCGTCCTTGCCGTTGAGCAGGTCGTCGTAGCGGGCGAGGTATGTACCGTTGTCGCAGATGTAGCGGAAGAACGTCCCGATCGGCTGTCGGTTACCCGAGATCGTGTCCTATTGACGCTTAAAGGTGTCAGTAAACGGATAACCGCCACCTTGGTTGATGATGTTCGGCAAGCGGCCGCCAGCGACCATGAGCTGGTCCAAGCCCATCACTTTTGACCTCGCGCGGATCGTTTCAATGGCAGCGCCCTTCAGGAGCTCCGTGATGCGGCCGGTGACTCCATCAGTGAGCAGCAACAGGTACTCGACGAAGCGCTGGTCGATGGTCTCGGGCCGGATGTCGATCGGCAGCATTGCGACAAACCCGGCGATAAACCGACGCAACTCCTCCGTTTCCGTCCAGACAGGAAGTTCCATCTGCTCAAATCGACTTGCGATCTGCGGATCGAAGCGCATCACGTGCAATGCTTCCGGCGTTCCTGCGGCAACGATGCTCATGCGTCGATCATTCGAGAGGTACTTGACCATGTTGAGCGCCGCCCGCTGATCGCGGGAACTGCACGACAGCAGATGCTGAAACTCGTCGATGATCAGCATGCGCGGGTTCGCCTGCCGCAGCAAGTCGAGCGCCGTGCTTTCGAGCTCGTAGAATCGGGCCGTTGGTCGCGACGGTCCCCCGACTGTGCGAACAATCTCACCGTACAGACTTCGGAGAACCGGGACCGGCGGCATCTGCGTCGTGATGATCGCCCGGTGGCCGCTCTTGGGCTGACGCGTCGCGGCGCTGTCGCGCCGAAACTTCTCGAGCAACATCGTCTTGCCGGCGCCGCTCATCCCATAGATGAGGAGGCACGGCATGCGCACCCGCGGCCGCATCGCCAACAGTTCGGTCAACCGCTGCAAGCCGGCGTCACCGGCTGGGTAGTTCACCCATCGATCGCGTACGACAGATGCGACTTGGGCGTCCGACAGTGTTCGTCGGCGTGGGGCGGGAACTGCGCGGCGCGTCGTTACCATTCCTCGCCCTCGTATGGAACGGGCGGTCGACTGTAGTCCACCGTGGAGGGCCGCTTCGCGTGCTTGGGAGCTGGCGGCTTGGGGCGTCGTTGCACGGTTCGTCGGGCCCGGGAAGACCGACGCTCCGCCGCCTCCTCCAGGCGCCGCTGCGTGAGCGCGGCGGCGAACACAGATTCTTCGTCGACTCGCTGATCCGACTCCCCCACTATCCGCCGGGCCCGATCCCGTTCCGCCAGAGTGATGGCGGGGCGACGCAAGTCGGCGTACGGCACGACTAGGTAGTCGGTTCCGCTGACGGACGGGACGTAGACCTTCGACAGGTCACGCGGATCGAACCGCACGAGTACATGAGTCCCGACCGGAAACATCCGCGCTAACAGCGGGTCCCAGTAGCGAATGAGGCCTATTTGCAGGCCATTTCGGGTGATCCGCCGCGTCTCGGCCGGCAGAAAGTCAATGACAAACTGCACGACGTCGTGAATCCGCCGCGCCGGGCGATCGCGGATGCCGCGGTCCCAGGCCTGGGCCGGGATCGCGTGCAATCCACGGTAGACATACTGCTGATACCGACCCGCGATTTCGACGGCAATCCACTTCTCGAGCTCGTCCAGCGTCATTCGCGCGTGCGCTTCGCTTCGGTAGCGCCCTCGCTGCACCGGATTCGACGACGTGCTGCCGGGTAGGCCGTGAATGCGTCGCATTAGCGTGCCGAGGTACCGCTCGATATGGCCGCCGAAGTGCGGGCGCCCGGGAGGCCTGTATTCCAAACGGATGCCATACTGGTCGCACCCTCGTTGGAAGGCGAGGCTATGAAAGTCCGAGCCGTTGTCGAGGTGCAGGAGTCGTGGCAGCCCAAAGGCCGCCCACGAAATCTTTAGTCCGCGGTCCCGCAGCCAGTCGTCCTTCGGTAGTGCCGCCATGGCGAGTGCCAGGCCGACAGAGGTTGCCGACGGCGCCTTGAGGGTGAGGTGAAACCCGAGGACCACGCGCGTCGCGACGTCGAAGACGACGGTGATCCATGGCCGGCCGATGGATTTCCGATGACCGCCCTCAACGATCATGACGTCAACCAGCGTGTGGTCGACCTGAACGATATCGAGCGGACGTGCCGCCCTCGCACCCACGTCGGGCCTCTTGGCCTCGGGCCGGCGCGTCGTGGTTCGCCAAGATTCGATGCCGCGGTCGCGCAGTCTCGACACTACCGCTTGGCGACTGACGCCGGGTACCTTGGCGGCGGAGCAGCGTCTCCTTGATTCCTCGACGATCCACGACAACGGCAGCCGCTCGCCTCGCTTCACCCAGGCGTCGATGGCCTCCTGGATGATAGTCTCCTGGACGATCAGCAATCGCCGGTGACCGATACGTGGACCGCGCTGGCGTGGAATCAGACCAAGGGCGCCCGTGTTTTCCCGGTAGCGCTTCAACCAGCGGATCAGCGTCCGCACCGATACGCGCTCGCGCTTCGCGTGGCGAGCGAGGCGCGTCATGATAGGGCCGCCTTCGGATTCGATCGCGGCAACGACTTTCGCGCGTCGCTTCGCCACGCCCGAGACCGTCTCGTCGAGTTGAAGCGGATCGATAGGCGGTTGGCTTGAGAGTGCTTGTTCGCCTCGCCGCGCCGCCGCACGCTGAACGCCCCTAGGCAGGCGCTTCAGGCGGACTCGTCGAGGGCTCCGAATCAGCATGGTTTGCCAGTCTACGCACGTCCTGTTAGTGACACACTAAAGAGACAAAGCGGCCTCGCGACGTCCCGTTCCGCATCGCAGCACAAATGTCGATCCGAGGCAGGCGCTGTTAGATTTATCTAGTACTATCAACAAGATGTGTGAATGCACCGAGTGACATCAATCAAAGTCGTAACTGACACTAATTCGAGTTAACGACAGCTCACCCCGTGCTCGCGGCGCTTCAGCGCCTACACGATCTCTACGCGCACGAGCAGCGCCAGCTACCGCCCAGTACGACCGTATTCCTGGGACGCGTCTGGCAGGAGGCGCTCAACGGCGCCGATCGCGCGCGTGCTTTTTGCGCGTTCCAGGTGGCGACGCTGCTGGCCCTGCGCAACGGGACCCTCTGGATCGACCACAGCCTCGCATTTCGCAGCCGGGAGCGGCTCTTCATCCCCGCGGAACGCTGGCAAGCGCAGCGCCGCGCGCACTTTCGCCGGCTGGCTCTGCCCACCGATGCCATGGCGTTCCTCGAGCCGCTCGTGGAGCGCGCCGAGGCCGGGATGACTGCCGTAGCCGCCGACGAGGATCCGGAGCTCACCAAGTTGCGCACCGCGCTTGATCGACGCATCGGCGAGGCGCAGCTGCCAGAGCTCATTCTCGCGGTCGACGCCGAGGTCCGTTTCAGCTGGATCATGCTCGGCCGCGAGCCGCGTTCGACCCACGAGTTACTGATGGTCCACGCCGGGATCCTCGCCCACGGCACCGCACTCTCGGCGGCCGAGACCGCCCGCATGATCCCGCAGGTTTCCGCACCGGCCGTCCGCCAAGCGATGCGCTGGGCCGCCGATGAACGCCGGCTCGCCGAGGCCTGCAGCGCCGTGCTGACGTACATGCACCGCCATCCGATTGCCGCCACTTGGGGCCGGGCCGACCTGGCGTCCTCCGACATGATGAGCCTCGAGACTGCCAAGCGAGTCTGGCAAGCCCGCCTCGACCCTCGCCGGCAGACCCCCTCGATCGGCCTCTACTCGCACGTCCGCGATCGCTGGGGCATCTTCCATGCACAACCCTTGGTGCTCAACGACCAGCGCCAGGCCGGCGCCGCTATCGAGGGCGTCGTCCGCCACGAGGAGCTCGACGTCGCGCAGCTCGCTGTCGACACGCACGGCCACACCGACTTTGCAATGGCGCTCGCCAAGCTCGTGGGCTTCGACCTTTGCCCGCGCCTGAAGGCGCTCAAGGATCGGCACCTGTTCCTGCCGCGTGGCACCGCGATTCCAGCGAGTGTGGAGATGATCTGCAGCGCGTCCGTCGATCTCGAGCGCATCAAGGCGCACTGGGATGCGACCATCCACCTCGTTGCGTCCGTGCATTCCGGCCACACCAGCGCCGTCCACGTCACGGCCCGCTATGGGTCTGCTTCCCGCGGCGATCCGCTCTACGATGCCGTGGTCCACCTCGGCCGGTTGCTGCGCACCGTGTTCCTGTGCGACTACTTCCTGAACGACACCTTCCGCCGTGAGCTGCTGCGCGTGCTCAACCGCGGCGAGGCCGTCAACGCCCTGAAGCGGGCCATCTACACCGGCCGGGTGGCCAGTCATCAGGCCAAGCGCGCCGACGAGATGCAGGCCGTAGCCGACGCCCTGAGCCTGCTCGCCAACATCCTGATGGCCTGGAACACCGCCCAGATGCAGCAGGTTTTCGACCATTGGGCACAACATCGGGGCGGTGCCGTCCCTTCGGAACTCATCGGCCGCGTCGCGCCGACCCGCACCGAGGGCATCAATCTGCGCGGTGTGTTCCGGTTCCCGGTCGAGCGCTATGCCGACAAGATCCTACCGTCTGTCGG
>JANXZZ010000143.1 GCA_025355245.1 Pseudomonadota bacterium | reverse complement strand
GTTGCGCGGGCACCTCAGGATCGCCGATGCACCCTACGCGCCCGGGCGCGTCGCCAGCGGCGGCCCCGCGCGCGGCGAGGCGTGGGTGGACTCGCGGCTGCTGGCGCGCCTCGACGTGCCGGTCGGCGGCACGCTGAAGGTGGGCGCGCTCTCGGTGCGCGTCGCGCACGTGCTCGACTACCGGCCCGACCAGGGCTCGGCGTTCGCGACGCTGGCGCCGACGGTGCTGCTCGCCTTTGATGACATCGCGGCGACGCAGCTTCTGCAGCCCGGCAGCCGCGCGACCTGGAACCTCCTGTTCGCGGGCGCGCCGGCCGCGATCGAGGACTTCGAGGCCTGGCTGCGCGCCCGCAAGAGCGCGGCGGAGCGGCTCATCGACGTCGGCGAGTCGAGCGATCAGCTGAAGTCCGCCATGGATCGCTCGGCTCGCTTCCTCAACCTCGCCGCGCTCGCGACGCTGCTGCTGGGCGCGGTCGCGGTCGCGATGGGCGCGCGGCGTTACGCGGTGCGGCACCTCGACACCGTCGCCCTCATGAAATGCGTGGGTGCCTCGCAGCGCTTCGTTCTGACCGTGACCGGGCTCGAGCTCCTCTCGGTCGCGCTCGCCGGTGCCCTGGTCGGCATCGGCTGCGGTTGGGTGTCGCAACTCGGCCTCGCCGCGCTCACGCGCAGCCTCGTTACCGAGGCGCTGCCGCCGCCGACGCTCGCCGCAGCGTGGCTCGGCCTCGGCACCGCAATCGTGATCCTGCTCGGCTTCGCCTCGCCGCCGCTCCTGCAGCTGCGCCAGGTGCCGCCCGCGCGGGTGCTGCGGCGCAACCTCGAGCCGCCCGCGCTGCGCTACGGGTTCACGTACCTGGTTGCGGCGGGTGCGCTGCTCGCGCTCCTCTACGCGCTGGTGCGCGATGCGAAGCTCGTGAGCTACGTGGCGGCGGGACTCGTCGTCACGGGCGCGGTTCTCTACGGCGCCGGGTGGCTGCTGGTGCGCAGCACGCACGGCTTTCGCGGTGCGGTCGGCGTCGCGTGGCGCTACGGGCTCGCCAACGTCGCGCGGCGCGGGCGCGAGAGCATCGTGCAGATCGTCGCCTTCGGGCTGGGCCTCACCGTGCTGCTGCTGCTCGCGGTGGTGCGCAACGACCTCCTGAACGAATGGCGGCAGAGCCTGCCGGTCGATGCGCCGAATCATTTCCTGATCAACATCCCGCCGGCGCAGGCGGAGGATCTCAAGACCTTCCTCGCCAGCAACGGCGTCAAGGTCCCCGAACTCTCGCCGTGGGTGCGCGCGCGCCTCACCGCGGTCAACGGCGAGCCGATGAGCACGCGCATGCCGCACACGGACCGCGGGCGCGGCTTCGCGGAACGCGAACAGAACCTGAGCTGGGCACGCGAGCTGCCCGCGGACAACCGCGTCGTGCAGGGCAGCTGGTGGCAGGACCCCGATCCCCGGCAACCGCTGGTATCGGTCGCGACCGAGTTCCAGGAGGAGCTCGGGCTTAGGCTCGGCGATCGGCTGAGCTTCGACGTTGCCGGCGAGACGGTCGTCGCGACGGTCGCGAGCGTGCGCAAGGTGCGCTGGGACGGCTTTCGGCCGAACTTCTTCCTGGTGTTCTCGCCGGGCGTCCTCGACACCGCGACCGGCACCTACATGACGAGCGTGCACTTCACGCCCGCGCAGCGCCCCGCGCTCGCGGCGCTGGTGCGGCGTTTCCCGAGCATCACGGTGCTCGACGTCGAGACGCTGCTCGGGCAGGTGCGCGAGGTCATCGACCGCGCCTCGCTCGCGGTCCAGTACGTGTTCGGCTTCACGCTGCTCGCGGGCATCTTCGTGCTGCTCGCCGCGATCCAGTCGACCCGCGACGAGCGCCGCTACGAGAGCGCGATCCTGCGGACCTTGGGCGCGAGCCGGGGCACGGTTCTGCGCGGCGTCGCGGCGGAATTCATTGCGCTCGGCCTGCTCGCGGGCGTCCTCGCCGCGACCGCCGCCTCGCTCGCCGGCTGGCTGCTCGCGACGCGCCTCTTCAATCTCAAGTACAGCTTCGACCCGGGCGTCTGGCTCCTGGGCTTAAGCGCGGGCGCCCTGCTGGTCGGTCTCGCCGGCACGCTCGCCACGCGCTCGGTCGTGACGACGCCGCCGGCGACGACGCTGCGCCAAGCCTAGGCGGCCCGGAACGGGAGCGGAGGAATCCGGGAGCGCGGCTCGCGCCCGGCAGCACGGCGGGGTCAGCCCGCGTCGACTTGCACGCGCAGCGTGCCGATGGCCTCGCCATCGCCGCGCAGGTTAACCGCTTCGATTTTGACGTCGTAGCTACCCGCCGCGAACGCGGCCGAATTGAACGCGATCCGGATGTCGCCGTTCGAGTCCTTCAGCTGGTTCTCGAGGCGCGCCCAGAAGGTGCCGTCCTCGCGGTCGATGACGACCTTGAACAGATTGCCCTTCACGTAGCCGACGTCGATCCTGAGCTCGGTCATCGTGGGGCCGATGCGCGTGCCGATCGCGTAGGTCGGGATGTGCTCACCGGCGCGCCCCGGGTGGACCCGCACGATGTTCGCACGGGTCGGGGCGGGCAGGATGCCGGCGGCGACCTGCCTCGCGAGCGCGTCGAAGCGGTGGCTCAGCGCGGATTTGCCGCTCCACAGCGTCACCGCGACGATCGCGAGCAGCACGACGATGCCGCCGAGAATGCCGACGAACCACGGCTTCTGCCACGCGGGCGGGGCGACCTCGCGCCACTCGGTGTTGGTCTCATCGAGGAGGTGCATGGTGCGCTTCAACGCCAGCGGCAAGCCCATGCGTTCGGCGAGCTCGGGCGACTTGCGCACGACCTGCTCGAAGAACTTCGCCTCGGGAGGCGACAGGCGGCCGAACAGGTAGCGTTCGACCAGCTGCTTTTGCTCGATGACTTTGACGTCCATAGCGCCGGGAATTGCTCGGATACGGGCTGTACGACATATTGCATGGATGGCGGGAGCGCGGGCGCGAGCGACGTCACACCGGCAGCGCGTGCCTGCGCGCACTGTGAGATCGGTGTCTCAGATTGGCGATCGAAGGGGGGCTTGAGGGATGGCAGGCAGTGACGAGGCGTTCCTGGCGGCGCTCGAGGGGGGCAGCCTCAACCCGGCCGAGTTCGGCCACCGCGGCCACCTGCGCGCGGGGTTTCTGTACCTGCGCCGGCACGACTTTCCCGGCGCCTGCGTCGCGATGAAGCGTGCGATCCAGTCCTTCGCCGCGACGCTCGGCAAGGCGACGCTCTACCACGAGACGCTGACGATCGCCTACCTCGCCCTGATGGCGGAGCGACTGATCGAGGAGCCGCCCGAGCTCGGCTTCGATCACTTCCTCGAGCGCTACCCGGAGCTCCTCAGCCGCGAGTACTTCGAACGCTACTACCCGAAAGGCGCGCTCGAGGGCCTCGAGGCGAAGGCGACCTTCGTACTGCCGCGTCCGCGTTCCTGAGGCGCGAGAACGGCGCGCCCGGTTAGACTCGGGGCGAGGTTTACCCCCCGATGCCGCTGACCCCCGAACTTGCCCGCTGGCGCAAGGCCGAGCGCGCGACGCTGATCGAACGGCGGATCGCCGCGAACGCCGCCGATCACGCCCGCTGGAGCGCGAGCATCGCGGACTTCCTGACGCGCAGCTGTCCCTTCGGTACGGGCTGGGTGGTGGGGCTGTGCTGGCCGTTCCAGGCCGAGTTCGACGCGCGCCCCGTCGCCGAACACTTCCGGGCGGCCGGGGCCCGGCTGGCACTGCCGGCGGTGGTCGCGAGGGCCCGGCCTCTCGAGTTTCGCGAGTGGTGGCCGGGCGCCGAACTCGAGGCCGGTGTGTACGGCCTGCTGGTCCCGAAAGGGACGGCCGCGGTCGTGCCGGACGCGCTGCTGGTCCCTCCGGTCGGCATCGGCAGTGTCGGCGACCGCCTCGGCTATGGCGGTGGCTTCTTCGACCGGACGCTCGCCGCCCTCGACCCGAGGCCCCTCACCTTCGCGCACGCCTTCGAGCTCTCGCGCATTCCGACCACCCACCCCCAGCCCCACGACATCCTGATGGACTTCCTGGTCACCGAGGCCGGGGTCGAGGCGGCGGTCGCGGGGGGACTCGAGCGGGTGACGCCGGAGGAGTGCCGGGCACAGGCCGTGCGCCTCGCCCGCGAGCGCTCCCTGCCGCGGCGCCCGCTGCCGTCAGGCTAGAATTCGTGCAACCATGCCGACCCTGCTTTCGGGCACCGGACCGGCGCTCACCGCTGGCGTGCCTCCATCACTGACCGGAGAATCGACGTGCTGTCAGACATCGAGATTGCCCAGCGAGCGACCCTCAAGCCCATCAACGACATCGCCGCCCGCCTCGGCATACCCGCGGAAGCGCTCGATGCCTTCGGTCGCTACAAGGCGAAGGTGTCGCTCGAGTACATCGACGGGCTCAAGAGCCGCCCGAACGGCAAGCTCATCCTCGTGACCGCGATCAGCCCGACGCCGGCGGGCGAAGGCAAGACCACGACCACCGTCGGCCTTGGCGATGCGCTCAACAAGATCGGCAAGAAGGCGGTCATCTGCCTGCGCGAGCCGAGCCTCGGTCCCGTGTTCGGCATGAAGGGCGGCGCCGCCGGCGGCGGCATGGCGCAGGTCGTGCCGATGGAGGACATCAACCTCCACTTCACCGGCGACTTCAATGCGATCGCCCTCGCCAACAACCTGCTGGCGGCGCTGATCGACAACCACATCCACCACGGCAACGAGCTCGGCATCGACGTCCGGCGCATCACCTGGAAGCGCGTGATGGACATGAACGACCGGGCGCTTCGCGACATCACGGTCTCGCTCGGCGGCCCCGGCAACGGCTATCCACGCCAGGACGGCTTCGACATCGTGGTCGCCTCCGAGGTGATGGCGATCTTCTGCCTCGCGACCAGCCTCAAGGACCTGAAGGAGCGGCTCGGCAACATCGTGATCGGCTACACGCGCGAGCAAAAGCCGGTGCGCGCGCGCGACTTGAAGGCGCACGGCGCGATGACCGTGCTCTTGCGCGAGGCCTTGAAGCCGAACCTGGTGCAGACCCTCGAGAACAACCCCGCCTTCATCCACGGCGGCCCCTTCGCCAACATCGCACACGGCTGCAACTCGGTGGTGGCGACGCGCACCGCGCTCAAGCTCGCCGACTACGTGGTCACCGAGGCCGGCTTCGGCGCCGACCTCGGCGCCGAGAAGTTCATCGACATCAAGTGCCGCAAGGCCGGCCTCGAGCCCGCGGCCGCGGTGCTGGTGGCGACGATCCGCGCGCTCAAGTACCACGGCGGCTGCGACCTCAAGGAGCTCAACAAGGAGAACCTGGCGGCACTCGAGCAGGGCATCGCCAACCTCGAGCGGCACGTCAACAACGTGCAGAACCACTACGGCCTGCCGTGCGTCGTCTCGGTCAACCACTTCACCTTCGACACCGAGGCCGAGTTCAAGCTGCTGCAGGCCAAGCTCGCGCACCTCAAGGTGCCGGTGATCTCGGCGCGCCACTGGGCCGACGGCGGCGCCGGCGCCGAGGCCGTCGCGCGTGCGGTGGTCGAGGTGGCCGAGCGCGGCACCAAGAAGTTCACCTACGTCTACGACGACGCGCTGCCGCTGTGGGACAAGATGAAGACGATCGCGACCAAGATCTACGGCGCGGCCGACATCAGCGCCGACGGCAAGGTCCGCACCCAGATCAAGCAGCTGCAGGAAGGCGGCTACGGGCACTACCCGGTGTGCGTCGCCAAGACCCAGTACTCGTTCTCGACCGACGCGGCGCTGCGCGGCGCGCCGTCCGGGCACACCGTCAACATCCGCGAGGTGCGCCTCGCCGCCGGCGCGGAGTTCATCGTGATGGTGTGCGGCGACATCATGACGATGCCCGGCCTGCCGAAGATCCCGTCGGCCGACCACATCGACATCGACGACAACGGCAAGGTGGTCGGGCTGTTCTAGCCTGTCCCGCGGTGCGGAGGAAGCGATGAGCCCGACAGATTCGCCGCGCACCGAGCTGGTCCGCGGCCTCGGCCTGTGGGGCGCGATCGCCGTCAACGTCGCCAACATGATCGGCACCGGCGTGTTCCTCAAGACGCGGGTCATGACCTGCAACGTCGGCAGCCCGCTCTTGGTGATCGCCGTCTGGATCGCGGCCGGCCTGCTGACGCTCGCCGGCACCTTCTCCTACGCCGAGGTCGCGGCGATGATCCCGGAGGCCGGCGGCGACTACGTGTTCCTGCGTCGCGCCTACGGCCGGCTGACCGGCTTCCTGTACGGCTGGACCACCTTCACGATCTACAAGTCCGGCGCGCAGGCCGCGCTCGCGGTCGGCTTCGCGATCTTCCTCAACGTCGCGCTCGGCGGCTGGCTCGAGGGCAACGCGCTCGAGGGCTCGGTGCTCGGCCTGTCGCTGCACCTCTCCTGGCTGGCGCTGGTCGCGCTCGCGGCCATCTGGGCCGTCACCTGGATCAACTGCCGCACGGTCGCGACCGGCGGGCGCACCGCGATCGTACTGACGAGCGCCAAGGTCGTGCTGCTCGGCGCGCTGGCGGTCGGCGCCTTCGCCTTCGCGACCGGCCACTGGGGCAACTTCGCGCTGCCGTCAGCCGGCGCGAGCTGCGAGGGCGTGGCGAGCACCGCGCGCGGCGGCATCGCCGGCTTCGGTGCGGCGATGCTCGGCGCGCTGTGGGCCTACGACGGCTGGTCGAACGTCACGCCGCTGGCCGGCGAGATCAGGAACCCGGCGCGCGACCTGCCGCGCGCCTTTCTCGGCGGCATGCTCGCGGTCGGGGCGCTGTACCTCGCGGTCAACGTCGCCTACTTCTACGTGCTGACACCCACCGAGATCGGCAGCGTCTCGAGCACCTCGTCGGTGGCCACCGAGGTCATGAAGCGCTTCGTCGGGCCCGCGGCGGTGACCATCGCGGCGGTCGCGCTGATGCTGTCGGCCTTCGGCTCGCTGCAGGCCTCGGTGCTGGCCGGCGCGCGGATCCCGTTCGCGATGGCGCGCGAGGGGCTGTTCTTCCGCGGCCTCGGCCAGGTCTCGGCCAAGACGCACGTGCCGGCGCGCGCCGTGATCGCGCAGGCCGCGTGGGCCAGCGTGCTCGCGATCTCGGGCTCCTACGACACGCTGACCGACGCGGCGATCTTCGCGGTGTGGCTGTTCTACGGGCTGACCGCGAGCTCGCTGTTCGTGTTCCGCCGCACGCTGCCGGACGCGGTGCGGCCGTATCGCGCCTTCGGCTACCCGCTGGTGCCGGCGGCCTTCGTGCTCGTGACGCTGTGCCTGATCGGCAACACCTTCATCGCCACGCCGCGGCTCGCGTTGATCGGCGTCGCGGGGATGCTGGCCGGGCTGCCGTTCTACCTTTACTGGTCGAAGCAGCAGCCGCCGCCGCTCACACCGCCGTAGCGGCCCTCAGGTCCGGCAGGTGCGGCAGCGCGTTGAAGCTGACCAGCGTGCGGCGCTGGCCGGAGTAGCGCACCTCGCTGAGCGCGGTGTTCCTGAGCACCGCCGACAGCTCGATGACCCGCTCCGCGTCGAGGCCGAGCAACCAGCCGGCGGCCGAGGACACCAGGCCGCCGGAGGTGAAGGCCGCGGCGCTGCCACCGCCGACGCACATCGCATCGAGCGCCTGCAACGAGCGCGTCCGGAACGCCGTCCACGGCTCGACCCCCGGGACCTCGAGCGTGCCGTTGGCCCAGTCGCGCATTACCTCGCGGTAGCGGCGGAAGAACTCCCGGACGACGCGCTCGCGGCCGGCCTCGCCGGGATCCACCGCCGCCATCGCCGCGTGCTCGGCGGCCGGCCGGCCGAGCGCGTGCTTGAGCACCGCCACGCCGTCGTGCTCGTCGAGCGCCGCGAGCGGCTGTGGCACGGGCCAGGGCAGGCCGCGCTCGGCGAAGGCCGCGGCAACCAGGTCGTGGGTGTGCTGATGGCGCCGGCGCGGCCCGACGTAGACGCTGTCGAAGCGCACGCCGTGGCTGGCCCAATGGCGGCCGAGCGCGCTGGCCTGCTCGCGCCCGAGCGGCGAGAGCTCGTCGTAGTCGGCGCCGAAGAACGACGCCTGCCCGTGCCGTACCAGTACCAGTTCGCCCATGGCTTCAGTGTCCCGTGTCGGCCGCCGCCGCGCCGGCTGCCGGCGCCGTCGGGCGCGACCCGCGTAGCGCCAGCACCAGCGGCAGCGTGACCAGCGTACAGGCTGCCAGCAGGTAGAAGTCGTTCGCGTAGGCGATCGCGGCCGCCTGCCGCCCGATCTCGCCGAGCAGCGCGCCGGTCTCCAGGTTGGCGCCGGGCAGAGCGCCGAGCGCCTGCCAGCGGCCGTGCGCGTAGGCCGTGAAGTGCTCGGCGAGGTAGCTGTGGTTGACCTGCGCCGAGCGCGCCAGCAACGCGACGGTCACCGAGACGCCGACTGCGGCGCCGATGTTCCTGAGCAGCGTCAGGAGCACGCCGGCCTCGGTGCGCGCCCGGTCCGGCAGCGTCGAGTAGCCGACCATCGTCAGCGGCATGAAGGTCAGCGGCCCGCCGATGCCCTGGATGACGCCGGTGACGACGATCGCGTTGGCCGGCGTGTCGACGCTGAAGTGGCCCATCAGCCACAGCGACACCGCCGCGGCGCTGATGCCGACCGCCATCGTCGCGCGCGGCCCGATCAGGCTCGTCAGCCGGGCGCCGACCACCATCGCCACGATCGAGGCCGCGCCGCGCGCCGCCATCAGCGTGCCGGCCTCGGTCGGCGTGTAGCCCTGCAGCTGCTGCAGGAAGCTCGGCAGCAGCACGCTCGGCGAGATGATGGTGACGCCGATGACGAACATCACGATCAGCGACACCGTGAAGTTGCGGTCCTTGAACAGGTGGATGTCGACGAACGGGTGGCGCGACGACAGCGAGTGGACGATGAACATGTAGCCGCCGAGCGCGGCGGTCACCGCGTAGGCGACGATCTCGGTGGACTCGAACCAGTCGCGGCCCTCGCCGCGGTCGAGCATCAGCTGGAACAGCCCGAGCGCCAGCGACAGGAGCACGAAGCCGGTCAGGTCGAAGGGTCGGCGCCGGTCGGTGCCGCCCTTCGGCAGCGCCGCCATCAGTCCGAGCCAGGCGATCGCGCCGATCGGCGCGTTGATGTAGAAGGCCCAGCGCCAGCTGAGCGCGTCGGTGAGCCAGCCGCCGAGCGTCGGCCCGATCACCGGCCCGACCATCACGCCCATGCCCCACAGCGCCATGACCCGGCCGTGCTGCTCGCGCGGGAACTCCCTCAGCAGCACCACCTGCGACAGCGGGATGAGCGCGGCGCCGAACGCGCCCTGCACCGAGCGGAACAGCACCATCTCGGTGAGGTCGGTGGCGATGCCGCACAGCATCGACACGATCGTGAAGCCCGCGATGCAGCTGCCGAGCACCGCCCGCAGCCCGTAGCGCGTGCCGAGCCAGCCGGCCAGCGGCGTCGCGATCGCGCTGATGACGATGTAGGAGGTGACGATCCACGCCGCCTGGTCCTGGGTGGCCTGCAGCGAGCCCTGGATGTGCGGCAGCGCGACGTTGACGATCGTCGAGTCGATCGCGTACAGCATCGTCGCCAGCACCGTGGCGGTGCCGAGCAGCCAGCGGGAGCGGGCGGGCGTCACCATCGGTTGCGGGCCGCGCCGCTAGCGGTCGCGACCGAACCAGCGGTCGAAGCGCGTGTGCTTGCCGGTGTCGATGTCGACGCTGGCGCTCATGCCGTCGCGCAGCGGCGGGTCGCCGGCGGCCGGCTCGAGGCTGATGCGCACCGCGATGCGCTGCACGACCTTGACCCAGTTGCCGGAGGCGTTCTGCGCCGGCAGCAGCGAGAACTCGGCGCCGGTGGCCTGCGCGATGCTCTGAACGCGGCCGCGCCAGGCATGGTTCGGGTAGGTGTCGACGACGATCGCGACCGGCTCGCCCGGCCGCACCCACTCGAGGTCGGTCTCCTTGAAGTTCGCCTCGACCCAGACGCTGCGGTCGCTGACGACCGCGAACGCGGCGCGCCCGACCTCGACGCGGCTGCCGACCTTCGGCAGGTGGCTGGCGACGCCGGCCTGCGGCGCCGCGATGCGGGTGTGGGCCAGGTCGACGCGCGCCCGCTCGAGCTCGGCGAGCGCGGTGCGAACCGTGCCGTAGCTGTCGACCGGCGCGTCGACGCTGCCGCCGAAGCGCGCCAGCGTCTGCGCGCGCTGCAGCTCGAGCATCTCGATGCTGCCGTCGGACAGGTCGGCGAGCCGACGCGCGCTGTCGAGCGTCGACAGCGGCGTGAGCTTCTTCTCGGCCAGATCCTCCTGGCGCTTGAGGTCGCGGTCGGCGTACATCGCCGCGCGGCGCGCCATCGCGACCTCCTCGGCCTTCTCGCGGTACGCGACCTTGGCACCCATGATCTCGGCGCGCGCCGTCGACAGGCGCGACTCGGCCGCGGCCACCGCGATCTTCGGCAGCGTGTCGTCGAGCACCAGCACCGGCTGGCCGGGCACGACCGGCTGGTTCTCGGCGACCAGCACCTCGCGCACCTCGCCGGCGATCTGCGGCGCGACGTCGACGCGGTCGCGCTGCACGTAGGCGTTGTCGGTCGAGACGTAGCGGCCGGCGCTGCCGTAGAGGTAGGTCGCGAGCAGCAGCGCGAGCAGCGGCAGCACCCACAGCAGCAGGCGGCGGCGCCACGGGCTCGCGGCGAGCTCGCCGCTGTCGGTATCGGTGTCGGGGCGGGTCACTGCGTCCATGCTCAGGTCTCGGCGCTCAGGTTGTGGGCGAGGCGCCCGAGCAGCGCGAGCAGCGTCGCGCGCTCGCGCGCCGCCAGCCCCCGGAGCGCCCGCGCGCCGGTCTCGTCGGCAATCCGCGCCATGCGCGCCACCAGCGGCTCGCCGCGCGCCGCGACGTAGATGCGCAGCGCGCGCCGGTCGCTCGGATCCGGCTGGCGCCGCAGGTAGCCGCGCTTCACGAGCCGCTCGACCATGCGGCACAGCGTCACCGGCGTCACGTCGAGCCGCAGCGCGAGCGCGCTCTGGTGCAGCCCCGGCGCGCGATGCACGTGGAACAGCAGCTTGGCCAGCGCCGGCGTCAGCCCGAGGCCGGTGGCGCGGCTGTAGAAGTCGCGCCGCATCAGCCGCACGACGTCGCTCAGCAGGTAGCCGAGGGCCGGCTCGGGCGCGCGCTCAGCGCTCACGGCGGCCCCCGGCGATGCAATTAGCTTGGCACATAGTTAGCAAAGCTTATCAAATCCGCCGGGCGCCGTCGCGGGCCGCGGCGCCGCGCGGCGCGCGACCCGGCGGTGCGGGCCGCCGGCAGGGGGAATCGAGCGGGGGAGGCGGCGCCCGGCAGGGCGCCGCGGGGC
>JANXZZ010000127.1 GCA_025355245.1 Pseudomonadota bacterium | reverse complement strand
GGTCGATTCCGCGGAGCGCCCATGATCGGTCTGCCACATTTTCTGGTGCTGGCTGGAGTCCTGTTCAGCATCGCGGTCGCGGGGATCTTCCTCAACCGCAAGAACCTGATCGTGCTCCTGATGTGCATCGAGCTGATGCTGCTCGCGGTCAACTTCAACTTCATCGCGTTCAGCCACTGGCTCGGCAACCTCGACGGCCAGGTGTTCGTGTTCTTCATCCTGACCGTGGCGGCGGCGGAGTCCGCGATCGGGCTCGCGATCCTGGTCGTCGTGTTCCGCGAACGCCGCGGCATCAATGTCGACAACCTCGACGCGATGCGGGGCTGACGATGCAGAACGTCCTCCTCGGCATCGTGCTGGCGCCCTTGATCGCGGCCCTGATCGCCGGGCTCTTCGGCAAGCTGATCGGTCGCGCCGGCGCCCACACCGTGACCATCCTCGGGGTCGCGATCTCGTTCGCGCTCTCGCTGTGGGTGTTCAAGGCGCAGGTCTTCGACGGCGCGCCCACGTTCAACGCGCCGATCTACACCTGGCTCGTCAGCGACGGCATCCGCATGCAGCTCGGCTTCCTGGTCGACCACCTGACCGTGCTCATGATGGTGGTCGTGACCTTCGTGTCGCTGATGGTGCACGTCTACACGATCGGCTACATGCACGACGATGACGGCTACCAGCGCTTCTTTGCGTATATATCGCTGTTTACCTTCGCGATGCTCAGCCTCGTGATGAGCAACAACTTCCTGCAGCTCTTTTTCGGCTGGGAAGCGGTCGGCCTCGTTTCGTACCTGCTGATCGGGTTCTGGTTCAAGCGGCCGACCGCGATCTTCGCGAACCTGAAGGCCTTCCTCGTGAACCGGGTGGGGGACTTCGGCTTCCTGCTCGGCATTGCCGGCATCGTCTACTTCACGGGTTCGCTCGACTACCAGACCGCCTTCCACTTCGCACCGGTCATGGCGGCGAGCACGTTCACGCTGTTCGAAGGCCAGGCGTGGAACGGCATGACGGTCATCTGCATCTGCCTCTTCGTCGGCGCCATGGGCAAGTCGGCGCAGGTGCCGCTGCACGTGTGGCTGCCGGACTCGATGGAAGGCCCGACCCCGATCTCGGCGCTGATCCACGCGGCCACCATGGTCACGGCTGGCATATTCATGGTCGCGCGCATGTCGCCGCTGTTCGAGCTCTCGCCGACCGCGCTCTCCTTCGTGCTGGTCATCGGCGCGACCACCGCGCTCTTCATGGGCTTCCTCGGCATCGTCAACAACGACATCAAGCGCGTGATCGCCTACTCGACGCTGTCCCAGCTCGGCTACATGACGGTGGCGCTCGGGGTGTCGGCCTACGGCGCCGGCATCTTCCACCTGATGACGCACGCTTTCTTCAAGGCGCTGCTGTTCCTCGCCGCCGGCTCGGTCATCATCGCGATGCACCACGAGCAGGACATGCGCCACATGGGTGGGCTGCGCAAGCACCTGCCGATCACCTACTGGACCTCGCTCATCGGGGCGCTCGCGCTGATCGGCTTTCCGGGGTTCTCGGGATTTTTCTCGAAGGATGCGCTCATCGAGGCCGTCGGGGAGTCGCACCTTGCGGGTGCGCGCTATGCCGAGTTCTGCGTGACCGCCGGAGTCTTCGTGACGGCGCTCTACACGTTCCGGATGATCATCATGACCTTCCACGGCGAGGAGCGGATGGACGCGCACACGCGCGAGCACCTGCGCGAGAGCCCGTGGGTCGTGACGGTGCCCTTGATCCTGCTCGCGATTCCCTCGGTCGTGATCGGCTGGTTCACGGTGGGGCCGGTGCTGTTCGGTGACTTCTTCCACGGCGCGGTCGTGGTGCGCCCGGCGCACGACGTGCTCCGCGCGGTCGGTGCCGATTTCCACGGGCCCGCCGGGTTCGTGCTCAAGGCCTTCACGGGCCTGCCGCTCTATCTCGCCGCCGCCGGCGTCGTTTCCGCGTGGTTCCTGTACCTCAAGCGCCCGGACATCCCGGTCATGCTGCGCGAACGCTTCGCGCCCGTGTACCGGGTGCTCGACAACAAGTACTGGTTCGACTGGTTCAACGAGCACGTGATCGCCTCGGGAAGCCGCTCGCTCGGACGCCTGTTCTGGCGGGTGGGTGACGAGATGGTCATCGACGGCGTGCTGGTCAACGGCTCGGCGCGCACGGTGGGATGGCTCGCGACGGTCACGCGCCACGTCCAGTCGGGCTACCTCTACCACTATGCGTTCGCGATGATCATCGGCCTCTCGGCGCTGCTCGCGTACCTCCTCCTAAGATCCTGAGCGACGGTTGCACGGAATGTCCACGATCTACCACTGGCCGTTGCTCAGCATCCTGACCTGGCTGCCGATCGGCGGCGGCGTACTGGTCATGCTGGTCGGCGACCGGCGGGCCGCGTTCGCGCGCTGGCTCGCGCTCGGCGTCGGTATCGCGGCGTTCGTCGGCAGCCTGCCGCTGTACGCGGGCTTCGACACCTCGAGCGCGGCGCTGCAATTCAAGGAGCGCGTCCCGTGGGTCTCCGCGCTGCACGCGGACTACTACCTCGGTATCGATGGCATCGCCCTGCCGCTCATCCTGCTGACGACGTTCTCGACGGTGCTGGTGATCATTGCCGGCTGGACGGTGATCGAGAAGCGCCCGGCACAGTACTTCGCGTCCTTCCTGATCATGGAAGGACTGATGGTCGGCGTGTTCTCGGCGGCGGACGCGCTGCTCTTCTACGTGTTCTGGGAAGCGATGCTGATCCCGATGTTCATCATCATCGGCATCTGGGGCGGCGCGCGGCGTGTCTACGCGACCATCAAGTTCTTCCTGTACACGTTCCTGGGCTCGGTACTGATGCTGGTCGCGCTGATCTATATGTACCTCAAGACCGGCAGCTACGACCTAGCCTCGTTCTACCACCTGCCGCTGACGCTGCGCGAGCAGACGTTCATCTTCCTCGCCTTCTTCGCCGCCTTCGCGGTGAAGGTGCCGATGGTGCCGGTGCACACCTGGCTGCCCGATGCGCACGTCGAGGCGCCGACCGGGGGCTCGGTGATCCTGGCCGCGGTCATGCTGAAGATGGGCGGTTACGGCTTCCTGCGCTTCAGCCTGCCGATCACGCCGGATGCCTCGCGCGAGCTCGATTGGCTCGTGATCGGGCTGTCGTTGGTCGCGGTCGTCTACATCGGCCTCGTTGCGCTCGCGCAAGCCGACATGAAGAAGCTGATCGCCTATTCATCGATCGCGCACATGGGCTTCGTGACGCTCGGCTGCTTCGTCGGCTTCGAGATCGTCGCCGCGACCGGGAGCTCGCAGGGCGCGGTGATGGGGCTTTCGGGCGCGATGGTGCAGATGATCTCGCACGGGCTCGTCTCGGCCGCGATGTTCCTCTGCGTCGGCGTCCTCTACGACCGCCTGCACACCCGTGAAATCGGTGCCTACGGCGGCGTCATCAACACGATGCCGGTGTTCGGTGCATTCATGGTGCTGTTCGCAATGGCGAACGCGGGACTCCCCGGGACCTCCGGCTTCGTCGGCGAGTTCCTGGTGGTGCTCGCGAGCTTCCGCGCGAACTTCTGGTACGCCTTCCTCGCGGCGACGACGCTGATCCTCGGCGCCGCGTACACGCTCTGGCTCGTGAAGCGCGTGGTATTCGGCGAGGTCGCGAACGACGGGGTCGCCGGCCTCAAGGACCTGAACGGCCGCGAGTTGCTGGTGCTCGGGATCCTCGCGATCGCGGTGCTCGCTCTCGGCGTCTATCCCAAGGCGTTGACGGACGTAATGGAACCGACCCTGCAGCACCTGGTGCAGGTCATGTCGGTCAGCAAGGCCTGAGGCGAAGCGCACCATGACAGACGCGGCAACGGCCATCGACTTCACGCTCGCCCGACCCGAGATCTTCCTGCTGTCGGCGACCTGCCTGATCCTGGTCGCCGACGTCTTCATCAGCGACCGCAACCGGCAGCTGAGCTACTTCGCCGCGCTGCTCGCGCTCGGCGTGACCGCGGTGCTGGTGGCCGCATCGCCCGTCGAGCGCCACCTCGCGTTCCACGGCATGTTCGTGTCCGACGGGGTAGGGCGGCTCCTCAAGCTAGTGACCTGCGGCACAGTCGCGGCGGTGTTCCTGTACTCGCGCGACTACCTGATCCAGCGGGGGCTCTTTCGCGGCGAATACTTCGTGCTGGCGCTGTTTGCGACCTTCGGCATCTTCATCATGGCGTCCGCCGGAAGCCTGCTGACGATGTACCTCGGCATCGAGCTCCTGGCGCTCTCGCAGTACGCGCTCGTTGCCTTCGACCGGGATTCCTCGGTCGCCGCGGAATCGGCGATGAAGTACTTCGTGCTGGGCGCAATTGCCTCCGGATCGCTCCTATACGG
>JANXZZ010000126.1 GCA_025355245.1 Pseudomonadota bacterium | reverse complement strand
ACTCGGTGCCCACGCTCGGCGCGGCGACGGCGCGGGCGGGCGGGGCGGGCGGGGCGGGCGAGCCCGCATCGCCCTTCGATCCGCCCTCGGGCTGCGTGTTCAGGACCCGCTGCCGGCACGCGCTCGCGCGCTGCAGCGCCGAGCGGCCGCCCCTGACCGAGCCCGCGGCCGGTCACTACGTCGCGTGCCTGCGCGCGCTCGAGGGCGTCGCGCGCCCGGGCACCTGAGCCCGATTTCTCCCCGGGGCGCGCATCGGGTAAGGTGCGGCGCGATCTCATTGGCACAGCGAGGCGATCGGCGTGGGACCGCTGGCGGGCATCAAGGTACTCGACTTAAGCCGGATCCTCGCCGGTCCCTGGGCGACGCAGCTCTTTGCGGACATGGGCGCCACCGTCTACAAGATCGAGAAGCCGGGCACGGGCGATGACACCCGCGGCTGGGGCCCGCCGTGGCTCAGGGACACTGCCGGTCGCGAGACCGCCGAGTCCGCGTACTACCTCTCGGCGAACCGCGGCAAGCACTCGGTCGCCATCGACCTCGCGAGTGCGGACGGCCAGCGGCTCGTGCGCGGGCTCGCCGCGCGCGCCGACGTCCAGATTGAGAACTTCAAGGTCGGCGGCATGGCGAAGTACGGCCTCGCCTACGCGGCGCTCGCGGCCGAGAACCCGCGCCTCGTCTACTGTTCCGTCTCCGCCTTCGGCCAGGACGGGCCCGATGCGGCGGGCGCCGGCTACGACGCGATGATCCAGGGCATGGGCGGGCTCATGAGCGTGACGGGCGTGCCGGACGGCGCGCCCGGTGCGGGACCGCAGAAGGTGGGCGTCGCGGTCGTCGACCTTATGACCGGCATGTACGCGACGAGCGCGGTGCTCGCCGCGCTCCTCGAACGCACGCAGTCGGGCCAGGGCCAGTACATCGACCTCGCGCTCCTCGACACGCAGGTCGCCTGGCTCGCCAACCAGAACATGAACTACCTGATTTCGGGCAAGGCGCCGGGGCGGCCCGGCACCGGGCACCCGAACATCGTGCCCTACCAGGCGTTCTCGACCGCGGACGGGTACCTGATGCTCGCGGTCGGCAACGACGGCCAGTTCGCGCGCTTCGCTGCGCTCGCGGGGGTTGCCGAGCTCGCGAGCGACCCTGATTTCGCGACCAACGCCGCGCGAGTCCGGAACCGCGCGCAGCTTGTCCCCCGGGTGCAGGCGCTGCTGTCGAGCCGGCCGACCCGGGCGTGGGTCGAGCTCTTGACGCCCGCCGCGGTTCCCTGCGGCCCGATCAACGACCTGGCGGGAGTGTTCGCCGAGCCCCAGGTGCGCTACCGGCAGATGCGCATGGACCTGCCGCACCCGCTCGCGGGCTCCGTCCCGCAAGTCAGGAACCCCATCCGTTACTCGCGCACCGCGCTCGAGTACGCACTGCCGCCGCCGCTGCTCGGCGAGCACACCGACACCGTGCTCACGCAGGAGCTCGGGCTCGGCGCCGCCGAGATCGCCGCCCTTAAGCGGCAGGGTGTCATCGCGTGACGCTGGCCCGCCCGCCGGCGGCCCGGGCTGCGTTATTCTGACGGCGGCGGGTCGCCGCCCCCGGGGTTCCGCCGACCCAGAGTCTCGAAGTCCCGCAGGAACTGCCATGAGCACGCCGACCCTTCGCGCGAGCGCCGCGCTCGCCAACGTCCGCTACGAGATCCGCGGCCAGCTGGCCCGGCGCGCCCACGAGATGGAGCGCCAGGGCTACGACATCATCTCGCTCAACATCGGCAATCCCGGCGCCTTCGGCTTCCGGACCCCGGAGACGATGCGCCTCGCGATCATCGAGAACCTGCGCCTCGCCGAGGGTTACGTGCACCAGAAGGGTATCTTCCCGGCGCGCGAGGCGGTCGTGATGCAGCAGCAGGAGCGCGGGCTGCGCGGTCTCACGGTCGATGACGTCTTCATCGGCAACGGCGTCTCCGAGCTCATCGACCTCGTGCTGCGCGCGCTTCTCAACGACGGCGACGAGGTGCTGATCCCGAGCCCGGACTACCCGTTGTGGACGGCGGCGACGCTCCTCAACCGCGGTCGCGCGGTGCACTACCCCTGCCACGCGGCCGCGGGCTGGATGCCGGATCTCGCCGAGATGGAGAAGCTGATCACGCGGCGCACGCGCGCGATTGTCGTCATCAATCCCAACAACCCCACGGGCGCGGTCTACAGCCGCGAGGTGCTGGAGGGGATCGCCCGGCTCGCGGAGAAACACCGCCTGGTGGTGCTCGCGGATGAGATCTACGACCAGATGACCTACGACGGCGCCGAGTTCATCCCGATGGCGACGCTCGTGCACGAGACGCTGTGCGCAACGCTGTCGGGGCTTTCAAAGATCTACCGCGCCTGCGGCTACCGCGTCGGCTGGGCGGTGTTCTCCGGCGAACGTGAGGGCTGCGGGGAGTACCTGCAGGGCCTCGAGCTCTTGAGTTCGCTGCGCCTGTGCAGCAACGTGCCGGGGCAGTGGGCGGTGCAGACGGCGCTCGGCGGCCACCAGAGCATCAGGGACCTCACGCGACCCGGCGGGCGCCTCTACCAGTCGCGCGAGACCATCGTGAACGCCGTCGCCGCGAGCAAGTTCCTCGAGCTCGTCACGCCGCGCGGCGCGATGTACGGCTTCGTGGGTGTCCGGCGCGACCGGCTTGCGGACTTCGACGACCAGGCCTTTGCGCTCGATCTCCTCGAGCACAAGCACGTCGTGGTCGCGCCCGGCGTCAGCTTCAACGCCGCCTACAACAACCACTTCCGCGTGACCAACCTGCCCGAATCCGCGGTGCTCACGGACGTGTTCCGGCGTATCGAGGAGGAGCTCGAGGTCTATGCCCACGCGAATCCGCGCGGTGTCTCGCACCTGAAGGCCGTTGCGCGGCCCTGAGGTGGACACCCTCGGCCCGCAGGCGGCGCTGCTCGCGGCGGGTGGCGAAATCCTCACCGCGACACCGCGGCAAGCCGAGGCGCTGAAGGCGCGCCTCGGCGTCGCGCGCGCCGAGGCGGGCGAGGCGGTGTGGAGGACGCCACGCGTGCTGCCGCTCGGCGCCTGGCTCGAGCGCGCGGCCCGCACGCTCGCCGAGCGTCCGCTGCTGCTGCCACCCGAGGCGACCGGCCGCCTGTGGCAGCGCATCGTCGAGGAGAGCCCGGCCGGTGCCGGTCTTATGAGCGTACGCGCCGCCGCCGCCGAGGCGGAACGCGCCTGGCAGCTTTTGCAGGAATGGCGCATCGATGTGGACTCGCTCGAGAGCGCAACGCCCGAGCAGGCGGCGTTTCGCGGCTGGGCGCGGGACTTCGCGAGCGTCTGCCGCGAGCAGGGCGCGATCGACCGCGCGCGGCTCGGCGCCCTCATTGCCGAGCGCGCACCGGAACTCGCGCCGGCCGCGCGCTCGCCGCCGGGTGCGCTCGGCTTTCACGGCTTCGAGCGCCTGACCCCGGCGCGCGCCGAACTCAAGCGCGCGCTCGCTGCCGCCGGGCGCGACAGCCTCGAGCTCGCGCTCGCCGTCGGTCCCGCGCGCGTCACGCGCATCGACGCGCCGACGCCCGCGCTCGAGTTCGCGGCGCTCGCCGCGTGGCTGCTCGAGCGCCTCGGCGCCGCGCCCGGTCTGCGGCTCGGCGTGATCGTGCCCGACCTCGCCGAGCGCGGCGCGAGCCTCCGGCGCCTTCTCGACGACCGGCTCGCGCCCGCGCTCAAGGTACCGGGCGCGCCGGATGCGCGGCCCTACGCGTTCGCGCGCGGCCGGCGCCTCGGTGACTACGCGCTCGTCGACACCGCGCTCGGCCTGCTCGCGCTCGGCGATGACACGATCGACGTGCTCAAGCTCGGGCAGTTGCTGCGCTCGCCCTACCTTGGACTGCCGGGGCAGGATCCCGACGCTGCGGCGCGCGCGGCAGAGGGTGCCAGGCTCGATGCGGAGCTGCGGCGCCTCGGCGCGCGCCTGCTGCCGACCGAGGAGATCCTGAAACGAATGCGCGACAGCCGCCTCGGCACGCGGGCGCTTGCGCTGCGCATCGAAGCGGTGCGCCGCGCGCTCGCGGGCCCCGTGCGCCGCAGCGCTGCAGCCTGGGCCGAGGCGTGGCCGCGCGCGTTCCGGGCCGCCGGCTGGCCGCTCGGCCGCACGCTCGGCAACAGCGAGTACGCCGCCGCCGCCGAGCTGTTCGAATGCCTCGCGCGCTTCGGCGGCCTCGGGCGCGTGCTGAGCGTGCTCAACCTCGCCGAGGCGCGCGCGGAGTTCCGTGCGCTCGTGGTTGCGACGCCGTTCGAGCCCGAGGCCGGTGCTCCGCCGGTGCTCGTGCTCGATGCGCTCGAGGATGCGGCGCTGCCCTTCGACGGGCTCTGGGTCGCCGGCCTCACGGCCGATCGCTTTCCGGGCGCGAGTGCGCCGAACCCGTTCCTGCCGCAGGCGCTGCAGCGTGCGCGCGGCATGCCGGGCGCGAGTGCGGAGGCGCGCCTTCTCGAAGCGCGCGCGGCGCTCGAGGGCTGGCAGCGCTCGACGCCGGAGCTCGTGTTGAGCTCGGCGCGCCAGGACGGTGAGGCGAGCCTGTTGCGCTCGGGGCTGCTGCCCGACATCACGCCGGCAGCGGCGCCCGCCGCCGGCCTGGCGCGCGCAGAGCAGATCCACGCCGCTGCCGCACTCGTGCCCGGTGCGAGCGGACGCCTGCCCGCGATCGGCGCGGGCGTCCCACTCGCGGGCGGCGTGCGCGGCCTCGAACGCCAGTCCGAGTGCCCGTTCAAGGCGGCGGCGGAGATGCGACTGGCGGCCGAGCCGCTCGATCGTCCCGGCACCGGACTGCCGCGGCGCGTGCGCGGGGAGCTCATGCACCTTGCGCTCGCGCACTTCTGGAATGACTTGAAGTCGCACGCGGCGCTGGTGGCGGCGGGCGAGGCGGGCCGGGCGGCGCGCGCGCGCGCGGCCGTTGCTGCCGCGCTCGCCGGCATTCGGGCGTTCCTGCCGGGCGGGCGGCTCCTCGAACTCGAGGCGCGCTGGCTCGCGCGCGCGCTGATCGCGCTCGCCGAGGCGGAGGTCGAGCGCCGGCCGTTCACGGTCGAGGCGACCGAGCAGCAGGACACCGTCACGCTGGCCGGACATCCGCTGCGCATCCGGCTCGACCGGCTCGACCGGCTCGAGGACGGCTCGACGATCATCATCGACTACAAGACCGGGCGCAGCACGCCCAAGCGCTGGGCGGGCCCGCGGCCCGACTCGCTGCAGCTCGCGGTGTACGCGGCCTATCGCGACGAGCCGCCGGAGGCGGTTGCGATCGCGCGCCTGCCGCTCGGGCTCGAGCGCAAATTCGTGGGTGTCGCGGCGCGCGAGGGCCTGCTGCCCGAAGTGCGCTCGCTCGAGCGCGCGCGCCAGCCGGCGCTGCGCGGGCGCCTGTGGCAGGACCTCCTCGCCGAGTGGAAGGCGGTCGCGGCGCGCCTCGCGAGCGAGTTTGCGGGCGGGCTCGCGAGCGTCGATCCGGTCGATGGCGCCTGCAAGCACTGCGCGCTCGCGAGCCTGTGCCGGATCGACGAGCCATCGCTCGTGCCTGCCGAGGGCGAGGCGGGCGAGGTCGTCGATGCGGCGGGCCCGGGAGCGGGGCGATGAGCGCGGTGGCCGCCGGTAGCGCGCCCGATGCGTCCGCGCGGGCCGCGGCGCTCGACCCCGCACGCTCGTTCATCGTCGAGGCGCCGGCGGGCTCCGGCAAGACGACGCTGCTGACGCAGCGCTTCCTCAGGCTGCTCGCCGGCGTCGAGCACCCGGAGTCGGTGCTCGCGATCACCTTCACGCGCAAGGCGACCGGCGAAATGCGCGACAAGATCATCGACGCGCTCGCGCGCGCGGGCCGCCGCGAGGCCGGCAGGAACCCGGCCGACGAGGAGACGCTGCGGCTCGCCGCCGGCGTGCTCAAGGTCGATGCCGCGCGCGGCTGGCAGCTCGCGAGCCAGCCAACGCGCCTGCGCATCCAGACGATCGATTCGCTCAACCACTGGCTCGCCGGGCGCCTGCCGATCCTGTCGCGCGCCGGGGCGAGCCTCGCGATCAGCAACCGCCCGGACGAGCTCTACGCGCGCGCCGCCAGGCTCACGATCGCCGAGCTCGAGGCGGGCGGCGCGCTCAGCGAGGATCTTGCGATCGTGCTCGAGCACCTCGACAACGAGGTCGATCGCCTTGAGCCGCTGCTCGCGACGATGCTCAAGAGCCGCGAGCGGTGGCTGCGGCACGTGCTGCCGGCCGCGGGCGGCCCGCTCGATGCGGCGGTGCGCCGGGAGCTCGA
>JANXZZ010000092.1 GCA_025355245.1 Pseudomonadota bacterium | reverse complement strand
CGTCGCCAACTTCGCGCTCTTCACGCACAACGAAGTCAAGCTCACCGACAACCTGCGCCTCACCGCCGGGTTGCGCTACACCGACGAGACTAAGCACTACGTCGGCGGCACGCTGGTCGCGCAGTCGGATCCGCTCTTGGCCTTCGACACCTGCCCGTGCACGGTCGCCACGACGCTGCATTACCACGAGCCGACCGGCAAGCTCGGCCTCGACTACCGGATCGGCGACGTGATGGTCTATGCGAGCACCTCGCGCGGCTACAAGTCCGGCGGCGTCACCGGCTTCTACGTCACCGACGTCGGCGCCAAGGCGCCCTACAACCCGGAGTTCATCAACGCCTACGAGGCCGGCATCAAGTCGAGCTTCGCCGACCACAAGCTGCGGCTGAACGCCGCGGTGTTCTACTACGACTACAAGGACCTGCAGGCCTTCGGCGTGATCCCGAACGGCGACGGCTTCCCGGAGTTCCGGATCTTCAACGTGTCGAAGTCGCGCGTGCAGGGTGGCGAGCTCGAGGCGAGCTGGCTGCCGCTCAATGGCCTTAAGATTGACCTCGGCGTCGGCCTCCTCGACACCAAGGTCATCGATTCCGACGTCGGCGGCGTCAACCCCGGCAATCGCCTCGGCAACGCCCCTAACCTCGAGGTCGACGGCTCGGTCAACTATCGCTTCGCGCTCACCGGCGATCTAGCGCTGACCACCGGCGTCGATGTCAACTGGCGGGGCGGCACGTTCTACTACGTGCAGAACACGCCGAACCAGTTCGAGCCGGCCTACGTGCTGATCGACCCGCGGATCACGCTCGCCGGCCGGGGCGATGTCTGGAAGCTCGCGCTGTGGGCCAAGAACGCGAGCAACAAGCACTACTATCGCGAGATCTTCAACGACGGCGGCTCGGTGATTGGTTTTCCGGCCGCGCCGCGGCAGATCGGACTCACCTACAGCTACCACTGGCAGTAGCTGCCGGTTCTGCGCCGGCGGCTCCGCGCCGCCGGGCGCTTCCCTAGGCTGCTAGAGTATTCGCGGTCCCACGGCGCCGTGCCGTCGTCACCTCCCGGAGCCCGCTGGTGGCGATCGAACACAAGTCCATCGACTACGTCGGCGAGCACGAGCGCCACGGCCGGGTGATCGACCAGGGACCGTTCTGGTTCCTCGGCAACTTCCACTTCTTCACCATCGCGATCGGCTTCGTCGGCCCGAGCATGGGCCTGCCCTTCGGCGCAACCGCACTCGCCGGGACGCTCGGCATCCTGTTCGGCACCATCTTCGTCGCCTTCCACGCCTCGCAGGGCGCCGAGCTCGGCCTGCCGCAGATGATCCAGTCCCGCGCCCAGTTCGGCTTTCGGGGCGTCGTCCTGGTGCTCATCGGTACGCTCTTCACTTTCATCGGCTTCAACGTCGCCGACAGCGTGCTAGCGGCGAGCGGGCTCAAGGGCATCCTCGGCTGGAACGAGACCGCGGTGACGCTGTTCGCCGCCGGCGGCGCGGCGCTGCTTGCGATCTACGGCCACGACTGGCTTCACCGCGTGTTCCGCTGGTGCTTCTACGCCTGCCTGCCGCTCTACACGTGGTTGACCGGCGCGATCCTGCTCGGCCACGTGCCCGCGACGCAGCTGACACCGGGCACTTTCACGTGGGTCGCTTTTGCCGCCCAGTTCGCCGCGAGCGCGAGCTACAACATCACCTACGCGCCGTCGGTCTCCGACTACTCGCGCTACCTGCCGAGGGACACCCGGCCGCAGCGGATCATCGCCGCCGTGTTTGCCGGCGCCTCGGCCTCGGCGATCTGGCTGATTGCCGTGGGCGCCTGGCTCGCGACGCGGCTTGGGGCCTCGGACGGCCTCGTCGCATTGAATGCCGCCGGCGATGCGGTGCTGCCGGGCTTTGGCGTCGTGCTGTCGCTCGCCTCCGTGACCGCACTCTTCGCGACCATGGGCCTCAACGCCTACAGCGGCATGCTGACGATCGTGACGGCGCTCTCCTCGCTCTTCGGACTCAGGCCGACCCTCGCGCTCAGGAACGGCTCGATCGTCGCGCTCACCGCCGTCTGGGTCACGATCACGCTCGCGATCAATGCCAACGCGATCGCGCTCCTCTTTGCGACGCTGAACATCATGCTGTACCTGTTGGTGCCCTGGACGGCGGTCAACTTGGTAGACTATTTCTTCG
>JANXZZ010000079.1 GCA_025355245.1 Pseudomonadota bacterium | reverse complement strand
GAGAAGACCTACGAGCACGGCGATGCGCTCAGGGCGCAGATCGAGGCCTTCGTCGAGTCGATCCGCACCGGCAAGCCGCCGCTCGTGGGCGGGCAGGCCGGACTCGATGCGCTCGAGACCGCGACCAGCATCGCCGCGCTGGTGCGCGGCGCCGCCGGGAACTGAGCGACGCGCTAGTCGCCGAGTTTCGTGGCGAGGCGCCTGACGAGCGCCTCCTCCTCGGGCCGCGACGGGATAAAGTTAGCGAGCAGCGCCCGGCTCGCCGCCGGGTTGCCCGCATCCGCTTCCATGAACGCGCGGCACAGCCGGTCGAGGTGCACCGTCGGCGTCAGCCGCGCGCTGAGGCCCTCGCAGGCCGCGGCCGCGCGGTCACGTTCGCCGGCATCGAGGTGGGCAACGGAGGCGAGGTTCAGGAGCTCCGCCTCCGGCACCGACACGCGGCCGTGGAATCCGGGGTCCGTGCTCGCGAGGTAGTCGCCGACGTAGGAGAGACCGCGTTCGTAGGCAAGGGCGGCGGCCGCGGGCTTGCCCTCGCCCGCGAGCGCCGCGCCGAGGTCGAAAATCGCCGCCAGCGAGTGGGGCTCGGCATCGAGGCGCCTGCGCGCGAAGGCCTCGAGCTCGACGAAGCGGCCGGATTCGACCAGCACGTCGCGGTACTCGCGCCGTCCAAGGCCGGGCTCGCGGCGCATGGCTTCGCCGAAGTCGGCGAGCGCGGCATCGAAGCGGTGGCGCTCCGCATCGACGCGGCCGAGCGCGAACCAGCCGCTCGCCTCGCTCGGCAGGTTCCTGATGACCACGATCGGCCAGGTCGCGCTCGCGTAGCCCGCTACGAACCGCCGGTACTCGGCGGCCGCGACTTCGAGGTGCCCCTCGCGCCACTCGTCGCGCGCCTCGAGCGCGAGCTGGCGGTGATTAAGCTCGCGGTTGTAGATCTCGTAGAAGAGATAGCCCGAGAGGTGCACGAACACGAGCCCGGCCAGCACGTAGCGCGCGATCCGCCGGCGGGAGGGGGAAACGGTCACGCGCTCAGGGGCGCCCGGCCTCGAGCGCCGCGAGGAAGTGCCGCCGGCACACCGGCAGGTAGCGCTCGTTGCCACCGATCTCGATCTGCGCGCCGACGCGCTCGACCGCGCCGTCCGGGGCGATGCGCACCGCCATCGTGGCCTTGCGACCGCAATGGCAGATCGTCTTTAGCTCGATGAGGCTGTCGGCCCAGCCGAGGAGGGCGGCGCTGCCGGCGAACAGCTCGCCCCGGAAGTCGGTCCGCAATCCGTAGCAGAGCACGGGCACGCCGAGCGTATCGACGACGCGCGCGAGCGCGCGCACCTGCGCGACCGACAGGAACTGGGCCTCGTCAATCAGCACGCAGCCGAGCGCCCTCGCGCCGTGGGCGTCCGCGATCTCTGCGTAGAGATCGGAGTCGGCGGTGAACGCACGCGCCACGCCGCTGATACCGATGCGCGAGTGAACTGCGGCACCGCCGGCGGGATCGAGGGCGGCGGTGTAGACCAGCGTCGGCAAGCCGCGTTCGCGGTGGTTGTGGCTCGCCTGCAGGAGCGCGGTCGACTTCCCCGCGTTCATGGTCGAGTAGTAGAAGTAGAGCTTGGGCATCGGCTCAGAATGCGATGATGCCGACGATGGCACCGGTCATGCACGAGGCGAGCGTCGCGCCCAGCAGCGAGCGCAGCGCCAGCGCATTCAGGTCCGCGCGCCGCTCGGGCGCCATCGCGGCGATGCCGCTGATCTGGATGCCCATGCTCGCGAAGTTCGCGAAACCGCAGAGCGCGTAGATCGCGACCAGCCGGGTGCGGTCGGACAGCGCCGCGGGACCGAGCGCCGCGAGCTTGAGGTAGGCGAGGAACTCGTTGAGCACGAGCTTAATGCCGAGCAGGCCCCCGGCGACGCGCGCCTCGGCCCAGGGAATGCCCATCAGCCACGCGACCGGCGCGAACACCCAGCCAACCAGGCGTTCGAGCGACAACGGTGCCCCGGCCACCGCCGGCAGCGCGCCGATCAGCTGGTTGATGAGCGCGACGCTCGCGATCAGCACCAGGAGTATCGCGGTCACGTTGAGCCAGATGTTGAGGCCATCCGCGGTGCCGCGCGTCAGCGCATCCATCGTGCTCGTGTAAACGCGCGCCGGCTCCGCGTTCTCGCCGGAGTGCGCCTCGTCCGGCAGCATCAGGTACGCGAACAGGATCGAGGCCGGCACCGACATCAGCGACTTGGTCAGCAGCTGCGAGATCATGTTGTCGAAGTGACCGGCCAGCATGGCCGCGTACACGATCATCATCGAGCCCGCGATCATGGCCATGCCCGCCGTCATCAGCAGCAGCAGCTCGTAGCGGCTCATGCGCGCGATGTACGGGCGCACCAGCAGCGGCGCCTCGACCTGGCCGACGAACACGTTGGCGGTGATCGCGAAGCCCGCGGGCCCGCGGGTGCCGAGCGTGCGCTCGAACAGCCACGCGATGCCGCGGATCAGGATCGGCAGCACGCGCCAGTACCAGAGCACCGCCGACAGTGCCGAGACCACGATGATGATCGGGATCACCTGGAAGGCGAAGCTGACTGCGGCCTCCGGGTGGGTGACCGTGAAAGGTGGCGGTCCGCCGCCGACATAGCCGAACACGAAGGCCGTGCCTTCGAGCGTCGCGGCGGAGAGCGCGGAGACCGCGCGGTTGAGGTACGCAAGCGCCGCCGCGATCGGCGGTACCTTGAGCAGCACGAAGCAGATCGCGAACTGCAGCAGAACCGCGACCGCGACGATCCGCCAGCGAATGCTCGCGATGCGCGAGCTGAACGGCAGCGCGCAGCCGATGAAGCAGGCGATGCCGGCGAGCGCCTGCAAGTCGAGCATCCAGTTCATGGCCTTCGAGCCTCCGCGTGCAAGGGCGCCGCCGCAGTTAACCGCGCCCGGCAGCCCTGGATCGCGCCGTGGCTGCCGGCCGCGCTCACGGGCGTCCGATCAGGAAGTAGAGCGAGGCGAAGCCGCCGTTGGCGAGTCCGAAGCCGAGGTAGAGGGGCCCGAGCGCGGAATCCCCCGACAGGAATACCGAGCCCGCGCGCGTTTGTGCGGAACGCACGCCCCCGGCCTGCGGACCGATCCCGGCGCCCTCGACGGATACTCCGGCATACACCGCCGGTAGCAGCGCCGAGAACGAGGCGATGCGCCGGCGGTATACGAGCCTCAGGAACGCGATGCGGTTCGAGAGGATCTGGTCGGGCCGCAGGCCCGAAAGGTCCTGGAAGCCGCCGGCCGTGAACTGCTCGTAGAACGGCAGGTCGGTGCCGAGCGCGGTCTGGTAGCGGGCGGCGAGCAGGAAGCTCGACAGGTCGGTGCCGAAGGCCTGCTGCGCATCGAGCGTGATCCGGTCGTAGTCCGAGGCGCCGCCGAGAATGTGCCGCGCAAGTTCAGCCTCGCCGCTCAGCAGGAAGCCGCGCCGCGGGAAGTCGAGGTTGTCGAGGCCGTCGAACACGTAGCGCAGGTGCAGGTCGCCCACGCGGCCGTGCGTATCCGGCACCAGGCGCGGTCCCACCGTGCGCGCGACGCCGGTCCCGCCGCCCTCGAAGCCGGCGCTGATCTCGCCGAGGTTGCCAAAGCGCATGCCGAGATCGGCGCCGAGCCTGAGGCTGCGCCGCCGGTAGGACTCGAGCGGTTCGGCGCCGACGTAAAGATCCATGAGCTCGTCCGATGCAAGCAGCCGCGGCGCCAGGAACACGCGCCGCGCCGCGTCGAAGGGCAGGCGCATCTCGCTCGTGATCGAATCGATCTGGCCGATGCTGAGGCGGTTGCGCCACTCGAGGCCGCCGTCGGTAAGCAGGGTGTTGCGTTGGTCGACGTAGAGCGTGAACGCACTCGAGCCCTCGAAGTTCGCGGTCAGCACGGCGCCGGCGCGCAGGTAATCCGGTCCCCACGGCTTCTCGACCGGCCGCAGCACCAGCGTCGTGCCGTCGGCGCCCGGATGGACATCGCCCTGGATGAACTCGAAATCGTCGGTGCCGAGCAGGGTCGCGATCGCAGCATCCGGGTTCTTGGGATCGGGAGCGCCGCCCAGGAGCCGCCGCACCGACTCGGGTGGCACCCTCGCGAGGCTCGAGGTGTCGACGACGACGCGGTCGTAGTGCGGCGGCACGCGCGCCCTGCGCTGCTCGTGCCGCCACGCCTCGTAGTCCTCCGGGCTCACCGACAGCGGCGCGAGCGCACGCGCCGCGCGGCGCGCGGCGAGCTCGCCCGCCGGAATGTAGTCGGCGCCGTGCGCGAAGTCGCTCGAGCTCAGCGCGCCGAGCTCGGGGGAGATCAGCACGTCGTCGGGACCGAGACCGGCGAGCGACACGTCGACGTTCTGCTCGGTGAGGATGTTGAGCGTCTGCTCGGCGGCGCCGAGCAGCGAGCCCAGCTCCGAGCGGCGCAGCAGCGGCGAGCCCACGTTGACCGCGATCACGATCTCGGCGCCGAGTTCGCGCGCGACGTCGATGCCGAGGTTGCGCACGAGTCCGCCGTCGACCAGCATTGCGCCGTCGATCTCGACCGGCGCGAAAGCGCCCGGCACCGACATGCTGGCGCGGATCGCGGCGGCGAGATCGCCGTGATCGAGCACCACCAGCCGGCCGCTCTCGAAATCGGTCGCGAGCGCGCGGTAGGGGATCGGCAGCCGATCGAAGGGGCCGCTGGTCGCGGGAGCTACCAGCGATTGCAGGAAGAACTGCAGGTGCTGGCCGATCACGACGCCGCGCGGCAGCGCCAGCGCGCTGCCGCGGATACCCGCTTCCGCGCCGCCGATGCGCGAGCGCTCGACGTCCTTCGCGTACACCGAGCGGTTGATGCGCGCCGGCAGGTCCGACAAGAGGTGATCCCAGTCCGCCGCGCCGATCATCCGCTCGATCTCGGCGGGCGAGGCGCCGGCGGCATAGGCGCCGCCGATGATCGCGCCCGCGCTGGTGCCGACGATGCAGTCGACCGGCACGCGCAGGTCCTCGAGCACCTTGAGCACGCCGATGTGCGGGATGCCGCGCGCGCCGCCGCCGGAGAGCACCAGGCACACCTTCGGGCGCGTCGCGGCGCCGGCCCGCGCGGGACTTCCTAGCGCGAGAAGTGCCAGCGCGCCCACGAGCAGGGCCGACCGGATCGAGCTGCTTCGCGGCCGTGCGGCCGCCCGCGCGCCCCTCATTTCGAATCGCTCTCGCCCGCCAGGTGGAAACGGTGCATGAGCCGGTGCAGCACGGGCGCGAAGATGACGCCGGCCGCGATCAAGAGCACGAGCCCGCAGTAGAGCGCGTAGATCGAGGCAAACAGCTTGCCCGCCGTCGTGTGCAGCGCATCCACCGGCCCCATGCCGCCCATCAGCATCGAGGCGTTGAGGAGCGAATCGATCCACGGCAGGTGTTCGAGCAGGTGGTAGCCGACGACGCCGATCGCGAGCGAGCCGCCGACCAGGCCGAGCGCGGCCGCGGCGTGACGGACCAGGCGACGCAGGAACGCCGCCCGCGGCGCGAGGCCATGATGGATCGTCTCGTACATCCGCGCCGACCTCCCGACCGGTGCCCGTGCTTGCTGAGGATCTTACGGGACGATGGCGTCGATCGCGCCCGGTTGCAGGGAGAAGGTAACGGGGGTGGTCCCCAGCAGTTGACCGTCCGCCTCGACGCCGGCCGGGCGGTCGGTCGAGATCCTGACCTCGGGGCCCCGCGCGGTGATCGCGGCCGGGTCGCCGGCGAGCGTCCCGCGGTACAGCTTCGGCACCCGAACGAGCGCGGCGAGCGGCGCGAGCGCGCGGATCGCGACGAGCTCGAGGAGCCCGTCGCCGGGGTCGGCCTCGGGTGCGAGCCTGAGCCCACCCCCGGCGAAGCGTCCGATGGCAGCGAACGCGACCAGCAGCCGCTCGTCGACCGAGAGGTCGGCGCACTCCAGGCGGTAGCGGGGCGGGCGGTAGCGTGCGATGCCGGAGGCCACCGCCCACACGTAGCGCAGCGACCGCGGCCCGACCGACGGCAGGCGCCCGAGCACGTCGGCGTCGTAGCCGGCGCCGGCCACGTTGATGAAGACCGTGTCGCGGCGCATGCCCGCGAGCTCGCAGCTCACGCGGCCGAGATCGTGCGCACGGCGTCGCTCGGCACGCAGCATCGCGGCGAGGGCCGTCGGCTGCCGCGGCAGCCCGAGCCCGCGCGCCCAGTCGTTGCCGGTGCCGACGGGGGCGGCCGCGATTGCGGTGCGCTCGCCGCCGCACGCGAGCCCGTTGACGACCTCGTTGAGCGTGCCGTCGCCGCCGACGGCGAGAAAGCGGCGAACGCCGCGCTCCCCGGCGCGGCTCACGAGTTCGCTCGCGTGGCCCGGGCCCTTCGTGACAACGGCTTCGACCGCGACGCTCGCGGCGGCGAGGGCGGTCGCGAGCGCGGGCCACGCACGCGCGGCCCGCCCGCCGCCGGCGGCGGGGTTGAGCACGGCGAGCCAGCGGCGATCGTCGGCGGGTCGGTCCATCGTCAGTCGGCGCGCGCGCCGAGGCGCGCATCGGCGTCGGGCCAGCCGAGCAGGCCGGCGACGGTCAGGAAGTCGGCCGCGAGCGGCGCGACGATGTCGAGGCGCTTGCCCGCACGCGGGTGCCGGAAGCCGAGCGACACGGCGGCGAGCAGCAGCCGCTGCGAGGCGAAGCGGCTGCGAAACAGCCGGTTGTGGCGACCCTGGCCGTAGCTCGTGTCGCCGATGATGGGGTAGCCCGCGTGCTTCAAGTGCCGTCGCAGCTGGTGCCGGCGGCCGGACAGGGGCTCGAGCGCGACCAGCGCGTAGCGGCTCACCGGGTAGCGATCGACCGCGACCGGCACCTCCGCGGTCGCAAGTGGCCTGAGCAGCGTGACCGCCGCCTGCGCATCCTGGGTCGCCGCGGTGCTGTGCTCGTAGGCATCGCGCAGGCGCTCGAGCGGATGATCGATGCGCAGCGCCGGCGGCCAGCCGCGCACGATCGCGGCATAGCGCTTCTCCACCTCGCCGCGTTCGAACTGGCCGCCGAGGTCCGCGCGCACGCTTTCCGAGAGCGCGAACAGCAGCACGCCGGAGGTCGCCTTGTCGAGGCGGTGCGCCGGGTACACCGCACAGCCGATCTGGTCGCGCAGGCGTTGCACCGCGAAGCCCGTCGCCCACGCATCGAGTCGCGTGCGGTGCACGAGCAGGCCGCTCGGCTTTGCGATCGCGAGCAGATGCTCGTCGCGGTAGAGGATTTCGAGCGGGAGATCACGGCATACTGGCGCTTCAATATCGGTCAACACGGGACGGATGGAATGAGCGTCAGCAAGCGCAGCGGTGGTGGCAGTGCCGTCGGGACCGGCTTCACGCGCGTCAGGCGCCTGCCCGAACTCGCCCACTACGACCGACGGGTCATCCATGAAGTCCTCGATGCTGCGACACATTGCCACGTGGCCCACGTCATCGACGGGCGCCCGGTCGCGACCCCGACTCTGCACTGGCGGATCGAGGAGCGAGTGTACTGGCATGGCAGTGTCGCGAGCCGCATGTTGAAGGCCGGCGCGCTCGCCGAGGTGTGCCTGACCGCGACCCTGATCGACGGCTGGGTGCTGGCGCGCTCCGCGTTCAACCACAGCGCGAATTATCGCTCGGTCATGTGCTTCGGGCGCCCCGAGGTCACCGCGGGCGCGGCCGACAAGGCGCGCCTGCTCGAGGTGTTCACCGAGCGCCTGTTCCCGGGTCGCTGGGCGAAGCTCAGGCCCGTGTCGCGCAAGGAACTCGGGGCGACCACGATCCTGTCGCTGCCGCTCGACTCGGCCTCCGCCAAAGTGCGGGTCGGCCCGCCCGACGACCCCGAGCGCGATCGCGGCTGGCCGGTGTGGGCGGGGGTGATCCCGCTCACCCAGCGCGCCGGCCGTCCGATTGCGGACGCGGGCCTCGCGGCCGGCGTTCCGGGACTGCCGCGCGCGCCGCGTGGCCGGCGGCGTTCGCGATGAGCGAGGAGCTGGCCTACCTGTCGGCGCGCGCGGCGCGCGACCGCTTCGTGGCCCGCACGCTCTCGCCGGTCGAGCTGACCGAGGTGCTGCTCGCGCGCGCGACCGCGCTGCACGGCGGCTACATAAACGCGACCACCGCGATCCATGCCGAGGAGGCGCTCGAGCGGGCCCGCGCCGCCGAGGCGCGCTACGCGAACGGCACCGCGCGCGTGCTCGAGGGTATTCCGGTCGCGATCAAGGACGAGACCTCGGTCGCCGGCTGGCAGCGCACGATTGGCTCGTGGCTGCACGACGAAGTCCCGGCCCGTAACCATCCGATCGTCGACAAGTTGCTGGCCGCGGGTGCGAATCCGCACCTGCAGACGACGGTCCCCGAGTTCTGCGTGATCGGCCAGACGCTTTCGGCGCGCTTCGGCGTGACCCGCAACCCCTGGAACCCCGCGATCACCTGCGGCGGCTCGAGCGGTGGCTCGGGGGCCGCGCTCGCGGCGGGGCTGACACCGCTCGCGACCGGCAGCGACATGGCGGGCTCGACGCGAATTCCGGCCGCGCTGCAGGGACTCTACGGCTTCAAGCCGCCGTTCGGGCGGCTTGCGAGCACGCCGGGCGAGGAACTCTTCTCCTTCGCGGTCGAGGGACCGCTGGCGCGCAGCTTCGACGACGCGGTCATGATGCAGAACGTGATCGCAGGTCCGCACCCGGCGAGCTACGTCGGCATGCCCTTCGAGCCGCTGCCGTTCGTGTATCCGGATCTCAAGGGCACGCGCCTCGCGCTCGCCTTTGCGACGGGGAGTCCCGCCATCAGCCCCGACATTCGCGCGAACCTCGAGGCCGCGGCGGCGGCGCTGAGAAGCCGCGGCGCGCGCGTCGAGACGGTCGAGCTCAACTGGGACAATTCCGAGATCGCGGAAGTGCTGATCGAGGCCATCTTCGGGCTCTTCTTCAACGAGTACCTCG
>JANXZZ010000071.1 GCA_025355245.1 Pseudomonadota bacterium | reverse complement strand
CCTCGCGAGGTGTACATCGGCGCCGGCCGGCGGAGTGGAAAGTCGCGCTTTACGTCGGTGGTCGGCTCGTGGCTTGCGGCGACCGACTACTCGGCGCGGCTGGCCCCGGGCGAGACGGCGGTTATCGGGCTCGTGGCGCCGGATCGCAGGCAGGCGGCGGTGCTTCTAGACTACGCGGCTGGCATCGTCGGGGGCAGCCCGCTGCTCTCGTCTGAGATGGCGAGCCGCACTCAGGATGCGATCGAGTTTGCGCACCGCACACGCTTGGAGGTGGCGACGGCGTCCTATCGCACGGTGCGCGGGCGGACGATGCCCGGCGCGGTGTTGGACGAGTGCGCTTTCCTACGAGCGGACGATTCGGCGCTTCCTGATCTCGAGCTGGCGCGTGCATTGCGTCCGGCGCTTCTGACGTTGAACGGGATCCTGATCGGGATCTCGAGCCCGCATCGCAAAGTCGGTCTGCTGCACGATGCGTTCAAGCGCTTTTACGCGAACGATGGTGAGAGCCGCGGCCTCTACATACAGGCGACCTCGCGGCAATTGAATCCGTTGCTGTCGGAGGACGACATTCAGGCCGCGATGCGGGACGACCCGACGGCAGCGCAGAGCGAGTATTTCGGGCTCTTTCGTACAGACGTGGATGCGTTTCTGGATGACGCAATTATCGACGAGGCGGTTGTGGCGAACCGGCGCATGTTGCCCGCGACGCAGGGCTTCAGTTACGCGGCATTCGCAGATCCGAGCGGCGGCCGCTCAGACGCGTTCACGCTGGCCATCGCGCATCAGGAGCGAACTGGGCGCCTGGTGCTGGATGCGCTGCGCGTCGTCGCTCCGCCGTTCCAACCCGAGGCTGTAGTGCAGCAGATGGCCGAGACCATCTCTGCATATGGATTGCGGCAGGTGTGCGGAGACGCGTACTCGGCAGAGTGGGTCGCGTCGACGTTTCGCAAGTACGGCGTCAGCTATTGCGTATCACAGCGATCGAAGTCGGAAATCTACGTTGAGACGCTTCCGCTGTTTACCCAAGGCAGGGTCGAGCTATTGGACCACCCTCGCTTGTTGACCGAGCTGCGGCTGCTCGAGCGTCGGCCGCGGACTAGCAGCCGTGGCGATCTCGTAGACCACCCAAGGGGCGCCCATGATGACGCAGCAAATGCGGCGTGCGGTGCGCTCCTGTTAGCAGCGAGCAAGCCGGTGCGTCCGGCGTTCACGGGCAAGCGCCCTCAATTCGCGGAGATGTAGCGATGTCGCTGAATGCCTACCTGGACGAGGCGTTCGGCGACGAGCTGGCCGCGCATCGCAGTTGGAAGCGACTTACCGCGTTGCTGGAGGCTGGAGCGACCACTGCACAGCCTCTGCAGGAATTCTTCGCTGCTCACACCATTCGGCGGCGCCGGCCGCAGATCAACTGAGGGGCTCACATGACTGTTGTTGCAATTCGTAATCAAGCGCCGACCGTTGCTGACCTCGAGGAGCGGATTCGGGCGACCGACGAGACGATTCGCGCCAAGGGCGCCGAGCTCGAGGACGCACGGAGCGTCGCGCGCGCTGCGGTGCTGTCGGCATTGCCGCGCGACTTCGCGACGTTGCGGGATCAGGGGCGCGTCGAGAGCCTCGAGGGTCAGGTGCGCAATCTCCGGAGTGCGCGCGTGACGCTTGCGGTGGCTCTCGAGGCCGCTCGGCAGCGCGATCGCGACGCGGCGTGGCGGGCTGAGGTTGCCAAGGCGCGGGAGGCCGGTGAAGCCCTTGAGCGTGCGGCGTCCGAGTCGCAGGCGCTGTTCGCGAAGCTTGCCGCGAGTCTGATGGCGACCCGCTCGGCCGCGCTCGCCTTTGCCGACCGGGCCGAGGCGTGCGGCGGGTTTCGCGAGGTTAGCCGCCTGACGTTCCCGGCGCAGATAGTCCCGATCTCCGGGCTGGCGTTGTTCGCGATTAGCGATGGCGCGTTGAGGCCGACTGGCCTCGTGGTCGAGAGCCCGTTCCAGGTGAGGGAGTCCGGGCGCGGCGATCTTGCGAAGGCGGCTCGCGAATGGTCATTCGTGGCACTCAAGGGTGCTCGGCCCGAAACCGAACACGCACCGCCGCCCGTGGCGGCATAAAGGAGACAACCGTGGCTGTGGTCAATGTGAATTCAGGCCAGATCGGCAACGACCTGCTGACGCCGCCCGTGCTTAACAATCCCTACGTGGCCGGCGGGATCTACCGCGAGATGGTCGACGTGTGCGCGATGGGCGCTACCGACAGCGCCGGGTCTACGTACCGATTCTTTCGGATTCCATCGAATGCCCGCGTCGGCGACGTCGAGGTGATGAACGACGCGAACGCCACGGGCACGAGCTACAAATGCGGCGTGCTGTTCTCGAACGGTGGCAGCACCGTCGTCGCGGGCTCGGACGCGCTCTACATCCCTTCCGGCACGAGCCTAGCGGCTGCGCGCCAGACGTGGACGTCGCTGTACTTCCCGGCAATCGCTGGCGCCGGTGCCGCCGTGGCCAACATCCCGAAGCGCATATGGGAACTGCTCGGTCTCGCGAGCGATCCCGGCGCGATCTATGACGTCGTCGTGACCGCAGTGACCGCGGGCACAGCCGGCGGAAATCTCTCCCTCAAGATGGCGTACGTCCAATGACAGTCGAAGCCAGCTACTTCACCGGCCTCGGGTATAGCGCTGCAGATGCGGCGAACCTCGCGGCCTCGCACAACGAAATGACGGGCAGCTCGGCCGCTGGTTCCTCCGCTCCGACGTCTGCTCACGTCGGGGACCTCCAAGCCGCCGGCCGAGCTGTGCCGCCTCCACCTCTGAACCCTGCGCACCAGGCCGTCGTCGACAAGCGTGTCGCAGAACTGCGCGCGCTGAACATCGACGAAGCGGAGGCGCGCGCCGTCGCAGCCGAGGAGGCACGGTATCAGCGCGGCTCAGCCGACCAGCGGGCGGCCATGCTCGCCGAGTCCGAAGCACAGCGCTCCGAAGACGCGATGCAGACGGCCGTCGACAAGAGTATGGCGCCGCCGCGCTCGCCGCACGAGTACCTTTTGGGACCTGCCGGCGATACTCCCGCGGATGCCGCGCTCGATACGGCGTTCCGTCAGGCGATGTTCGACGCAGCGATTCCGAGGGAGATCGGCAATTCGGTCGCGGCTGGCGTCGAGAAGACGGCGCAGTTTCTGCTGAAAGCTTCGCCCGAGCAGGCCGAGCGCTACATGGGCGAGCAGGAGGCTGCGCTGCGCCGCGTCTGGGGCTCGGCCTTCGACGCGAGACTCGAGGTGTTCGAGTCGTTCCTGCGCACTGCCGCCTCGCGCTCAGCGCCGCTGAAGGACTTGCTGCAGAACCATCCCGAGCTGTTCAGCAAGTGGGAGGTCGCGGACGCGCTCTCTCGCGTCGCCGAGCATCAGCGTCGCATCGCTACCCGTTAGGAGGCCGTATGGACGACTACCTGCCCCGCGCGAAGATCATCCCGCACCAGCTCGCCGACCAACAGGCCGCGATCGAACAGGTGGTTACAGCAGTCACCGCCGCGATCCTGCCGCTGCTCGAGCCGAAGCCCGAGCTCGCCGAGGCGAAGGCGCGGCTGCTCGCGGCGTTGAAAGTCGTGAACGAGAGGACCAGCTAATGCAGGCGCACGAGATCGCCAGCCACGTTCGCGCGACCTGGCGGAAGGGCACCGAGGCGCTGAAGGCCATCGCTGACGGCAAGGCGTCTGCGGCAGACATCCCGGAGATCCGCGGCGACTTCCGCGACACCATGCAAGCCGTCTTCGGCGAGACCGGCGCGGAGCGGCTCGACTTCTACACGCTCGTGTCGGGCATCGTCGCAGGCGATCGGGCGCTCGAGCGCGACGTGACGAGCGTCGCTGAGCGTATCAAGCGGGCGGGCCTCGAGCGGTCGCCGCAGTTCGGCGCGCTCTGGGACCGAGTCATCACGCACGGCTCGGCGCACCTCTTTCACATGCTCTTGATGTTCGCGCAGATGTTCCATGACGCAAAGCTCGACGATGCGGAGTTCGGCGATAGAGCGACGAATGACGAGCACGTCCGCCGTGCCGCCGGCAAGACGCTAGAGCAGAAGATCGCGAACGTGAAGCTCGCCGAGCGCACGGGACACGAGAAGTCGGCGCGCGACGTGATCGCACTGCTAGGGCACATGCACCGCGGCTATCGCGAGTCGATCGAGCGGGCGATTCGCGAGATGCCGCGCAACGGGAGACAGAAATGACCGACTGGCACTCGCAGCAGTTTGCGAAGGAACTGACCGCCCGGAACTCGGGCCTCGCGGCGTGCGTCGCAAGCACCCTCGAGACTGACTTCAAGCACCTTGACGAGCCGTGGCAGATGCACCGGCTCGCAGTCGATCTCTACGCCACGCATCACGATGACGCCGGCATTCTGCTCGCGCTCTACAAGTGGATGCGTCCCGACGATAAGGCGAGGTTCCGCGCAAGCCTTCGGAGCAAGGACGCATGAGCGCCTCAAAGCGCGAGACGGTCGACGAGCTCTGGTCGCGCCACGAGACCACGATTGCGCAGTGGGAGTCCGAGTCCAGGGCACTGCCGGCGACCATGCCACTCGGCGACTACATCGAATGGTGCGAGACCAAGCGCCGCGAGCTGGCTGCGGCGGACGCCCGGGCGACCGAGGGCATGACGGTCGACGAGTATTTCCGCTGGCTCGAGCTCGCCCGCGCGCCGTGGGCCGCGAAGCGCGCCGGCTTCGATACGTCGAAGCTCACGAGCCCTGCGGAGCGTACGCGGCTGTTCGAGGGAATCATTGCCGTCGCGGCAGCCGACGCGGCAGAGCGGGGCCGCGCGGACGGCATTCGCCGCCTGGGCCTGACCGGGACGCACAAAAGGATGGCGCACTAATGACTGTTTCCAGCCAACAGATTCGCGTGAGTTACAACGGCAACGGAGTATCGACCGCGTTCCCGATCCCGTTCCTCTTTTACGCCAACACCGACCTCTTGGTGATGATCGGCAGCGCCGTGCAGTCGAGCGGGTTCACGGTGACAGGGGCGGGGCTGGGCAGCGGTACGTGCACGTTCACAACCGCGCCAGCAAACGGCGTCACAGTGCAGGTTGTCCTATCGGTGCCGTTCACGCAGCTCTCCAACTTTGTGGACGGCACGGCGTTCCCCTCGGCTACCGTCAATCAGGCCCTCGACCGCTCGATACAAGCGAGCCTCAGGCTGCAGGATCAGGTCGGACGCACGCTGCGCGCGCCGGATGCG
>JANXZZ010000062.1 GCA_025355245.1 Pseudomonadota bacterium | reverse complement strand
GCCCCCCCCCCCCCCGCGGCCCCCCGCGGCGGCGAACTTGGCGGCGATTTCCGGGACGAGCGCGACCCGCGACTCCCCCGGCTGCGACTCGCGCGGCACGCCGACGACGATGCCGCTGGCGGCGGGTGGAACGGCGGACATCAAGAACCTCCTGGGGCGCGGCTCGCCGGCGGTCGAATCCCGCCGTCACGCATCGGCCCGTTCGTCCCGAATTTGCGTTATGGGTGAGTGCCTTGCGTCGTTTGCTTCTGGCACACGCGTTTCGTTATCTTAACATGCATGAAAGTGCGACAGCGTCACTCGAAACCCCGCAAACCTCTGCCGGCGCCGCTGCCGGCGGTGGTGCGAGTGCCCTCGACTCCCGGCCTCAGCCAGCAGGTGCTGCGCACCGACGTCGCCGGCATGCCGCTCGAGTGGATCGACTACAAGGAGGCGGTGCGCCTCTATCACATGGACCAGGTGGCCTACACCTGCGGCTCGCTGCTGTTTCGCCTGCGCGGCGGCACTAACGCCAGGAGCGGCCAGCGCACCATCGTCGATGTGAGCTCGATCGTCGCGACCATCGGGCACTCCCACAATCCGGGGACGCTGCGCAACGACTACGTTCCGCCGCTCAACAACGAGACGCTGTTCAAGCGCGACGGCTACCTCTGCATGTACTGCGGCTTCCGCTTCCCGACGCAGCAGCTGTCGCGCGATCACGTCAGGCCCTTCTGCCGCGGCGGCGAGGACGTGTGGACCAACGTCGTGACCGCCTGCCGGCGCTGCAACAACGCGAAGGCCTCGCGCAGCCCCGAGGAGGCCGGCATGCAGCTCCTGGCGGTGCCGTTCAAGCCGACCTACGCCGAGTACATTTACCTCAAGGGCCGGCGCGTGCTCGCCGACCAGATGGCCTACCTGCTCGCGCATTTCCCGCGCTCGAGCCCGCTGCACCAGCGCATCCGCTTCTGGCTCCAGTAGCGATGCCGGTCGTGCATCTGGTCGACGCGAGCTTTTTCGTGTTTCGCGCCTACTACTCGATCCCGCCGGAGATGGCGGATGGCGAGGGGCGTCCGGTGAATGCGCTGTACGGCTTCGCGCGTTTCCTGTCCGACCTCATGGAGCGCGCGCGCCCCGAGTACATCGCGGTTGCCTTCGACGAGAGCCTGGCGGGCTCGTTCCGCAACCGTATCTACCCGGCCTACAAGGCCAACCGCGAGCCCGCGCCGCCCGGCCTCAAGGAGCAGTTCGGGCGCTGCCGGGAGCTCTGCCGCCTGCTCGGCCTCGCCGAGTTCGGAAGCCAGGAGTACGAGGCCGACGACATCATCGGCACGCTCGCGAAGCGCATGCGCGCGGCGGGCTTCTCCTCAACCGTCGTCACCCGCGACAAGGACCTCGCGCAGCTGATCGCGCTTGGCGACGAGTTCTGGGACTACATGGCCGAGGAGCGCTTCGGCTACGCCGAGATCGCGCCGCGCTTCGGCGTCTACCCCGAGCGGATGGCGGACTACCTCGCGCTCACCGGCGATGCGGTCGACAACATCCCGGGCGTCCCCGGCGTCGGCAAGAAGACCGCCGCCGCGCTGCTCGCGCGCTTCGAATCGCTCGATGACCTCTACGCGAACCTGCATCTGGTCGCTACGCTTCCGATCCGCGGCGCCGCGACCCTGGGCGCGCGCCTCGAGGCGCATCGCGCGGTCGCCTATCTCGCGCGCGAGCTAACACGCATCGCCTGCGACATGCCGCTCGCGGCGGAGCCGGCGCGGCTGCGACGCTCTGCCCCCGACCTCGCGCTGCTGGGCGAGTTCTACGATCGCGCCGGCTTCGGCCCCATGCTGCGCCAGCAGGCGGAACGGATCGCGCGGACCGCCGCGTGAGCGAGGGCTGGGCCGACATCGCGGGCGCCGTCGCCGAGGCGAGCGGGCTCAGGGTTGCCTCGCGCCCGAGCAGGCTCGTGGCGGGGGGTGCGCGCGACGAGGCCTGGTGCTGGCCGACGCGCGGTGGCCAGCTGTTCGTGAAGCTCGCGCCCGCACCCGCGCTGCCGAGGCTCGCCTGCGAGGCCGAGGCGCTCGGCATCCTGGGCGCGACCGATCTCGTCCGCGTGCCGGCGGTGTTCGGCCGCGGCGCCACCTCGACCACGGCCTGGCTCGCGCTCGAGTGGCTCGAGCTCAGCCCCCCCGACGCCGCCGCCGAGGCCGCGCTCGGCGAAGCGCTCGCGGCCGTGCACGGCACGCACGGTTCGCAGTTCGGCTTCGCCCACGACAATTACATCGGCGGCAGTCCCCAGGCGAACGGCTGGCTCGCGGACGGCGTCGCCTTCCTCGCGAAGCGCCGCCTGGCGCCCCAGCTCGCGCTCGCGCGCGCGAACGGCTACGGCGCGCAGCTCGATGAGCGCGGCGCGCGCTTGCTCGAGGAGCTGCCGAACCTCTATGCCGGCTACCGGCCGACGCCCTCGCTGCTGCACGGCGACTTGTGGGGCGGCAACCGCGGCATGGTCGAGGACTCGACGCCGGTGCTGTTCGATCCGGCCGCCTACTACGGCGATCGCGAGGCGGACCTCGCGATGACCCGGCTGTTCGGCGGCTTCGGCGCGCCCTTCTACGCGGCCTACCGGGCCGCGTGGCCGCTCGATGCGGGAAGCGATGCGCGGGTGGCGCTCCACAACCTCTATCACGTGCTCAATCACCTGAACCTGTTCGGCCGCAACTACCTCGCCCAGGCGCGCGCGCTGATCGACCGCCTGCTGGCGCAGGCCGGGCACTGAGCGCACGCGCGCACGCGCGCACGCACGCCGGCGCTACTAGGGCGCGCCGTTCGCGGCGAGCACGTCGTCGACCGCGCGGGCAAGCAGGCGCGCCGTCAGGCGCTCGCGCAAGCCCGCGGGCGTGCCGAGCTGCATGCGCTCGAGATAGGGCGCCACGCGCGCATCGGCCGGACGCGCGCAGGCCGCGGCGATGGCGCGCAGCTTGCCGGCGCTCGAGGCGGTCTGCGACTCGAGGCGGCGTAGCGCCTTCGCGAGCACGATCTCCTCCCCCGTGAAATCCGTGCCAAACGGAAACTCCGAGAAGAACCCCTCCCTGCGCAGGCCCCGCAGGCGGTCGGTAAGCGCCGCCGGCGTGTTGTGACGTACTTCGCGCGGCACCTCGAAGTCCGCCTCGATCTTGCCGGCGCGCTTCGCCGCCGCGAGCAGGCCGGCCTGGAAGCGCGAGTCGGTGATCGCCAGCATCGCGACGATGCAGTCCCGGTCGGTGCGCCCGCGCAGGTCCGCGATCCCGTACTCGCTGACGACGATGTCGCGCAGGTGGCGCGGGATCGTGACGTGGCCGTAGTTCCAGACGATGTTCGAGGTCACGCGGCCGTGCTTCTCGCGGGTCGCGCGCACCAGCAGGATCGAGCGCGCCTCGGCGAGCTCGTGCGCCATCGCGACGAAGTCGTGCTGGCCACCGACACCGCTCACCACCTGGCCGCTGTCGAGCGCATCGGAGACCGCGGCGCCGAGCGCGGTCACCATCATCGTCGAGTTGATGAAGCGCGCGTGGCGGCGCTGCGCGACGCGCAGCGTGTAGTCATCGCCGTAAAGCGTGTTCGTGAAGCTGATGCGCGTCATTGCAAAGCGCTCGCGATCGTCGTCCGGCAGGTCGCGCAGCGCGCCGTAGAAGCCGCGCGGACCCAGGAAGAAGCCCGCGTGCAGTACCCGCCCGCCGCTCAGCCGTTTCGCGAGGCAGTGCTCGGCGAGCAGCGCGCGGCAGGCGGCATCCTCTAGACGTGCATCGATGCGCGTGCCATCCGGCGCGCGCACCATCGCCGGCGCCACGAACGCCGTGCCCGGCAGGAATAGACCCGCCGCCTCGAGCGCCGCAAAGCTGGCCGCGTCGAGGTGGCTGAGCCCGGCGCGCGCCAGCTCGACCAGCGTCTCGACGTCGATGCGCGCGCTGATCGCGCCCGCGTCGAGGAGTCGCTGCAACCGTGCCTCCGGGTACACGCGCCGCGACAGGACCCCGGCGCGATAAAGATCGAGGAAGCCGTCCATGAACATCTCGGTGCAGGCGTAGAGCCCGCGCTCGAGCGGCGCGCGGCCGCCGATCGCC
>JANXZZ010000042.1 GCA_025355245.1 Pseudomonadota bacterium | reverse complement strand
GCCGGCCTTCAGATCGCTCACATTGAAGCTCATGGGCTGTCCCTTCCAAGGGTGTGCGGTTCTGCAGATTCGTACCGCCGAACGAGCGGCAGCGTGAGATGTGCCCGGGAGAGAACTGGGCAAGTGTCCACAGACCTGACCACATCCATGTAGGTCATCGCGCGTAAGTGCTGGTGGGCGCGACAGGGATCGAACCTGTGACCCCTTCCATGTCAAGGAAGTGCTCTACCGCTGAGCTACGCGCCCGGTATTCGAGAAGCGGCGGAGAATACTGGAGCCCGTAACGGGCAGCAAGGCAACCGGCAGCAACCCCGCCGTCACAGGCCGAAAAGCCCGCCCACGGAGGGGATCAGCACCACCAAGCCCAGCACCGCAAATACCGCCGCCGCGACCGCGTGCACCGCCCGGGTCGGGACCCGTCCGGCGAGCCGATCGCCGAGCAGCACCGCCGGCACGTCCGCGAGCAGGAGGCCGGTGGTGGTGCCGGCCACGACCCAATAGAAGGAGGCGTACTTGGCGGCCAGCGCCATCGTCGCGATCTGGGTCTTGTCGCCCATCTCGGCGAGGAAGAACGAGATCACCGTGGTTCCGTAGACCCCGAACCGGCGCGGCTTCCTTTCATCCTCGCTCGGCGGCTTGTCCGGGATCAGCGTCCAGACGGCCATTCCGAAGAACGAGACGGCGAGCACCCAGCGCAGGATTTCGGGGCCGAGCATCCGCAGGACCCACGCCCCGACCGCGCCCGCGATCGCGTGATTCGCGAGCGTCGCCGTCACGATTCCGGCGATGATCGGCCACGGCCGCCGGTAGCGGGCCGCGAGCACGAACGCGAGCAGTTGCGTCTTGTCGCCGATCTCGGCGAGGGCGACGACGCCGGCGGATACGAGGAAGGCTTCCATCGCCGGAGCTTAGAGATTCTTAAGCGGGACTTCACGCGCCGCTCGCTATCATGGTCGGCGTCCGACCAGGTCGCCGCCCATGCCTGCGCCCCCTCGCGAGTCCCTCGCCCCGTTCGCCCCGTTCGCCGCGTTGATCGCGATCGCGCTCCTCGCCTGTGGGCTGGCAGCGTCCACGTGGTCGACCTTCGGCCACACCTGGGACGAGCCCGAGCATCTCGGCTCCGGGCTCTCGCTGCTCGACCGCGGCGTCTACGAGTACGACATTCAGCACCCGCCGCTCGCGCGTCTCGCGCTCGCGGTCGGCCCTTACCTCGCGGGCGCCCGCTCGCAGGGCACGCCGCCGCCCGACGGTCGCCCCGAGGGCATCGCGATCCTTTACGGCAGCGGTCACTACGATCTCTACCTCGCGCTCGCGCGGGCGGGGGCGCTGCCGTTCCTGGCGCTGCTCGTCGTGATGAGCTTCGTGTTCGCGCGGCCGTTCACGACGCCGCTCGGCGCGCTCGTCGCCGCCGGGTTCTGCGCAACGACGCCCGCGGTCCTCGGTCATGGCGCGCTCGCGACGCTCGACGTGCCCGCCGCCGCGACTTGCCTGCTCGCGCTGCACGCGATGCAGCGCTGGCTCCAAAGTGCTCGCACGCGGGACGCGGTGTGGCTCGGCGTCGCGCTCGGCATCGCAGTCGCGACCAAGCTGTCGGCCATTCCCTTCGTCGGCCTCGGCGCGCTGGCGCTCGTGCTGCTGAGCGCGTGGGAGCGGAACGAGGGCGCGCCGGTCGCCGCAGCCGCCCGCCGGATAGGCGGGCTCGCGCTCGCGGGCCTGCTCGCGAGCGCCTTCCTGACGCTCGTCTACGGCGGGCGCTTCGTCTACCTGACGAACGACGCGCACGTCTACAGCCAGCCGCTCGGGTACCTGTTCGGCTACTCGGGTGCCGTGCACGACGCGGCCTATGCGATCGGCGCGAAGGTGCCGGTGCCGGAGGCATTTCAGCTGATCGTCGGCGGCATCGAGGCGCTCTCGTATCACAACCAGCTCGGCCACCCCTCGTACCTATTGGGCGAGGTCAGGAACTCCGGGTGGTGGTACTTCTACATCGTCGCGCTCGCGGTCAAGACGCCGTTGCCGCTGCTGCTGCTCGGCCTGCCCGGACTCGGAATCCTCGGACGCGACGGCTGGCGGGCGCGCAGCGCCCGGCCGCTCGCGATTCCGGTGCTGTTCGTGGTGCTGCTCGGCTTCTGCAGTTATTACAGCCGCATCAACATCGGTGTGCGCCACGTGCTGGTGCTGTACCCGCTGCTCGCGGTCGGCGCCACTGTCACGCTCACGCACCTGTGGCGGGCTTGGGTGGCGCATCCGGCCGGCCGGAAGAGCGAGTTCACCTCGGCCGCGGTCGCGCTGCTGCTCTGCTGGTACTCGACGGCCGTCACGTGGAGCTGGCCGGACTACCTCGCCTACTTCAACGAGACGGTCCGCGATCCCGGCGCGGTGCTCGTCGACTCCGACCTCGACTGGGGACAGGACCTCAAGCGGCTGACGCTGCGCTTGAAGGCACTCGACGTGCCGTCCGTCTCGCTCGCCTACCTCGGCACCGCCGACCTCGCGCGCGAACCGCTACCCCCCTACACGCTGCTGACACCCGATCAGCGCGCCACGGGCTGGATCGCGGTCACGCAACTCGCGCGCGTGCACGCGCCCGATCGCTTTCACTGGCTCGACCCGTACGCTCCGCGCGAGCGGGTGGGCAAGAGCATCGATCTTTACTTCGTCCCGCCACGGCCAGCGGGCTCGTGAGCGAACTGCTTCGCATCGAGGGCCTCGTGCGCCGCTTCGCCCCCGACCGCGCGCCGGTCATCGATGGCCTCGAGTTTTCGCTGCGCGCCGGCGAGTACGTCGCGATCATGGGCGAGTCGGGTGTCGGCAAGTCGACGCTCCTCAACCTGATCGCCGGCCTCGACAAGCCCGACGCCGGCAGCATCCGCCTCGACGGTCGGGAACTGACGGCGCTCGATGACGATGCGCTCACGCTCGAACGGCGCCGCTCGATGGGTTTCGTGTTTCAGGCCTTCCACGTGCTTCCCTACCTCAGCGTCGAGCGCAACGTCGCCCTGCCGCTCGAGCTCCTGGGCGTCGCGCCGGCCGAGCGCGATGCGCGTACCCAGGGCATGCTCGCCGAGGTCGGCCTCGCGACGTCGGCCTCGCGCCTGCCGCGCGAGCTCTCGGGCGGGGAGCTGCAGCGCGTCGCGATCGCGCGCGCGCTCGTGCACCGGCCGCGGCTCCTGCTGGCGGATGAGCCGACGGGGAATCTCGACCCGCGCACGGCGACGCAGGTACTCACCCTGCTCAAGGCGCAGGTCGGCGCCCACGGCGGTGCCGGCATCCTGATCACGCATTCGCGGGCGGCGGCGGCGACCGCCGACCGGGCTTTCGAGCTCGACGGACGCACGCTGCGTCCGCTTGAGCTCGGCTGATGCCGGGCCCGACGCGCCTCGGGGTCGCGTTCACGGTGCTGCTCGCGCAGCTTCGCGACCGGCCGCTCAGGCTCGCGGTGACGATTGCGGCGATCGCGCTCGGCATCGCGCTCACCGCCAGCGTCTTTTTCGTGAACGCGAGCGCGATCGATGAGTTCGGGCGTGCGAGCCGGGCGCTGACCGGCACTGCCGATCTCGTCATCGACGGCGGCAGCGCCGGGTTCGAGGAGTCGCTCTATCCCGCGATCGCGCGCCGTGCCGAGGTCGCCATCGCAAGCCCGGTGCTCGAGACCGAGCTCACCCTCGAGCGCGGCGGCACGCTCAGCGTGCTCGGCATCGATCCGTTCCTCGCCGGGCGCGTGCAGCCCGCGCTCTATGCGGATCTCGCCAGCCATTTCCTCGCGCTGCTCGAGCCCGATGCGATCGCGTTGAGCGCGAGCGCGGCGAGCGCGCTCGGCGCAGGGCGCGGCGCGACGCTCAGGGTGCGCGTCGGCGCCGAGACGCGCACGCTGCGCGTCATCGACGTGCTGCCGGAGGCCGCCTACGGCCGCGCACTCGGCGTGATGGACGTGGGCTCGGCGCAGTGGACGCTGAAGCGGCTCGGGCGCCTGACGCGCCTCGAGCTGCGCCTCGCGAGCGGCGTCGACGCGACGCGCTTCGCAGGATCGCTGCGGCTCCCGCCGGGCACGATCGTGGCGCCGGCGGCCGTCACGGAAGGGCGGGGCGCGACGCTCAAGCGCGCCTACTACGCGAACCTCGACATGCTCGCGCTGGTAGCGCTGCTGACCGGCGCCTTCCTCGTGTTCGCTACGCAGGCGCTGAGCACGCTCAGGCGGCGCGCGCAGTTTGCTCTGCTGCGCGCGCTCGGCGTCACGCGCGGCGAGATCACGGCGGCCGTGGTGCTCGAAGGCGCGCTGGTCGGCGCGGCCGGCGGTCTCGTCGGTACCGCGGTCGGCTGGCTGATCGCGGGCCTCGCGCTCGCGGTGCTGGGCGGTGATCTCGGCGCCGGTTTCGCGGTCGGCGCCCCGACCCGCGTCGCGGCGTCGCCGCTGGCACTCATTGCCTTCGTGCTGCTCGGCGTCGCGGTGTCGAGCTTGAGTTCGTGGCTGCCGGCCCGGCGCGTGGCGGCACTCGCGCCGGCGCGCGCGCTCAAGGGCGGCGATCCCGCCTTCGCGCTCGTGTCCGCACGCGGCAGCCGTCTCGGCGTTGGCTTGCTGGCCGCGGGCGCCGCGGTTGCTTTCCTGCCGCCCGTGGGCGGCCTGCCGCTCGCAGGCTACGGCGCGGTGGCGCTGCTCCTGTTTGGCGCGGTGCTGCTGGTGCCCGCCTTCGCGGCGGGAGCGCTTGCGTTGCTGCCGGCCCGCGCGGGCGCGATCGGCCGGCTCGCACTCGCGCAGTTGCAGGGTACCGTCGCGCAATCGGCCGTGAGCCTCGCCGCGATCGTCGTCAGCTTCAGCCTCATGGTCTCGATGGCGATCATGGTGCACTCCTTCCGCGACTCCTTCGAGCGCTGGCTCAACGAGGTCTTGCCGGCCGATCTCTACCTGCGCGTCGCGCCCGGCAGCGACACGGTGTTCCTGGACGCGGGCGCGGCGAGCCTGATCGCCAGGACCCCGGGCGTCGCGCGCAGCGAATTCCGCAGGCTCTTGCCGCTGCTGCTCGCGCCCGACCGTCCTCCGGTGACCCTCATCGCGCGCGTCCTCGATGCCGCGGCGGTCGCTTCCTTGCCGCTGCTCGCGCGACAGCCCGCGACGCCGGCGGGCGTTCCGGTCGTCTACGTCTCGGAGGCGGTCCGCGATCTCTACGGCTGGGATCTCGGCGCGCGCCTCGAGCTGCCGCTCGGCGGGCAGCTGCACGCGGTCGTGGTCGGCGGCATCTGGCGCGACTATGCGCACTCGAGCGGCACGATCCTGATCGACCGCGCCACCTACCGGGCGTGGACGGGCGACGAGGGCGCGACCGACGCCGCCCTCTGGCTCGCGCCCGGACGCGGAGCGCGCGCCCTCGAGCAGTCGCTGCGGCAGCAGCTCGCGCTCGGCGAAAACCTGCAGCTCATCGAGACGACCGCGCTCAAGGAGCGATCGCTGGTCGCCTTCGACCGCGCCTTCGATATCACCTACGCGCTCGAGGCCATCGCGGTCGCGATCGGCCTCGCCGGCGTCGGCTTCGCGTTCGCCTCGCAGGCGCTCGCGCGCCGCGCGGAGTTCGGCATGCTCCGGCACCTCGGCTGCTCGGCGCGGCAGTTGAAGTCGCTGCTCGCGGGCGAGGGCGCGCTCTTGGGTGTGCTCGGCGCGCTCTACGGGCTCACGGTCGGCGGCGCACTCAGCCTCGTGCTCGTCTATGTGGTCAACCGCCAGTCCTTCCACTGGAGCCTCGATTTCGTGGTGCCGTATGGCCAGCTCGCGTGGGCGGCGCTTGCGCTTATTGTCGCGGCCGCGACCACGGCGCGCCTCGCCGCGCGCGCGGTGCTCGACGAGGCTGCGGTGCTCGCGGTCCGGGAGGATTGGTGAGCGCACGCTGGCGCGCGATCGCGATCGCGATCGCCTGTCTCGTCGCGTGCGCGTGCGCGTGCGCGGGCGCGGCCCGGGCGGGGGAGGCGCCGTCGTTCGCCGACGTGCACCCCGGGACGGCACTCGGCTTTCCGGCGGATGAGGGCGCGCATCCGGAGTTTCGCACCGAGTGGTGGTACGTGACCGGCTGGCTTAAGCGCCCGAACGGCGCGCCGCTCGGCTTCCAGGTCACGTTCTTCCGCACGCGTCCCGGCACTGATGACCAGAACCCGAGCGCGTTTGCCGCGCACGAGCTCGTGATCGCGCACGCGGCGCTCTCCGATCCGATGCGCGGCCGGTCACTGCACGGCGAGCGCATTGCGCGCGCGGGTTTCGGGCTTGCCGGGGCCGCGACTGGAAGGACCGAGGTCGCGCTCGGCGACTGGCACCTCGCGAGCGCCGACGGCCGTTTCCTCGCGAGCGTGCGCGCGGAGGACTTCGCGCTCGAGCTCGCCCTCGAGCGCGTTCAGTCGCCGCTGCCGAACGGTCGCGCGGGCTACAGCCAGAAGGGACCCGCGCAGACCTCCGCGAGCCGCTACTACAGCATCCCGGGCCTCAAGGTGTCGGGGCGCGTCAGCGAAGGCGGCGCGAGCGAGGCGGTGAGCGGGGAGGCGTGGCTCGATCACGAGTGGTCGAGCGCCTACCTCGATGCGAGCAGCGTCGGCTGGGACTGGCTCGGCCTCAACCTCGCCGACGGCGGCGCGCTGATGGCGTTTCGGATCCGCGACGCCGCCGGCACGCCGCACTGGGCGGGGGGCACCTACCGCGCGCTCGACGGCTCCGTGCGGGCGTTCGCACCCGCCGAGCTCGAATTCCGGCCGGGTCGGCGCTGGCGCTCGCCCCGCACCGGCATCGACTGGCCGGTGGAATGGTCGATCCGGGCGGGGGCGCTTGAGTTCACGCTCGCCCCGCTCCTGGACGACCAGGAAAGCGATTCGCGCCTGACGACGGGCGCGGTCTACTGGGAAGGCGCGGTGCGGGCGCGGGGACCCGCGGGCCCCCTCGGGCGGGGGTACCTTGAGCTCACGGGCTACGGCGAGCCCCTGACGCTGCGCTGAGCCCTCGGCGGAGCGCCGGCTTTGCTAGACTGCCGGGCTTTTCTGAGAAGGCCAGTTCGATGCCGGTGATCACGCTCCCCGATGGCAGCCAGCGCCCGTTCGATCGACCCGTCACGGTCGCGGACGTGGCCGCCAGCATTGGCCCGGGGCTCGCGAAGGCAGCCCTCGCGGGCCGCATCGACGGCCGTCTCGTCGACACCTCGTTCCTGATCGAGACGGACGCGGCGCTCGCGATCGTGACCGACAAGGATCCGGCCGCGCTCGAGGTCATCCGCCACTCGACGGCGCACCTGCTCGCGCAGGCCGTGCAGGCGGTCTACCCGAAGGCGCAGGTCACGATCGGCCCCGTGGTCGAGGACGGCTTCTTCTACGACTTCGCGTTCGAGCGGCCCTTCACCCCGGAGGACCTCGAGAAGTTCGAGGCCAAGATGAAGGAGCTGGTCGCGGCGAACCTGCCGATCACGCGCCGGGTGCTGCCGCGCGACGAGGCGGTCAAGCTCTTCAAGAGCATGGGCGAGTACTACAAGGCCGAGATCATCGCGAGCATCCCCTCGGGCGAGGACATCAGCCTGTACGGCCAGGGTGACTGGTTCGACCTGTGCCGCGGCCCGCACGTGCCCTCGACCGGCAAGTTGAAGGCGTTCAAGCTCATGAAGCTCGCCGGCGCCTATTGGCGCGGCGACTCCAAGAACGAGATGCTGCAGCGGGTCTACGGAACCGCCTGGACGAACGAGAAGGACCTCAAGGATTACCTGACGCGGCTCGAGGAGGCCGAGAAGCGCGACCACCGCCGCATCGGCCGCGAGCTCGACCTGTTCCACCAGCAGGAGGAGGCGGTCGGCAGCGTGTTCTGGCACCCGAACGGCTGGACGCTGTGGCGCGAGGTCGAGCGCTACGTGCGCGCACGGCTAAAAGAAGTCGACTACCGCGAGTTCAAGACGCCGCAGCTGCTCGACCGCTCGCTGTGGGAAAAGACCGGGCACTGGGCCAACTACCGCGAGCACATGTTCATCGCCGAGAGCGAGAACCGGGCGCTCGCGCTCAAACCCATGAACTGCCCGGGGCACGTGCTCGTGTTCAAGCAGGGCATGAAGAGCTACCGCGACTTGCCGCTTCGTTTCGCCGAGTTCGGCTCCTGCCACCGCAACGAACCCTCCGGTGCGCTGCACGGCCTCATGCGCGTGCGCGCGTTCACGCAGGACGATGCGCACATCTTCTGCACCGAGGAGCAGATCAACTCGGAGACGGTGAAGTTCTGCGCGCTCCTGACCAGCATCTACGCCGAGTTCGGCTTCACGGACGTGCGCGTGAAGTTCTCGGACCGGCCGGCCAAGCGGGCGGGTACCGATGACGTCTGGGACCGGGCGGAGGCCGCCCTCAAAGCAGCGGTCGCCTCGGCCGGGCTCGCCTACATTCCGAACCCGGGCGAGGGGGCGTTCTACGGCCCGAAACTCGAGTTCGTGCTCAAGGACACGATCGGCCGGGATTGGCAGTGCGGCACCCTTCAGGTGGATTATTTCATTCCCGGGAGCCTCGGGGCGGAGTACGTCGCCGAGGACGGCAGCCGGAAAGTGCCGGTCATGCTGCACCGGGCGATCCTCGGGTCCTTCGAGCGCTTCCTCGCGATCCTGATCGAGCACTACGCCGGGAAATTCCCGGTCTGGCTGTCGCCGGTGCAGGCGGTAGTGCTCAACATCACCGAGCGACAGGCTGATTTCGCTAGGGAATGTACCGAATACCTGAAAAATCAGGGGGTTCGGGTCGAGTCAGACTTGCGAAACGAGAAGGTGGGCTTTAAAATTCGCGAACATACGCTCCGGCGGGTCCCGTACCTGCTGGTGGCGGGGGACCGAGAAGTCGAGTCCCACTCGTTGGCCGTGCGCACGCGAGCAGGCAAGGATCTTGGCGCCGTGTCACTTGAAAAAGTGGCGGCGCTGCTCCTGTCTGAGATCGCGAGCCGCGGCCGTAATTCTTTGGAGGATTGACCTATCTCTACTACCAAGCGCGTGCGGCGCAACGAAGAAATCCTTGCGCCCTCGCTGCGCGTGATTGCAGCCGACGGGAGTCAGGCAGGCGTAATGACCCGGGCGGAAGCGCTCGCGCTCGCAGTCTCCCAGACCATGGATCTCGTCGAGGTTTCGCCGACCGCAGAGCCCCCCGTGTGCCGGGTCATGGACTTTGGCAAGTTCCTGTTCGAGCAGAACAAGAAAGCGCACGCGGCGAAGCGCAAGCAGAAGCAGATCCAGGTCAAGGAAGTGAAGTTCCGCCCGGGTACCGACGAGAACGATTACCAGATCAAACTGCGTAACATCGTCCGGTTCCTGAGCGAGGGCGACAAGGCCAAGGTGACGCTGCGCTACCGCGGCCGGGAGCTCGCCCACCAGGAAGTGGGGCGGCGCATGCTGGATCGACTGGTGCTGGACTTGAGTCCGCACGCGGTCATCGAGCAGATCCCGCTGATGGAAGGCAAGCAGCTGGTGATGATGTTCGCGGCGAAGAAGAAGTAGCTTCCGGCGCGACGCTTCGAGAAGGATTTGGGCGCTGGCAGGGCAACCTGCGGGCGGCCGATAAACACACGTGCAAAAGCGCGTGCGACAAGTGACCGAACGGCAATCGCGCAAGCGGTTCCGGGCGGTACCGCCCCGAGCCCGGGAGGCCAAAAAAGCCTCGCGGTGCGACAGGGTTAAAAAGCGCCGGCGGGGAACCGCCCGGCAGGAGAGTGTCTATGCCTAAGTTGAAAACCAACAAGGCTGCGGCGAAGCGTTTTCGCAAGACTGCGAATGGTTTCAAGCGCGGCCAGTCCCACAAGCGTCACATCCTGACGAAGAAACCATCGAAGCGTAAGCGTCAGCTGCGCTCCGGAAAGATGGTTCATGAAACCGACGTCAATCGGGTCGCGCAGCTGCTGCCGAACCATTGAACGACG
>JANXZZ010000017.1 GCA_025355245.1 Pseudomonadota bacterium | reverse complement strand
GGCCGTTGTACAGATCGTCGTGGACCTGCTCCGCGAGCTCAGCGTCGTTGAGAGAGCTGAGGTCGAAGTCATCGGCCTGATCGTCAGACATCGCAATTCTCCCCGCGGTTTTCCGAGCCGAGTCCTAGCCTCAGCATAGAGCCTCGCTACGCCGGGATGGTACGGCGTCGGCCCCCGCGGCGTGTGTGGCTTCGCGACGGCGGCTTGCCAGGACGCGACATTCTAGCCGGCTTCGGAGTGGACCGCTGAGGCCGGGCGGTGGGCACCCGCCAATCCGGGCAAATTCCTTTTTTCGCTAGGCCCATTCCGCGGCTACGGCCGGGTTCTTGGACCCGGCGACCCCGCGATCCGCGCGTTTCGGACGTGGGTTTGCCGCCCGGCGGCTGTCGCATTCGGACAATCGCCCCCGGCCGCCGATCCGACGGCGCGGAGCGACCCCCGAGGGCAGGCGAGTTCCCGCCCGGACGCCCAGAATTCTCGGCCCGGAACGGCGCGTCTGCGCTCGAGCGCGGCGCGCGAAACGCGCGAGCAAGTCCCTACCGCATCGCCTCGAACGAACCCGGGATCTCGGGGGCGGCCGGCGGCTTGGCCCGGGCGTGGCGTTCGGCGCTTGGCGGATGGCCGAACTGGTTGCGGTAGCACTTCGAGAAGTGCGGAGGCGACTGGAATCCGCACGCCGTCGTGATGTCCATGATCGGCATGGCCGTCTGCAGCAGGAGCTCGCGGGCGCGCTTCAGGCGCATCTCGAGGTAGTAGCGTTTCGGCACGCAGTTGAGGTGGCGCTTGAACAGCCGCTCGATCTGGCGACGCGACAGTCCCGTGTCCCGCGCGATGCGCTCGAGCGACAGCGGCCGCTCGATGTTCGCCTCCATGAGCTCGGCCACCTTGATCAGGCTCTGGTGGGATATCCCGAGCTGCGCGCGCAGCGGTACGTACTGGCGCTCGGTGTCGCCGCGGATGCGATCGACGATGAATTGCTCCGATACACGCTGCGAGATGCGGCTGCCAAGGCGCAGTTCGATCAGGTGCAGCATCAGGTCGAGCGGCGCGACGCCGCCCGAACACGTGAAGCGGTTGCGGTCGATCGTAAAGAGCTGGTCGGAGATCAGCACCCGCGGAAATTCCTCGCGCAGCGCCGACACGTTCTCCCAATGAATCGTCGCCCGGTAGCGGTCGAGGAGCCCGGCGCGCGCGAGCGCATAGCCGCCGGTGCAGAGCGCGCCGAGCGGAACCCGTTGTTCGGCGATGCGCTTGAGTGCCGTCAGCAGCGCGGGCGAGACTGCCTCGCGGACGTTGATGCCCCCGCAGACGAACACGACGTCGACGCGGCCGACGTCGGCGAGCGCGACCGTGGGAGACAGCGTCGCGCCGTTGCTGGCCGGTACGGGCACGCCGTCCATGCTCGCGATGACCCACTCGTAGGCGATCTGGCCGGAGAGGCTGTTCGCCATGCGCAGCGGCTCGACCGCGTTGGCGACGGCAATCATCGAGTAGTTGGGCAGAGTCAGGAACGCGAAGCGACTCTTGCGGATGGGCTCGATAGTCTTCACGAACGCTCCCGAGGGCCCGGCAACACCCGCCGCACGCGCCAAACCGCGCTAGCCGGGGCCGGCGATCGCAGGTCCGGTCGGGCCTCCGCTCAAGTATAGAGCCGGCTGACGCATTTGCGTCAGGTCTTGTCGCAAATAGAGACGTACGCCACTAGGCGACCGTTAAACTTCGGGGCGGCTCGCCCGCTGGTTGCGCCCTGCCTTCCGGCGTTGTCACCGTGAGCCCGAACGGAGACCCCGCAGATGAAGACCCATGCCCGAGTCGTAGTGATTGGCGGCGGTGCCGTCGGCGTCAGCACCCTTTATCACCTCGCCAAGAAGGGCTGGTCGGACGTCGTGCTGATCGAGCGCTCCGAGCTGACGGCCGGGTCGACCTGGCATGCCGCCGGACTCCTGCCGCTCTTCAACATGAGCTACACGGTCGGCCAGCTGCACAAGTATTCGGTTGATCTCTACAAGCGGCTTCCGGCCGAGACCGGCCAGGACGTCAGCTTCCACGTGACCGGGAATTTGCGCCTCGCCACCAATCGCGAACGCATGGACGAGTACCAGAAGTACTGCGGCACGGCGAACACGATCGGCGTCCCGTTCCAGGTCATCAGCCCCGAGGAGGTCAAGAAGCTGTGGCCGCTGGTCAACCTCGGCGACGGTGCTGACACGCCGCGCATCACGGGCGCGCTCTACCACCCGGACGACGGCCACATCGCACCGGCCGACCTGACCATGGCGCTGCGCCGCGGCGCACGCACCGGCGGCGCCGAAATCTACGAGCAGACGGAAGTGACCGCTGCCGAGCGCACCGCCAGCGGCGAGTGGAAACTGACGACCACCAAGGGCGTCATCATCGCCGAGCACGTTGTCTGCGCGACGGGTAACTACGCGCGCCAGACCGGCCGAATGTTCGGTCTTAACGTGCCGGCCATTCCGGTTGAGCACCAGTACATCGTGTACGACGAATCGCCCGAGCTCAAGGCCTATCGCACCAATGGCGGTCGCGAGCTCGCGGTGCTGCGCGAGTCCGACAAGTCCTACTACCTGCGCGAGGAACGCCTCGGCTGGATCCTCGGACCCTACGAGGCCGGCGCTCCCGCACGGTTCGCGGACGGAGTACCCGAGTGGTTCGGCAAGAGCCTGTTCGAGGGCGATCTCGAGCGCCTGCTGCCGCACGTTGAAGCCGCGCAGCGACGCGTTCCCGCGCTCGAGCACTGCGGTATCAAGGACATCGTCAACGGGCCCATCTCCTATACGCCTGACGGCAGTCCGCTGATCGGCCCGGCCTGGGGTACGCGCAATCTGTGGCTCAACGAGGGCCACAGTTTCGGCATCACCGCGGCCGGCGGTTCGGGCTGGCAGCTTGCCGAGTGGATCGTCGAGGGCGAGCCCGGCATCGACATGCTGGCGGCCGACCCACGGCGCTTCGGCCCCTACACGAGCAAGCGCTACGTGGTGGCCAAGAACGAGGAAACCTACCGCGACGTCTTCACCATCCACTTTCCCGACGAGGAGCGTCCCGTCGGCCGTCCCGCGAAGACCAGCCCGGTGTACGACAAGCTGGCACGCATGGGCGCCGTGTTCGGCCAGCGCTACGGCTGGGAGCGCGCCAACTGGTTCGCGCCGCCCGGCGTCGAGCCCAAGGATAAATGGAGCTTCCGCCGCACGAACTACTTCCCGCACGTCGGCAACGAAGTGCGCCTGATGCGCGAGAACGTCGGCGTGATCGACCTGATGCCGTTTACGAAGCACGAGGTGACGGGCCCGGGCGCCGAGGCCTGGCTCGATAACCTGGTCGCCAACAAGGTGCCCACCAAGATCGGGCGCATCGCGCTCTGCCATGCGCTCACCCAGCGCGGTGGCATTCGCTCGGAGTTCACGATCACCAAGCTCGGCGAACAGCACTTCTACGTTGTGAGCGCGGGCGCCGCCGAGCGCTACGACGGCGACTACCTGCGCCGCCTCGTGCCGGCGGACGGCTCGGTCGTGCTTCGCAACATCACCGGCAGCCGCGGCTGCTTCGTGGTGGCGGGTCCCAAGTCGCGCGAGCTGCTGGCGAAGCTCATCGACGTGCCGCTCGACAACAAGACCTTTCCCTGGCTCACGAGCCAGGTGGTCGAGGTCGGCCTCGCGACCGACGTGTACGCGCTGCGCGTCAACTTCGTCGGAGCGCTCGGCTGGGAGCTGCACTTCCCGGTCGAGTACGCACACCACATCTTTGATTCCCTGTTCGTCGCGGGCAAGGAATTCGGTATCGGCATGGTCGGCATGCGCGCGATGGAATCGCTGCGCATGGAGAAGTCGTACCGCATGTGGGGCAGCGACATGACGCGCGACTACACGCCCTTCGAGGCGAGCCTCGATCGGTTCGTGCGCATGAACAAGGGTGCGTTCATTGGCCGCGAGGCGCTCGAGAAGCAGCTCGCCGCCGGCGTCCCGCACCGCTTCATCACGCTCGAGGTCCACGGCGTCACGGATGCCGACCCGCTCGGCAACGAGCCGCTGTTCGATACCAAGGGAAAGATGATCGGCCGCGCAACCTCCGGGTACTATGGCCACACGCTCAAGAAGAGCCTCGCGATCGGCTACGTGACACCCGACTTTGCTGCGGTCGGCACCGAGCTCTCGATCGAGATCCTGGGCGAACGCAAGCGGGCGACCGTGCTGGTCGATTCGCCCTTCGATCCCGAGAACGCAGAGTTGAGGGCCTGATGCAGAGGTTTTCCGCCTGGTCGCTTCTCAAGGAATCCTTCGGCGGCCACCGCGGCTGGCAGCCGCAGTGGCGCCGGGCGGCGCCGAAGCCGGCCTACGATGCGATCATCGTCGGAGGTGGCGGGCACGGCCTAGGGGCCGCCTACTACCTGGCGGCCGAGCACGGGATCACCAACGTGGCCGTGCTCGAGAAAGGCTGGATCGGCGGCGGCAACACCGGCCGCAACACGACCATCATCCGCTCCAACTACCTGTTCGATGAGAGCGCGCGCCTCTACGACCACGCGCTCAAGCTGTGGGAGGGGCTCTCGCAGGTTCTCAACTACAACGTCATGTACTCGCCGCGCGGCGTGATGATGCTCGCCCACACGGTCCACGACGTCCAGGTCATCAAGCGGCGCGTGCACGCGAACCGCGGCAACGGCGTCGACAACGAGTGGTTGGGCCCGGAGGAGGCCAAGGCATTCTGTCCGCCGCTCAACATCGGACAGAACATCCGCTATCCCGTCATGGGCGCGGCGCTGCAGCGCCGCGGCGGCACGGCACGCCACGACGCGGTCGCGTGGGGCTACGCACGCGCGGCCGATGCGCTTGGCGTCGACATCATCGAAAATTGCGAGGTGACCGGCTTTCGCCGCGACGCGAACGGCGCGATCGAGGGCGTCGAGACGTCGCGCGGACCGATCGGCAGCCGGCGCGTCGGCGTTGCCGCCGCCGGTCACACCAGCGTCGTGCTCGGCTACGCGGGGATTAAACTGCCGCTCGAGAGCTTCCCCCTGCAGGCCCTGGTGTCGGAGCCGATCAAGCCGATCGTGCCCTGCGTCGTGATGTCGAACTCGGTGCACGCCTACATCAGCCAGTCCGACAAGGGCGAACTCGTGATCGGCGCGGGCACGGACGCCTACACGAGCTACACGCAGCGCGGCGCGCTGCACGTGAATTCGCATACGCTCGAGGCAATCTGCGAGCTTTTTCCCGCCTTTCGCCGCATGCGGATGCTGCGCAACTGGGGCGGCATCGTCGACGTGACGCCCGACCGCTCGCCGATCATCGCGAAGACCTCGGTGCCGGGCCTGTACGTCAACTGTGGCTGGGGCACCGGAGGCTTCAAGGCGACGCCAGGGTCGGCAAACGTGTTCGCGTGGACGATCGCGCGCGACGAACCGCATCCAATCAATGCCCCGTTCACGATCGAACGGTTCCGCGACGGCCTGCTGATCGACGAAGCGGCCGCCGCCGCCGTCGCGCACTGAGACTCCCATGCTTGTGATCGACTGCCCGTACTGCGGCCCGCGGCCGGAACTCGAGTTCAGCTACGGCGGCCAGGCGCACATCGCCCGCCCGACGGATCCCGCGAGCGTAGCGACCGCGGACTGGGCGGCCTTCCTCTACCTGCGCACCAACACCCGCGGCCTGCACGCCGAACGCTGGCGCCACGTGCGCGGCTGCGCCCGCTTCTTCAACGCGATTCGCGACACGACCACCGACAAGTTCGTCGCGACTTACAAAGCCGGCGAGTCGCCCCCGGCCGCCGAGGCGCGGGGTACCCGATGAGCGCCTGGCGAACGACGACAGGCGGACGCATCGACCGTTCGCGCTCGGTGCGCTTCAGTTTCGACGGCCAGCGCCTGTCGGGATTCGAGGGCGACACGCTCGCCTCCGCGCTCCTTGCCAACGGCGTGCACCTGATCGGCCGCTCGTTCAAGTATCACCGGCCGCGCGGGCTCGTCGGTGCGGGCTCGGAGGAGCCGAACGCACTCGTGCGCATCGTTCGCGACCGCGGCCGCGCCACGCCCAACCTGCGCGCGACGCAGGTCGAGCTCTACGAGGGGCTCGTCGCCGAAAGCCAGAACCGCTGGCCGAGCCTCGGCTTCGACCTCTCCGCGATCAACGACCTGCTATCGCCGCTGTTTCCGGCGGGCTTCTACTACAAGACCTTCATGTGGCCGCGCAAGGCCTGGCATGCGCTCTACGAGCCGCGCATCCGCGCCGCCGCCGGCCTCGGACGGGCGCCCGAGGGCCCCGATCCCGATCGCTACGGCCAGCGCTTCGCGCACTGCGACGTGCTCGTGGTCGGCGCCGGCCCCGCCGGACTCGCCGCCGCCTACTACCTCCAGGCCCTCGGCCACCAATGCACCATCCTCGACGACCACCCCCAGCCCGGCGGCGCCCTCCGCTACATCATCCCCGTCGAAAAACTCCCCCGCGATATCCTCGACGCCGAAATCGCCATCACCTTCCGCCTCGGCGCAACATTCCAGGGCAACTACCAGTTGGGCCGCGACGGCGCCATCGAACAACTGTTGAAAGATTTCAACGCCGTCCTCATCGCCATCGGTCCCGTTGACCCCGCCAAGCTCGCAACCCTCGGCCTGCCCATGACCGCCCGCGGGCCA
>JANXZZ010000327.1 GCA_025355245.1 Pseudomonadota bacterium | reverse complement strand
AGAAGCTGTCAATCGTCTTCTTGAACTGCTCCTCCCAGTCGAGGTACTGCATCGCTTGAGAAGCGCAGGTGAGGAGATAGACGTGCTTCTCACCGAACGTCACGAGAACGAGCATCTCAGCGAGCCCGAGGCGGACGTGCCATAGCGCCGCCGGCTTGCCGGAGACCTTCCGAGTGTCCTCGCTGACAACGGTCCCGCCGAGCGCCGTGAACTGGTTCCGCGATACTTCCAGAAAGGTCGCCTGGGTCATCGCCGCCGACTGAATCTGGACGTTGCAGAACGGAGCTTCGCCATCCTTCGGTGCTCCCGCGAACTTGACGGGCGTTATGGGCACTCCCAGCGCCGGACCCTCCGGAAACACCGGTGGCGTCACCGTATAGCCGTAGCTCGGGTCGTGGTACCTGCTCGCCCCCCCAGCAATTGCTGCCTGCGTGGCTAGGACCAGAATCGAAAGAACAGCCCATTTCTTCATCTTTACGGCGTCCCAGTTGGTGTGCTTCGGTCCGTAGCGTCGACGACATCCATCGAACGGTTGCGTCGCCCTCAGCCAAATCGTACCCGATGACGGGCCGGCAGGTATTTGACACGGACCCCTGTTGACCGGCCGTTGCGCCGTCCGTTGCTGCGACATGTGAGCGCCAGTTGATCGCGCAATTCAATCGATCGGCCATTGTGCGAAGTACGCTGCGACGCAGCAGGAGGCTGTAGACCAAGAGCTTGTGCAGTGAAGGAAGGAATCATGCCCTCCCCCCTACCACACCCTCTTTCTTATGTAGTGGCGGCGCCCGCCGCCCCGGAATCTCGCCCATCTTCGTGCGTCATGACCTCAGTGGAGGGCCACCATGGCGCTCGCGAGCGACCCGTCGGCCTGGCGGGGTTTTCGAAAACCTAGAGTTGCGGCGAGGGCGATCGGGCGGCCGCGAAAGCACCCGGCACTCAACATGTTCTACGGGTATCCGGCGGAGCGGATCGCCGAGTGGTGCGCGGTCGCCCTCTCGACGGCCTACGCCTACAAATGCGGCAGCCTCAAACCCAGCAAGCCCGCGGCGAAACCTTTTTCGGCTACACCGGGACCGGATGGTGCTGACGCCAGAGTGGCGCGGCTGGTTCGTGACGCGGAACGCGATCGCGGACCCGGATGGCAATGAGACGCCTCGCGGCTTGCTCCACAATTATTACCTGATGCTGCAGTACTGCCGCGAGCTCGCGGTCAGAATCGGCGACCAGAAGGAGATCGCGAGGCGGCGGAGACTGCTCGAGGCCGCGTAACGAGGGCACCCCTAGTGAAGCGCCCAGGTCCACGTGACAATTTGCCAGGCATCCACGGATTGGCCGCCTATCTTCTTTGGAAGAATGTCCGCCTGCGACAGCACCTGTACCGTCGCCGCAGCAAGCTTGGGGAGCCCCCTCGAAGTCTCCACCCGGCTATCGCCGACGTGCCCATCGGAAAGGACGAACACCAACAGGGCGACCGTTCGCACGCCGCTGTGCTCGCCTAGGTGCGCCGGGTACGCTGCGCGGGCGGCCTTGTCGATGGCTGCGCGATTGCGCACGTAGCCGCGGATCACTGGACCGTCCGGCGACGTGCTATGAGACGCCGCATCGATTTGATCCGGCGACATGCCGGCACGGATCGAATCGCGCGTTGAGGCGTAGCCGGGTCGTACAGCGTCGGCGCTTGGTAAAGCGAGGAAACCGATAGCCGCCTCGATCCACAGCAGCGCCATGGCCGGATCACGCTCGACGCCCAGGCCGCTTTGGTACATTAGTGCGAGATTGAACGCCGCATCAGCATGCCGCTGGTGGGCCGCCTTGCGAAGCCAGTTCGCGGCCGCCGCATAGTCCTTGGGCCCACCGATGCCCTCCTCACTAAAGACGCCGGACTCATATTCGGCGACCGTCGAGCCCTGCTCCGCCGCCTTTCGCATCCAGGTGGCGGCTTCTCCGACATCTGCGTTGACCCCCGTCCCGTGCAGGTACATGCGGGCGAGCATGACTTGAGCGTCGATGGCGCCGTCGCGGGCATAGGGGACGAGGAGCTTCGCCAGTCTGGCGTAGTCGCCCTTCCTGTAGGCGGACAGGAGACTGTCCGCGGCATCCGACCGTGCGGGACTATCAAGGCGCCACGTGAACTTCATGCGCTGCCACGATCCTACGGGTGCGCTATCGCTGGTCTGCGGGACAAAGCGGCCCTGCTCCATGATGCAGTGCTCCGCGGCCTCATCCAACGCGACGTACCCTGAACCTAACTCGATGCGTGTGTCCTTTACGCGGCCATCAACGTCGACATAGACAATCAATGTCGTCGCGCCAAATTCGAGCGCCATTCGCGAGCTGAGCGGGTAGTAGCGTTCACACGCGTCGCCGAGACTGAGGCCCTGCGCGACCCGTGCTGGAGTGATGACTGGCTTCGAGGGTCGCGCGCTCGGAGCAGCGGCGTCATCAACACCAAGGGCTGGGGCCGTCGAGGCAGCCAGCAGGCACGCCGCCGCCAGCGCGGCCCTACGAACCGGGGCTCCAAAGTTCTCTTGTCGGCCCAGAGCGGGGAGAGTGCTGGCCGAGTTGGCGAACCGCGGCCGACACGCTCTTATGACGGCGCCCATGCATTGTGCCACGCGAATTCTTGCTGGGGCGAAAGTACTGGAACTGGCGTAACTATATAGGTTCGCAAAGCTTTAGCTACGAGTTGTGATGCAACCGACGATAGCTGGCTCTACCCACCCCGGCGGCAAGGACGAGGTCGAAAGGTGGTGGAGACTTATCACGGCTTAGCCGGCCTCTACACTGACGCGAAGACCACACCTTGCTACGCCAGCCGCAGGTCGGGTACAAACAACACGGTCACTTCCTCCGGAGCGGGGCGCCACATGCGAATACCCTTCGGGCTGCTGTTTCTCCTCGTCTCGACTTCCGTCGACGCGGCCGCATACAACATCCACCTTTCCGATAAGGATGCGGTGAGCATCCACAAGGTTGCCGTCGTCTCGCTCCTTGGCGACACGCTTCACTTGGATACGATCGGCTTAACCGTCTTCGGGAACAGCGCTGTTGACGTTCCGATAGCGGAGTGGGGAATCGACGCATCGGTCGTATCCCACACTGTGGAGCGGATTGGCGCTGCAGCCCGCTATTCGGCAGAACCGCTTAACGTGCCGCCGTCCGGAATTGGATGGGAAAAGCGTTTCAATGGTTTCGAGGGTATCAGCCGCGAAGGAAAGCGCACCATGATGGAGCTGGCGCAGGCTCAAGGCGCGGATACGGTCGTCGCAATCGTCCGCGAGACGAAGTCGAACAACCGGCTGCTGAGAGCGGGGCTCGGACTGGTCAGGCACCGACTTTTCGGTAGGGAACGCGTCAATACGGTGGCAGCCTGTAGCGTAAGCATCTATCGAGTCCCCGACCTCGACATTCTGGGCCAGGATCACCCGGATCCTTTCATCGTCCAGCCAACGTCGGTCGCGTGGCCGCTCACGTCGACTTGGGACGACGTAGCTCCCGAGGACAAGAAGAGAATTGAAGAATCGATCCGGGCGTTCGCTTCCAAAGTGGTCGATGGCGCCTTGCAAAAGCTGAAGCTCGCGGAGAACGAGGGCCCTTGAGGGCCGGCAGGGCCGTTTCGTCGAACAGCGACTTCGGATTACCAAAGGCCCATCATACGCAGTTCACTGCACCGCAGCAGGCGGCCCCGGACCAGACGGTTTTGCAGTGAGGGGCGGAATTCGCGCCCTCCCCCCTGCCAAAGCCTCTTCTTTATGTAGCGAGGGCGACCGCGGGACCGGAAATTCGTCGATTCTGGACCGTCATGGCCTCACTGGAGGGTCGTCACGGCGCTCGCGAGCGATCCGTCGGCGTGGCGGAATTTTCGAAAGGCTAGAAGTTCGACGAGGCCGATTGGAAGGCCCCGCAAGAACGAAACACTCAACATGTTCTACGGCTACCCGGCGGAGCTCATCGCCGAGTGGTGCTCGGTCGCCCGCTCGACGGCCTACGCCTACAAGACCGGCCACCTGAAACCGAGCAAGCCCACGGCGAAGCTGTTTCGGCTGCACCGCGACCGGCTCGTCCTCCCCCGGAATCGAAAGGCTGGTTCGTCACCCGGAACACGATCGTAGACCCGGAACCTCCTAAACGCGTGGTCACCTCCAGCTGGCGAGCGCGCTGCTGCAGCGCAATGCGGACGGGGAGTCTTTCCGGACGGAGCGTGAGGCGAGGCCGGGTCGGATGCCACGTCTGCAGCCTCGGTCGCCGGCCAACACCGCTTGTCAGAGCCGGGAACGCAGGCGCATGCTAGTTATCGCGCTAGGGCTGCTGCAAAGCGGCGTGACGCGAAGGTTGTCTGCTGCGGCCAAGGAGGGTCCGGTGAAGACACTCAATTCCGCCCTGTCCCGACTCGCGAATTTGACGCTCGGCGCCGCGTTGGCGACCTGCCTCTTCGCCACGGCTTCGCATGCCGGCGACGTCTACATCAATCCGAAGTTCCCGATCCGCGGTCCGAACGGGCCCGCGCTGTCCCCGCCGCACGTCGAGGGCACGCACGAGTGCGCGACACAAGTCTACGTCGACTCGTATGTGCCGGGCGCGACGCTGCGTGTTTATCTGAACCCGGCGACGCTGATCGGTGGCCCGATGACACCGCAGTTCGGCTTCGTCGCCGTACCGCTCACCCACCCGCTGCACACGGGAGATACGATCACGGCGACGCAGACGGTCAATGGCGTCACGAGCGCACGGTCCATTCCGATCGTCGTCGGTCCGATGCCCGCAACGCTCGACGCGCCGAGCGTCGGCAGCCCGATATACGCCTGCGGCCATGTAGTGCCGGTCAGCGGGCTCGTCTCGGGCGTCAAGGTTGAGGTGCAGGACGCCACGGCCAGCGCAACGATTGGCACCGGTTCGACACCAAACGACTGGGGCAGCGACTGGGCCCCCGTAGGAACGTCGAGCCTGACCGCGGGGCACCAGATTACCGCACGACAGCTCGCCTGCACCGGCCCGGTGAGCCCGTTCTCGGCGCCACAGACCGTGCAGACGGACCCGACGCCGGTTCCGCCACCGCTGCTCGACTCGCCGATACTCGGCAACAACGCAATCACCGCACATCACCTGCTCACGGGCTCCGAGCTCAAGGCATTCGATCACGTGGCGACCGTCGGCGACGGCTACTCGACCGCTGAGACCAACTGGATGGGCCTGTCCGAGAAGATTGCGAGCACGTCCTTGATCTCGGCAGACCAGGCGCTGTGCAGCAAGAGTGGGCCGTCGACGCCGTTGCCGCCGGTAACGCAGCTGCCGCCGCCAAAGCTTGTCGCGCCGATTTGCCCGCACCAGCTCGCGGCGATGGTGGCCGGCTCGACAATCAACGCCACGCTCGTACTGATGAAGAACGGCGCTATCGTCGGCTACGGCGGCGCGGGCCCGGGCGACGTACCGCTCGACATCGCGCCGCCCGCGACCTTCCTCGCCAATGACAAGGTGCAGGTCGTCGAATACATCGGCGGCATCGTCACTACCTCGAACACCGTAATCGTCGGCTGCCACGACGTCGTGACCTACCACAATGACCGGCAGCGCACCGGCTGGAATCCCAATGAGAACACCCTGACGACGGCCAACGTCACGCCCGCGGGCTTCGGGCTCATCGCGACCGCCGACCTCGACAGCGACAATGACCAGGTCGACGCCCAGCCGCTCGTCGTGACCAGCCAGCCGATCGAGGGCGTCGGCGTGCGCACGGTTGCCTACGTGGTGACAGAGGACAACTCGGTCTACGCCATCGACGCCTTCTCCGGCGCGAAGCTCAAGAAGGTCAACCTCGGCACGCCGGTTCCGCGGCCGCTCAACTGCGAGAACAACGGGCCCGCGGTCGGCATCAACAGCACACCGACGATCGACCTCAAGACCCGCACGCTCTACCTGATCGCCTATGTGCTGGTAGGATCGACGCCGGTGCACCAGTTGCATGCGCTCGATCTGGCGACATTAAAGGATCGTCCCGGCTCACCGCGGGTGGTCAGCGCGAGCGGCACGCTGTCGGATGGGTCGGCCTACAACTTTGATTCCTCCGTACAGCGGCAGCGTCCGGCGCTGCTGCAGGCGAACGGGCACATTTACGCCGGATTCGGCTCGTTCTGCGACTTCAAGGCCGCCAAGTCGCGCGGCTGGGTGCTGGGCTGGAACCAGGCCAACCTGGCGCCGCTCGCCCACACGGAGCTGCTCGACAAGGCGACCACGGCGCCGGCGAATTTCGACTGCTATTTCCACTCACCCTGGACCAGCAACCATCCCTGCTTCCTGAGCTCGGTGTGGATGTCCGGCTTCGGGCTCGCCGCTGATAACCGTGGCAACCTGTTCTTCACGACCGGCAATACGGCGGAGGGCATTTATAACAGCACGACCAATCTCGCCGAGAGCGTCGTCAAGCTCGCACCGGACCTCAGCAAGGTGCTCGATTTCTTCACGCCCGCGGACGTCAACTCGCTCGATGGCGGTGATGCCGACTACGGCTCGGGCGGCACGCTCGTGCTGCCGAATCAGCCGGGGCCGGTGCCGCATCTCGCGGTCGCCGCTGGCAAGGAGGGGACGCTGTTCATCATCAACCGCGACACCGGGCACATGGGGGGGCTGCAGAACCCGAACGCGCCGGCCAGCGTCGCCGTAGACAGCTGCTGGTGCGGTCCGTCGTACTTCAAGGGTGCCGACGGCGTCGGCCGCGTGGTCTCGAGCGGTGGGTCGACCGTCCGGCAATGGACCGTGAATACCGCCAGCACGCCGGCGCTGACGCTCGAGGGCTCCGCAACAGTCGCCACGCCGGATCAGGACCCTGGCTTCTTCACTTCGATCTCGTCCAATGGCCTCACTGCCGGCACGGCGATCATCTGGGCCGTCGACCGGCCGGTCGGGCCGGACCACCGCATGTCGCTGTATGCGTTCGACGCCGCGGCGTCCAGCGGTGCCCTGAAGCCGCTCTGGGCCGGCGAGGCCGGTACGTGGCCGAATACGGGTGGCAACGCCAACATCGTGCCGACGGTCGCCAACGGCATGGTGTACGTCGCGACGTTCAAGCAACTGCGGATCTTCGGGCTCACGCGGCCGCACCACGGGCCGAAGCGGCTGACACCGGTGGCTTCGCACCCGACGGCCAAGCAACAGCAGATCGGCCCGGCGTCGGGCGCGGTCTATTGGGGAGTGATCCGCAAGGCCGAGGGCAGCCGCGTTACGCTCGAGCTCCGGACCGGCCGGATGCTCGTGGTCGACCTGTCGAAGGCCACCACGGGTTCGACCGGTGGCTTTGGTATTGTCGGCCGGGCGCTCGCGGTCGGCGGGACGCTGGCGGCGGATGGAGTGTTCGTTGCGACGGAAGTGTGGCGGGCCAAGGGTCCGGCACTCTGGGGGCCCGACCGGGATCAGTGATTCGGCCGCCGACGCTCAGGCAGCGGCGGCGAATTCCGCAGGATCGCGCCAATGATGCGGTCCTGCGGAACGGTCCCAGAGTGCAGGCGGAATCTACACGTCGAAGGGAGACGAGCGATCGCGGTTCAGCAAGACAGATCTCAATCGAAGCCAGAGGGCCGCGTAACGGCTCGTGCGAGCGCTAGACGTTCGTCCCGGAGCCGCCCCGACGTTCCCGTCGCAGAACTCGGTAGCGCCTGATCCCAGCGGGATCAGATCAGAATCCTCTCCACCTCGTCCAAGCTCACTTGATCATCGCGCCGATCGTAGAGCCCAGTGGTCCTGGCTGATTCATGGTTCGCCATCTGCTCGGCGATTTCGAGCTTCCGGCCGTTCCGAAGGTACTCGGTAATGCCGGTGGCCCGGAACGTGTGGTTGCCGATCTTAGTACGAATCCCCGCCGCCATGGCCCGGCGCCGAATCATCCGGTAGGCATCTGGCTGGGCGAGGGGGTTCTCGGTGAGCTCACCGCCGCGGCCGCTCGTTGACCGGAACAGGTAGGCCTTCGGGTCCGACTCAATCCGAGACGCATCCAGGTACTCATTGAGATAGGTGTCGAGGAGGTGGTGGCATGGCATCTCGTGTCGCTTGCCGCCTTTCTCGTGCAGCCGGATCCATGTTCGGCGGTTCTGGATGTAGACATCCTTGGCGCGCATCTTGATGACTGCGCCGACCCGAGCGAACGTGTAGATCATGGTGGCAATCAACGCGCGGTCACGGAGGCCAACGAGCGTGTCCGCCGGGATCGAATCCAGGAGTGCCCGCGCCTCCTCAGCACTCAAAACCGCGGTCTTCCCCTTGCGGACCACGTACTTCGGGCCACGCACCGGTGAGGCCGGGTTGGCCGCGATGACCTGGCCGACGACCAACCAGTCGAACAGCACCCGAAGGGCCGCCAGATGCTGCTTCACCGACGGTTTCGCAAGCCGTTGACCCAGCTGCTCGATGAACGCCGCAACACGGACAGGCTCGACGTCCACCAGCTCGGCGATCTTCTGCGCCCCCGCAACCACGCGGAAAACGTCAGAACCGCACGCACGTACGCCCGGCGCGTGTGGACGTTGCGAATATTGGCCGCAAAGAATTCGAGGAACCGCTTCGCCGCCTTCGGGTTTGGGGCGAAAAGCGCCGGAACCCCTGCCAGGACGCCCGGCATCGAGTCGCGTCGTTGAATCAGCGTCGTTGTCACGCCGGCTTGTAGGCCTTGACGCCGGCCTTGCTCGCTGCCCGACGCAGGTCGTCGTCGAGTGTCGCAAGCGGGGAGGCGGTGCGCAGCGCGAGTTCCAGGTAGGACGCGTCGTACGAGGACAACCGATGGCGACGGGCGAGCTGCAACGTATCGGTGAGTGCCCGGACGGCGCTATCCGTGTCGATGCCGATCGACAACGCGCCGAGCAACTTGAGGAACGCCTCGGCCTGAGCTTCCGTGACCTGGCCCTTGGCCTCGCAGCGCGCAATCACGTTGGCGATTTCCAGGCCCCACGTGACGGGAACAGCGGCGCCGATACTCTCCGTGCGCAGCGCCTTCAGGACTGCGAATGCCTGCGGTGCGTCTCGGGCCGACGGATCGCGGAGGAGCCACGACAACGTGATGGAAGCGTCCAGGACAAACTTCACTCGCGGCCTTCCTCGATCAGCGCCTTGATGTCGACGCGGGCCCGAACCGGGTTCTGCTTCATGAACGCCAGGAACTGGTCGATCGCAGCCGAGGGGTCCTTTGTTGCCTGAGCCTCGGTCGGCACCAGGTCGGCGATGGCCTTGCCGCGATTGGTGATCGTAAAGCGCTTTCCCGCCTGCACCTGGCGCAGGAGCTCCGGGAGCTTGGTCTTGGCTTCGTAGGCGCCGATCTCGATCTTCACGGGACGATGCTCCTTGTGACTAGACTAGTCTACAGACTAGTCGCAGCCGGGTCCATCGTCGGTCGTACGCATATATAGAGTGCCCTCTCTCCCCCCTCTAACATATGACAACGTCCTCTATTCGTACGTGAGAATAGGCTTCGACCGCGGAGCTGCAGACCGGGAGCTGTGGCCCGTGATCGCGGACTCCCGCGACCTATCACCGCGCGACGCCACCATTGTGGCCGGGCCGACGTCCCCCCGCTTTTGAGTAGCGGGGAGGCTTAGAGTCTAACCCCGCGTCACGCGGCGTCGGTGGGAAGCCGGGCCGGCAAAGAAGGCGAAGTTCGCCGCGGCGCAGCATGCTCCTTTTCGCAGGTCGACCGATGGCGCGCCTGTCCGCGCTTAACCCGGAGGTGTCGGTCGCGGCTGCCTACGGCCCTCCCGCCACTGGACGTTCTCGTGGCCGCGCGCGTCGTTCTATTTCGACAGGATGACGTGCATCGCATGGCGCGAGGCAACGTGTTCGGTGCACCTGAAGCCGAGCGCGGTCAGATCGATACCCGACAGCAAGGCCTCGCCCTGCCCCAGCAATGCGGGAGACAGCACGAGATGCACGTCATCAACGAGTCCTGCCTGCAGGTATTGGCGGACGGTGTCCGCACCGCCGCCGATGCGCACGTCGCGATCGCCGGCGGCCGTCTTCGCCGCTTCCAGGGCGGCACGGATTCCATTCGTGATGAAGTGGAAAGATGTCCCGCCCTGCATCTCGATGGGATCACGCGCGTGGTGCGTGAGCACGAAGACCGGCGTGTGGTACGGTGGTTCGTCGCCCCACCAGCCCTTCCACGACTCATCGGTCCAGGGTCCGCGGACGGGGCCGAACATGTTGCGCCCCAGAATCCACGAACCGACGTTGGCGAAGCCGCGTGCCGCAAAGTCGTCGTCTACGCCCGTCTCCCCGCCGCCCTTTCCATGCATCTGCTGGAAGGTGCGCGTCGGAAAGACCCACTGCATCAACGAAGGGCCACCGACGCCCAATGGGTCGTCGAGGCTTTGCCGCGGACCGGCGCTGAAGCCGTCAATAGACATTCCGAAACTTGCCACCTTTACGTTGGACACGATGCGTCTTCCTTTCAGGGCGTATTGACGCGATATTTCGTGACGCTGCCATCTCCACCGGACCAGCCGACGACAAATCAGCGCAGACGGCAGGGGGTTGCGTGGAAGCGCCGCAGTATACGGCCAGACATCTTGCGCGAGACGGATGACCCACATAGACCCGGCGCGACCACCCGCCCTGAGGAATCCGCCACTCGAAGGCGGACATCGCTTGCCCCAAAGCAGACACAGGTGGAAGTCTGGTTAGCGACGCAACCAGAAGTGGAGGAATGGCGCCGCACATTGGGAGGCCCGAAGTCAGATTGGATTGATCCCGGCCCGATCAGCCGGCGCAGTATGTTCGCGAACCTAGGCTTCACTATGCGCACCAGCCTATGTCAAGTTGGGGCGGCGACCTTGCCGCGGCCTCGCGGGATACCCGGCGTCGAATGTACAACGCGGATCTTCAGATCTGCACATACTTGCCGCAGATGATCAGCCGTGAAGTCCGAGCCGTTGTCCGAATACAAAGACTGCGGAATTCCGCAAATGATCCACTCCGGCTCGGACTTGCGCCAAATCGCCTGCCGTAGAGCCAGTGCAGTGCGCAGCGCCGACGGCGCTTCGAAGGCGAGCGAAAAGCCCGCAATTGCTCGGCTGTGCTCGTCAGTGATTATCGTCAGCCACGGCCGGCCATCCCGGTCGCAATCGCGTTTGACCACAAGATCAATTTGCGTGTGGTCAGCTTGCCAAATCTCGTTGGATGCGACTGGTTCGCGGCGCGCAACCAGTTCAAAAGCGTCGCGGTACGCCTTCTCACCCTTGCGGCCCATCGTCAATAGCGCCGGCGCAATCGCCGCGACGATCCGACTCACGGTGGCACGGCTTGGCACGCGTTCGCCCGCGGAGCGGGCCCAACGCGCCACTTCACGCTGAATGGCTGATACCGAGAGCGGCGGCTGCTGCAGTGCAAGACCTTCGGCTACCTGCCTGCAGTACCCCGACAGCGATCGCCTGGAACCCCGATCCGTCCGCCCGTTGCGCGCCAGCCCGACGAGGCCTTCCGCGCGACACCGCTCCAGCCACCGCTGCGCTGTTCGAAGCGGGATTGAATGCGCTGCAGCAGCCTCCGTTAAAGAAACACCCGCCTCAATGTGCCGGCGCAGCATGGCGTAGCGCTCAGCAGCGCGTGCCCTTTCCGCCACGCTCAGGCCGGCGAGTTCCGGCACAAGGCCCCCTCGCTACGCCAAATAGTGTGGGCAATTTACCGCCAAATAATGTGCGCAGCTACACCTGTCCGATCGGCTGCCGCATTCCCGCTGGAATTCCCTCACTCCGTTGGTGCGAATAATCCCGTGAGTCACGGCCGGCGCGCTCCACGGCCACCGATTCGCATGCGATTTCCAAAAAGCACGGTTTGGCCCTTTGCATGTTGCACGTCGCGCGACCGACCGCTTGCGACCCGAAGCGGTCGGACGACATTCTCTAAAGCCATCGCTCGGTCAACGCCCGGAAGCCGACGCTCAACGCTCCGGTTCAGCGGCGGGCCGCGCAGGGGGCCGTCCGCTGCAGTCTGTTGTTAGCCGCGCGCGTCGGTAGTGCATAGCGACCGCGCCGCTGTGGAGCGGCTTCGCCGAGACCAGGTCGAGCCGTCGCGTGCTGAGCAGTCCGCTCTGGTACAGGGTCGGGCCGTGGCCGGCGATCCGTAAGCGTCATGCCGAGGCCGCCTTGACGGCTATACTTT
>JANXZZ010000322.1 GCA_025355245.1 Pseudomonadota bacterium | reverse complement strand
GTCACGATCGAGGCAAGCCGTTCCTCCGACCACCCCGACGTTGCGGCGGGCCGTACCGGCAGCACCATGTAGCGGGTATCCGCCGTGGTGTCCCATACCCGGACCTCGATCTCCGGCGGCAGGTCGAGGCCCATCTCGCGGAGCACGGTGCGCGATTCACGCACGACGCGCGCGCGATATTCGAGATCCTTGTACCAGTCGGGCGGCAGTCCGATCACCGTGAACGCCGTGCAGGAGCACAGCGTGCAGCAGATAACGTTGTGCACGGTTGCGGTATTTTCAAGCGCGACCAGGTGTCCGTGATGCGGTGGCATCGCGATGCCGAGCTCGGCCACCGCCTGGCGGCCGTTGGCGATAAGGCGTGCGCGGAACGCGGCGTCGGTCCAGGCCTTGGCGACCACGCGTGCGCCGTTCTCGGGGACCCATTTCTCCTCGGCGAGGTGCTTGAAGTCCTCGATGAACTCACGGGGCTGCATTCCCCGTTCCTCGAGGACGGCCTCAATCGCCTCGACCCGGCGAAGGACGGGGGCCACGGCCCGTGGCGTGTCGGTCTCATCTGGCATGGCGAGCGTTCCCCGGACGAAGGCCGTCAATATATAGGAGTCGGTCCACGTCACGCCCGTATCGCCCGGCCGACGGGCATTGCGGTCGCAAGCCGCGGGGCGCACACGGTCGTGCGGATAAGTCTGTCGGTGAACTCCGGCGCTGCGCTGCAACGTGACGCACGTCACGTGTTGCCTTTGCCTCCCTTGGCCGGCGCCGCGTTTTGTTCAATTGTGGGCACCGGCCGGGTCACGCCTGTCACCCTTTGCGCGCGCGGCGAGCCCGGCGCCCCCGGAACCTCAGCGCAGGAGTCGATTGATGGCGAGAGACCCGAACGAGCGTTCGGACCGCGCCCGGCGGTCCGGGCTGGCCGTGCCCGGACAGACCCGCATGACCGAACGCCGCCGCTCGCCGAGCAGCGCCCGGATCGGCACTGTGGCAACCACCGGTGCGATCACGCTCACCGTCATGCGCGCGATGGTCGCCGCCGCGGATGCGCTCAGCAGCGAACTCGAGGACGAAGGCCACAAGCGGCTGGCGGCCGCGGATCTGGCGCGCCCGGGAACCTTGCTCACCGAGCGCGCGCGTCACTACCAGTCGGCGCTGCGCCAGTTCGTGAAGGACTGGCTGCGCGATCGGCAGCAGATGACGTGGCTGGTCGACGCCGCCTCGGGTCGCACCCTCAGCGTCGATACCGCCGGGACGGTGGGCGCCGCACTCGCCGCCGACATCGAACTCGTGCTTGCCGAAGACCAGCCGCTCAACCGCCTGCGACGGCGCTTCGCGCGCGATGGGCTCGGACTCGCGGTCGCCTGCCGCACCCGTCGCGTTGCACCCGATCCGGTCCTCGACCCCGCGCGCAGCACCGCCGCGCGCGCCTGGACGCTGTTCGTCCGCGTCGCGCGCCACACCGACCGGCGCGTGCGGACCGTGCGCGTGGAACTCCTCGACGCCGCGGAGACTTCGACCCTGACGCTGGGCGGCACGGAAGTTCCGCTGGCGGCCGATTTCACCGCGCCCGTCGCATTGACGCTCGGGCTCGAGCAGAAGCCGGCGGCGGTCGCTTACGGGCTTCGCGACGGAGCGCGCCGTAGCACCGTCGAGGGATTTTCCGCGTTGACGCCCTTCGGCCTCGAGTGCGCCCCGCTGGTGCTGCTCGAGGGCGCGGGGCTCTCGCTGACGACGATGGCGCAGATCGCGAACGAAGTGGCCGGCGATCCGACGCTCCGCGCCCGATACCAGGTCTGGGTGTATCGCTACCCGGTGGCGGTCCCGCTGCTTTTTGCCGCGAGCACATTGCGCGCGGACCTCATGCGATTCGCCGCGCGCGTCGAAGCCGCGACCGGCCGGCCGCAGGCGAAGCGGGTCGTGGTCGTGGCACGGGGTCCGGGCGCCGTCGTCGCCGAGGCGCTCCTCACCGACTCGGGGTCGGCGCTCTGGGACGCGGTATTCCGCGTGCCCCCCGCACGGCTGAATCTCGAGCCCCCGGACCGGGCACTCCTCGAGACGCTGCTGATCTGGAAGCGCGCGGCGCCGGTCGCGCGCACGCTGGCGCTCTCCGAGCCGGAGAACACCGACGGCCTCGTCATCGGCATCGGTGCCCGCGCCGTACAGCTGCTGCAGCGGCAGACGCCCGGGTTTCGCGGTGCCGTCGAGCGGATCTACGGCCGCGCGAAGCAGCAGCTGCATGCTCCGGATGCAGAGTCAGCGGAGCTCTACCCGGAGCCCGTCAGCCAGGCGATCGCCGCGGCGACCTTGGCCACTGACCGTGCGCTGCTCGCACTGCTCGCAGGATCGCCGACGGCGTCTCCCAAGACCCCCTGCGCGGGGTCGCCGCTCAAGCGGATACTGACCAGCCTTCGCACCGGCCCATAGCCGGCCGGCCCTCGCACGCCGTCGACTATCCCGTCATACCCGATTGCGGCGAAGCCGAGCGGAATCACTTGGGCCGCTCCGGCGCCCCTTTTCCGCACTGCAAGACAAGGATCCGTCGCCTTCGCCGGCAACGTGATCGTGATCTCGCGTCTCGACGGCGACCTGAGGCCCGCTCCGGGCAATCCCTCGTGGATTCGGGTCGACAAGCCCATGGCGCGCAGTGCCGTCATCGCCACCCGCGAGAGCGTTGGCAGCTCCACCATCGTGTGGGAGTGCACGGCCGGTACCTTCGACTGGAAATACCGCATCGACGAGACGGTCTACATCCTCGAAGGCTCGGTCGTGATCCAGACCGACACGATGCGACCGACGCGTTACGGCCCTGGCGATGTCATTTTCCTCATGTGCGGCGCCCGCGCCCGCTGGCCCGTCGAAGACTGCATGCGCAAGCTCGCTTTCTGCAGGCGCCCGGCGCCGCGGCTCCTCAGAGTCGCGCGCGCGGTTTGGCACGGCATCGAGGCGATGCGACCGCCGCCCGGCGAGCTCGATGCTCTCGGCGAACCAGGTTTCGCTCCGCCTTCGGCCCGACTCTCGTCAATACTCGACCGGGTGGCCTTCGGCCGCCCAACGCAGCAAGCCGCCGGACAGGTTCGCGACCTGGCGAAAGCCGGCTTTCTGCAGCAGCACCGCCGCCTGCGCGGAGCGCGCGCCGCTGCGGCAAACCACGACGATCGGAATCTCCGCCGAGAGTTCCTTGGCGTTCGCGATCAGCTGCTCGAGCGGGATTAGCCGCGCCCCGCCTATGTGGCCGAGCGGACCCATGAACTCGTCGCTCGCGCGCACGTCGATGAGTTGCAGCTGCTGAGGGGATTCTGCAAACGCCGCCGGCTCGATTTCCCAGGTTCCCGCGACCGTGAACCGAAGCGGCGCCCAGGTCGGACTCGAGGCCGTGGCGGCTAGGTCCGTCGGTCGGCCGCAACGCAGGTTGGCGGGAACTGCGACGTCCAGGAGCTTCGGATGCGGCAGGTTCAGGTTCTTCATGTAGCCCCCGAAGTCCTCGGCGCCAATCGACTCGCCAACGCGCGGGTTGAAGCGACGTTCCTCCGCGACGCTGCTGACGCCCAAGCCCCGGTAGTCGTGTCCGGGGTAAATGAGGCAGTCCGTCGGCAGCGAGAAGATCTCGCCGCGGATCGAGCGGAACATTGCGCCCGAGTCGCCCTCCTGGAAATCGGTTCGCCCGGTGCCACGTATCAGCAGGCAATCCCCGGTCAGGGCGAGGCTCTGGTCATCGAGCACGTAGGTCATGCAGCTGCGCGTATGCCCCGGCGTCGCGCGGGCCTCGAGGTAGCGGTTGCCGAAGGCGATTCGATCCCGGTGCCTGAGCAGCCGGTCGGCGCCCTCCGCTGCCGCGTCCGCTGACAGCACCGTCGCACAGCCGAATTCCCGCTTGAGCCACCAGGCACCCGTGACGTGGTCGGCATGCACGTGCGTCTCGAGGGTCGCGACCGGCTTGACTCCCAGCTCGCGCGCCAGAGCGGCGTCGCGCTGCCAGTGATCGAGCACGGAATCGACGATGAGCGCCTCGCCGCTCGCCTCATCGCCGAGCAGGTACGTGTAGGTGGAGGACACTGGATCGAACAACTGGCGGAATATCACGTTCGGGTCCTCGGAAGATCGTCGGTGATCGGTCGTCGCTCAGGCGGTGGGAGGCGCGCCGCGCCGCCCGCCCTCAGGCCTTGTAGCTGTCCATCAAGCCGACGCGCATCAGCGCCGGAGGCATGTTGCCGACCTTGAGCAGGCGCTCGTGGAAATCCGCGAGCGTGAAGGCGCTGCCGCGCAAGGCCTTCACCTCCTCGCGCATGCGCATGATCTCGGAGGCACCCATGAAGTAGCCGATGCGGTAGCCGGGCTCCGTCGCGGAGCCGTCCACCTCGAGTTCGGCCGCCCAGCGCAGGAAGCCAACACCATCCGCAAGCAGCGTCACGCACTCCTCGTAGCTGAGCTTGCCGGTGTTGAGGCCGACGTCCCAGATGACGCGCGCGATGCGCCACAGTCTGAGCTGCAGCTGGCGCAGGTGGATGCGCTCGTTGGGGAAGAATCCGGTCTCGTGCATCAAGGTTTCGTTGTAGAGCCCCCAGCCCTCCGCGAAGATCGCGATGCCGAACTGCTGGCGCAGCTTGTAGGGATTGTGCGCCTGGTAGAGGCCCTGCACGTGATGGCCGGCGTAGGTCTCGTGTGGCGCGGTGTCGATGATGACGCCCCAGTCGTGCTCGGTGAGGTACTCGCGCTGGGTCTTCTCGTCCCAGCCCGTCTCGTAGGGATTGATCTGCCATTGCCCGACCCAGACGCCCTCCGCATCGGGCCCGCGAGCGCCCTCGAAATTGCCGTAGTAGCTGGTCTTTCGCAGAAACTGCGCGCGCGGCACGACCTCGACCCGCTCCTTCCAGGGAATCGGGATGATCGCTTTAGCGAGTAGGTGCGCCTTCGCTTTGTCCACCCATTCCTGGTGGGCCTCGATCATGCGGCCGGGGTCCGGCCCCATGTTCTTGCTCTCGGCTGCGAGCTCCTTCCAGGTCTTCGTCGGGTCGATGCTCGCCGCCACCTCTTCCAGTTCCTTCACCGTGAGGTCGAACTGCTCGCGTCCATAGGCGTACAGAGAATCCGCATCGTGGTCAAGCAGGTATTGCTCCCGGAGCATGCGGTCGTAGGCGGCCCTGCCGAGCGCGTAGTCGCCCAAGGGCATCCCCGGCAGCCGGTCGCGCAGGAACGCCTGGTACACCACGAGCGCGGTGCGTGCACGCGCACCCGCCGCGAGCAGCGCCCCCTGGCGCGCAGCATGCCGCGGGGCAAACGCCGGCACCCCGACTTCGAGGATCGCGTGCGCGCCTTGCGCCATGAACAGCGCGAGCTCACGAAAGCGTGCGACGTGAACCTTGAGATTTCGCTCGCCGTCCGCGAGCTGCGCGGGGATCGCCTCCAGCAGGGCGAGCGCGCGGCCGGCGTCGGCGTCGGTCGCCTCGGGATTCTCGACGAGCTGCGAAAGTCTTGAGAACTGCAGGTAGATGCGCGGGTCCATGGTCCAGAGCTTCCGCCCCTCCTCGATGCCGTGGCCGGCCAGCAGGCTTTCCGCAAAGCGGTAGTTGAGGAGATCGTCGGCCGTCAGCCGATGGCGGTCGATCGCCCGCAGCCGCTTGAGCTTGCGGGCGGTAGTCGCTTCCTTGCGCCCGAACGCGGAAGCACTGAGGTCCTGGGGGCCGTCGCTCGGGCCGGAATCGGTGAAGTGCTCGAGGAACGCGGCGAGATCGGCCACCGCCCCGGAACTCGCCGCGGCCTTGCCGAGGGCGCGCGCGAACGGCGTCGCCGAGACAACAAATGCCGCGAGCAGCCGCGCGCCGGCCCGCAGAAAGCCGCGGCGCCCGGAGCGTGCGGGAGCGGACGCGGAGCCCGTGGATCGAGAGGGGAGTCTCACGTTGGCGATTCCTTGCTGTTGGGCTCGACGCGGACCGGCCCCGGGCGGCTCCGGCGGGACACAGCCGACGGCTCGCGCGAAGCGACGCCAAGGATCCTACGATTGCACCCGCGTCCGCTACAAGGAACCCCCCGGTCGTGGGCCACCGAACGCACGCGCTCGGGGCGGCGGGGATCGGAAGTCAGCGGGATGGTATGGTGGCCGCCCAGGCGTGCGGAATGGGAGTCGATTTGAACGTAGCGTTCGAGAACAACAACAAGTCAGACCGCAACTTCTTTCTTTTCTACGTCGCGCTGATCTGGACCGGCATCCGCATGGGATTCGGGGGCGAGATCGTCGTCCACCTGAGGACGCACGCGGCGCCCTACCCGCTCATCGTGCATTTTCACGCAGCCGCTTTCGTCGGCTGGCTGGCGCTGCTTACGACGCAGGTACTGCTGATCCGCACGCGGCGCGTCGAGATCCATCGCAAGCTCGGGGTTGCGGGCGCGTTCCTCGCGCTCACCATGGTCGTGCTCGGGCCGACGACCGCCATCATCGTCGACGGCCTGAAATTCGGCCAGCCGGGCGCCGATCCCGCGTTCCTGAGCGTGCAGCTGAAGGACATCCTCGCGTTTGCCGGGCTCGTCACCGCGGCGATCGCGTTTCGCCACCGGCCCCCGCCGCGCACAAGCGGCTCATCCTGCTGGCGACGCTCTACATCAGCGACGCGGGCTTCGCGCGCTGGGTCGGCGGGAGCGTGGTTCAGCACCTCGGCAACGGCGTACTTGGCCTGCTCGCGGGACTCTACGGCGCAAACGACCTGCTGATCGTCGGCCTTGGCGTCTACGACTGGATCACGCGCCGGCGCCTGCACCGCGCGTACCTCGGCGGCGTCGCGTGGATACTCGCGAACAATCTGACGGCGATCGGTCTCTCCCTCAGCCCGTGGTGGCGGACGATTGCGCTTCGAATCATCGGCCATTGAGCGAAGCCTGATCGGAAGAGAAAGTGGGCAGCCGCGCCTGCCGTCGCCGTCGGCGATCCCCCGTTGCGCACTTAAGGTCGCTCCTGCATCCTCCCGAGCGGACAACAATCCCGATCAAAGGCCCCCGGTGACCAGTCAATCGAACGCAGCGGCCGACACCTGCGCCCTCGCGTCCCTGCCGTGACGGAGTCGCAGCGTGCGGTCTTTCTGAGCTACGCCTCGCAGGACGCCGAGGCGGCCCGTCGCATTTGCGAGGCACTCCGGGCTGCCGGCCTCGAGGTGTGGTTCGACCAGAGCGAGCTGAGGGGTGGCGACGCCTGGGACCGCAAGATCCGCCACCAGATCCGCGACTGCACCTTGTTCCTGCCGATCATCTCCACGCACTCCCAGGCACGGCTCGAAGGGTATTTTCGCCGCGAGTGGAAGCTTGCGGTTGAGCGCACTTACGACATGGCCGAGGAAAAGCCGTTCCTGGTGCCGATCGTCATCGACGGGACGCACGACGCCGATGCGAAGGTGCCGGATGCCTTCCGCGCAGTGCAATGGACGCACCTGCCGCTGGGCGAGGTGCGCGCGGACTTCACCGAGCGGCTATCAAGGCTGTTGGGCGGTGCAGACGCGCAGGGCGGTGCATCGCCCGCGCGAGCTGCCCGGGACTCTGCAACGACGGGAGCACGCCCGGCTTCCCCCCGCGAGGGTCACGTTCGACGGAGACAGGGTGCCGTGACTCTGGTCGCGGTGCTGACCGGGGCGGCCGCGGTCGGTTACCTCGCGTACGAACGACTGGGCGCCTCGAAGCCGCCGACAGCGGGAATTCAAGCCTCTGGCGCACCGGCGGTGGCTGGCGATGCGGCCCCGGTCCCGATCCCGCAGAAGTCGATCGCCGTCCTGCCGTTCATTGACCTGAGCGAAAAGAAAGACCAGCAATACTTCTCCGACGGGCTCTCCGAGGAACTGCTCGACCTCCTCGCGCAGGTGCCCGATCTCAGCGTCGCGGCGCGGACCTCGTCCTTCTACTTCAAGGATAAGGCTGAGGACGTCGCGACGATCGGCAAGCAGCTGCGTGTCGCGCACGTGCTCGAGGGGAGCGTCCGCAAGGCGGGCGGAGTCATTCGCGTCACCGCCCAGCTCATCCGCGCCGACAACGGCTACCACGTGTGGTCGAAAACCTACGACCGCGACGTGAAGGACATCTTCAAGGTCCAGGACGAGATCGCGAGCGCGGTGGTCGACGCGCTGAAAGCGCGACTGCTTCCTACCCAGGAACTCGCGAGTCGCCATCAGACCGCGAACCCCGAAGCCTACGCGCAGTACCTGCTCGGCAACCAATATCGAACGACGGATCTACCGGAGACGAACGCCCGGGCGCTCGCGGCTTACAAGCGTGCGATCGCACTCGATCCTGGTTACTCCGCTGCCTACGGCGGCCTCGCCGAAGCGGAATGGCGCATCGCCGATCAGACATCGTCCGAACCGGCCGCCTACGAGCGTGCCGCCGTTGCAGCAGACAAGTCAATCGAGCTCGCACCGGGGTCACCGGAAGGGTACGCGGCGCGCGCCGAGCTGCGCGAGACCTACTTCCATCGGTGGCGCGAAGCGCAGGCCGACTACGAGAAGGCCCTGTCGCTCGACCCGAACTACGCGCCGGCGGCGCTCGGCCGGGCGCAGCTCCTCGCGACGATGGGCCGAATGCCGGAAGCGATCGCTGCAACTCGTGTGGTCCGCGAACGCGAACCGCTCAACGTGCGCGCGACCCGACAGCTCGGGCGCCTGCTGCTCGATGACGGCCAGTTCGATCTTGCGCGGAATGCGGCGCAGTCGCTCAACGACATAAGCCCCGACGGGTACGGCGCGTGGCTGCTTGGAGATGTCGAACTTCTCTCCGGACGGCCGGCGCAGGCGCTGACCGCGTACCAGGATACCTCGGTCGTCATCCGCAAGATGGGCGAGTCGATGGCCGAGTTCTCGCTCGGCCACGCTGCGGAGTCCCAGCGTGCGCTGGACGACTTCATCAAGGCCGGTGGCCGATCGCTCGCGTACCAGATAGCCGACGTTTACGCGTGGCGGGGGCAGCGCGACCTTGCGCTCACCTGGCTCGAACGCGCGTACGCGCAACACGACGGTGGACTCGTGTACATACTGGGCGACCGGTGGCTGATTCCGCTGCGGGGCGAGCCGCGCTATCAGGCGCTCGTCGCCAAAATGGGGCTGCCGGGATAGTTGCCGGGCAACGGGAGGTCTCGTGAACGCCACGAAGAGTAATTGCGCACTCGGGCTACTCGTGCTGATGTTCGATGGCTGCGCGATGCAGATGGTCGAGAAGGACGCGTACGACTCGTGCGCGAAGCAAGGGAAGAAGGCGTCCATCGTCAATGCCAAACAGAGCGGAATTCCGCTGCTGATTGAATCGGCGAGCGCGATGGTTATGTGTCTAAGCGCCAGCTACATTACGCACCTGCCCGCGGCATTCGGCGCAGCTGCCGTGTCCGCGTCGAACTTAGGCGGCGTCGGGATCTTCGCGGTCACGCCGGGCTTGATCGCCGACAAGACGGGGCTCAAAGCCAGTGACATCGTCGCCGAGTTCGGCGGTCACCCCGTTACGCTCGCGTCCGATCTGCCCGTTGCGATCGATCGGGTCGCTGCTGGCACTCCGGCGGCTGTCAAGCCTCACCGCAGCAGCAAAGAGCTTACGCTTACCGCGCAGCTCTGACTCGCGCGACGCAGGCGCCACGAAACCGCGGAGTTGCCAATTCGGAGCGCAACCTTGACCGTCCCGCACCACTGGCGCGAGGAGTTTCCGAAATGACCGAAGGCGACGGCGCGGAGCTGGCGGGACCGCGTCCCCACGCGGTGTTCGTCAGCTGCGCATCCCACGATGCGGCCATCGCCAATTCGGTCGTCGAAGCCCTCGAACGGAGCGGTCTTGGGTGCTGGATCGCCGCTCGGGACGTCGTGCCCGGGGAGCTCTACGCCGAGGCGATCGTGCGCGCCATCGACTCGGCGACGGCGTGCCTCGTGGTGTTGTCGGCACACGCGGCCGCCTCCCCTCACGTGCTCAGGGAGATCGAGCGCTCGGTCTCGAAGCGTCATCCCATCGTGTCGTTGCGGATCGACCGCGTGTCGATGCCGCCGGCGCTCGAGTATTTTCTCAACTCATCTCACTGGCTCGACGCGAGCGCGTCCGGGGTGCCGGCGGCGTTGCCGAAGCTGGTTGATGCGGTGACGCGCGCAATGGCGCCTGCGACAAACACCGCGGTCGGTGCGCCAGCCGTCCGCCGCGGGGAAGCTCCCGTCGCAACTCTCGCCCCAGTGCATGCGGATACGGATGCTGCCACGAAGTCCATCGCGATCCTGCCATTCGCGAATATGAGCGCGGAGCGGGACCAGGAGTTCTTCTCCGACGGACTGGCGGAGGAGATCATCATCCTGCTCGCGCAGACCCCGGGCCTGAAGGTGATCGCGCGGACGTCAGCATTCGCTTTTCGGGGCAAGGAGCAGGACATCCGCGGAATCGCCAATGCGCTCGGCGTCACGCACGTACTCGAAGGCAGTGTCCGCCGTGCCGGCAACCGCCTGCGCGTCACCGGTCAGCTCATTCATGCGCAAGACGGCACGCATTTGTGGTCGGAGCGCTACGACCGCGAACTGAGCGACATCTTTGCCGTGCAGGACGATATCGCCGCAGCGATCGTTGGCGCCTTGCGCATGAAGCTCTCGGTCGCGGCAGTCTCGCAACGGTACGCGCCGACGCTTCCCGCCTACGAAGCGTTCTTGAAGGCCCGGCATCTCGGCGCCAAAGTCACTCCGGAGTCGCTCGAGCTGGCACGCCGTTACTATGACGAGGCGGTCGCGCTTGATCCCGGGTTCGCGCTCGCTCATGTCGGGCTCGGATACTACTGGCTCAGCGTCACTATGTTCGGGGGGTGCCCGGCGCACGAAGGCGCGCGCGCAGCGCGTGCCGCCGCGAACCGGGCCCTCGAAATCGATCCGTCCCTCGCCGATGCGCACGCGCTTCTGGGCTTTTTCGCTGCAGTTTACGACCTCGATTGGGCGGTGGCCGAACGTCACTTCGACTTTCCGATGGCGAAGCAGGCGAGTTTCGCACTCAATCGGCCGATTTATGCGGCATTTCAGTTCTTGCGCGGCAACGCGGAGCTTGCGATCGAGCTTGTCCGGCACGCGATCGAGGCGGACCCTCTAGACGTGTGGCCGCGGATGAATCTGCATGCCTACCTGCAGGCGGCGGGGCGGGAGAACGAGGCCCTCGAGCAATTGCGCAGAGTCCTGGAGCTCGATGAGCACCAGGTCGTGGCAATGGTGTCGATGGCGATGATCTGCGCGCACGGAGGCGATCTTGTCCAGGCGATCGTTATCGCGCGGCGCGCTAACTCGACCGCACCCTGGTATCCCGATGCGACCTGCGTGCTTGCGGCACTGCTCAGGCGCAACGGCGACATAGCCGAATCGCAGCAACTCATCGGGCAGCTCGGCGCCAATGGAGCGCTTGGCGATGCGCGCGTCCAAGCCCTTTACTTTCTGCTCTGCGGTGACGTCGAACGGGGCGCGGACTGGGTTGAGAAGGCTCTCGCGGAACGTGACTTCCCGATGATGATGTATCTTCGCTTCGTGGCATCGAAGGAACTCCGAGCGAGCCACCGCTGGCCAAGAATCGCAGGACTCCTGAACCTGCCCACGTAACGAGGCCGCGAGAGCCGAACGGCCCTCGGCAGACGCGGGCGACGGGGCGATTCGGGCTCAAGCAGGCCCGCCCTCCGGATCCTGGAATCAACAGGTTGCGCACTCGTCGCCCTCCCCACGTCGGGTCGGGCCTGCGCCCAGGGACGCGTGCGCGCTGAGTGCGTTCGTGTCGAGCGGATGAACCGCGCCTAAGCGAGCGGATTCCCGCGGTCTCGGGCCACAACCGGGCGTATGCAAAGGGGCCGTGAGCCTCGATTGGTGCAGACGCGCTCCGGAGTCGCCACAAGCACCCTGGCGCTCGCGACTGAGCGACGTCTCACGGCGCAGTTGACTCAAAACCGGGCTTTGGCCGGCGGCGGTCCTTGCGCGGTTTGCCACGCGGCGGCCTTCAATAAACGCGGATCACGCCGTGCAGTACGCGCACAGCTTGTTGCCGTCGAGATCCCGAAAGTAGGACATGTGGAATTTCGGCGCGCGTTCCCCGGGAGCCCTCTCGTCCGTGCCGCCGAGTGCCCGGGCTTTCGCGTAGAAGGCGTCGACTTCCGCGCGCGTCTCGAAGCGGAAGCCGGACATCGCCCCATTCCCGACCGTCGCCGGCATCCCGTCGTAGGGGCCGAGTACCACGAAGCAGTGATTGCCATCCTTGCCGTAGACCCGGCCGCCAGAGGGGTGCTCGAACATCGGGGAGATCTCGGCGGAGCCCAACAGGGCGTCGTAGAAAATCTTTGCCTGCTCCAATCCGTTCGATCCAACACAGCAATAACCCAACACTGCCATCGCTTACATTTCCCTGTCGCTGCGGCGCGCTGCCCAATCGTGGATCCCAGCTTATCCGCACCAAATCCAGCGAGGCAACTTGCCGCGAGCGGCGTGCATGCAGGACTCGGGATCGCCGGCAGGCGTTCGTTTCAATACTGCGACGAGTCGGCCGATCGCTTTTCTGTTCTTAGGATGCTGTTCCATTGCGACGGTCGGGAGCTCGAATCGAGCCGTCGCACGAGGACAAGCCGGCGCTGTCGCTTTCGCAATCGCACCGAAACGCCAACGTCCCGCGACTGGGGTCGACAATATTCTTCTTGGATCGCGCGAGCGCCACGGAGCAGAGGACGCACGCGCGGCCTGATCCGTTCAGCGCTAGTCTCCGCACCGAAGTGAGTCGACGCCGTGCTCCAATACGACGAGTGATCGCGGCCGCGAACAGATCGCACTGCACCAACCCCGGACCCTGCAGCCGATTTCACAAGTGCGCCTGATTGCGCAGATCGCGCACCGAGGACTAAAGTCTAGTCGGAACTGTCGGTAGCTCAACACCAAGGAGAGAAGCTCATGAGATACACACGACGCCAGTTCTCCGCAGGGAGGGATTCTGGCCTGCAGATCCGCGCGAGTACCAAGTCCGAACGGCATGCGTGCGCGTCTCTCGCCGCGTGCTCGCTGTTCGTAATTCTGGTCGGTGCGGCAAGCGCACACGATGGCGAGTTCCGCATCAGGAGCAGCACTTTTAAGGGGGGCGCCACGCTGCCGATCAGCATGGCAGACAATTTCCCAGTCAACGGCGTGAACGTGTGCACGGCGGACGGCAGCGCAGGCGGAAACTCCTCACCGGAGCTGGAGTGGCAGAACGCGCCCGACGGAACCCGCAGCTTCGTCGTGGTCGCATTCGATGAAACGGCCTCTTTTACCCACTGGGGGATCTACAACATCCCGGCTGACGCAACGATTCTGCCCGCGGGCGCGGGGGCTACCGGCAGCCCGTACGGGTCTCAAGTGAACAATGACTTTGGCAGCAACGGCTACGAAGGACCCTGCCCCCCCGCCGGCGTGGCGCCTGACGCGCACCACTACGTATTTACCGTCTACGCTTTGGATAAGTACCTGCATCTGACGTCACTCGGGAATTTTCCGCAAAACTCTGAGACGGTGCTAGAAGCACTCGCGACGGCCGGAGCGAGCGGGCACGTGTTGGGCAAGGCGAGCATCGGCGGGTTCTTCTCGACGACACCCTAACCTGCAGAGGGCGGCCGCCGGCGCCGGCCGCAATTTGCCGGCGAGCGGTATGTGACCTGCCGATGCGCTCGTCCCTATTGGCCGAGATCACGTCACGTGGTTCGTTCGCAGGACTGCTCTGCTTACACAATCGGGCGGCTCGGTGGCTGCGTCAATTGCGTCCGAGGAGACCTTATGAGGATTGTCTGCGTGTGCGTGATCGCAGCCGGCTTCGTTTCCACGACCGTCGCGGCACCGCGCGGTGAAGGCACTAACTCGATAGCCGCGCTCCCGTTTGCGCACCCGAGTACGTTGCCATTCGAGGCCCCGCCGTTCGACCGAATCCACGACGACGACTACCTGCCGGCGTTTACAGCGGGCATGGCGACGCAGCTGCGCGAGGTTGCCGCGATCGCCGCTGAGCCGCAGCCCGCCACCTTCGAGAACACGATCGTTGCGCTCGAGCGCAGCGGTCAGATGCTGGCGCGCGTTCAGCAGACGTTCTTTAACCTCAGGGACTGCAACAGCGATCCGCGGATTTCTCAGATCGACGCCGAGATTGCGCCGCGGCTCGCCGCCCATCGCGATGCGATTCAGCTGAATGCGGCGCTTTGGGCGCGTATCGACCGGCTATATCGCGAGCGCGCGGGACTTAACCTGGACGCCGAATCGGCGCAGTTGCTGCGGCGCTATCGCGCAATCTTCACGCGCGCCGGCGCGCTGCTGCGCTCGCCCCAGAAGGCGCGGCTGCGGCAGCTCAATGCGCAAATCGCCTCACTCACCACCCGCTTCCGCCAAAACCTGCTCAAAGCCACCCGAGACGGCGCGGTCGCGGTCGACTCCGTGGCTGAACTCGATGGACTGTCAGCCGAGGAGATCGGCGCGGCCGCCGCGGCCGCGTCCGCCCGTGAGCTGCAGGGCAAGTGGCTCATCACGCTGCAGAACACAACCAATCAGCAGGTGCTGACCAACCTGAGCAGTCGCGGCCTACGCGAGCGCATTTACCGCGCCTCGATCAACCGAGCCACCTACGGTACGGCAGACAATACTGCGGTAATCGCGCAGATTGTAAGAATGCGTGCCGAGCGCGCCGCGCTCCTTGGCTACGCGAGCCATGCCGCCTATCAGCTTGAGGACGAATCCGCAGGGACACCGGCCGCGGCTCGCGGCATGGTCGAGCAGATCGCACCGGCGGCCCTGGCGCGGGCGCGAGCCGAGGCGGCGGACATGCAGAAGCTGATCGACATGCAGGCGACTGCTGCCGGCACTACGCCGTTCGCGCTGCAACCCTGGGACTGGTTCTACTACTCGCAGCAAGTGCGCAAAGCGCGCTACGACTTCGATCAGGCGAGCGTCGCCCCTTACTTCGAGCTCGAGCACGTGCTGCAGGACGGCGTGTTCTACGCCGCGCACGAGCTGTACGGACTGACTTTCCAGGAGCGCCACGACCTGCCGGTCTATAACCCGGACGTGCGCGTGTTCGAGGTCTCCGATGCCGACGGCAATCCGCTGGCACTGTTCCTTGCCGACTACTTCGCCCGCGACAACAAGCAGGGCGGCGGGTGGGACTCGACCTACGTGAATCAGTCGGGGCTGCTGCACCACAAGGCCGTGGTCGCCAATCACCTGAACATTGACAAGCCGCTGCCCGGACAGCCGGTGCTGCTCACTTTCGACGAAGTAACGACGATGTTCCACGAGTTCGGGCACGCGTTACACGACATGCTCTCGGACGTGCGCTACCCGCTCCTGGCCGGCACCCAGGTCCCGAACGACTTCGCCGAGTACCCCTCGCAGTACAACGAGATGTGGGCGCGCGAGCCGGCAGTCGTCGCCCACTACGCGCGCCACTTCAAGACCGGCGAGCCGATGCCAGCGGCGCTGCTAGAACAGGTCATAGCGGCGCAGAAATTCAATCAAGGCTATGCCACGATCGAGTATCTCGAGGCGACACTTCTCGATCTGGCATGGCACCAAGTCACGGTGGCCTCGACGCCGGCGCCTGCGCAAGTCCCCGCTTTCGAGCGGGCGGCACTCACGGCGAGCGGACTCGACTATGCGCCGGTGCCGCCGCGCTACCACTCGTCGTATTTCTCGCACATCTTCTCACCCGACGACAGCGACTATTCGGGTGGCTACTACGCGTATCTGTGGAGCGAGGTGCTGGCGCGCGATACTGGGCAGTGGTTTCATGCCCACGGCGGCCTCACGCGCGCAAACGGCGAATATTTGCGCAGTCACGTTCTGTCCCGCGGCCGCACGGCCGAGCCCCTGACGCTGTTTCGCGCCTTCTACGGCGGGCCGCCTGAATTTGGCCCTTTGCTCGAATACCATGGACTCTAGGCAAAACCCGGCGACTAGATTCGCCTCGGTGTCGGATCGGGCGTTGCCCGTCGGGCCCGCGCTTGATGAGCACGATGAGTCGCTGGGTGGCGGCGAACGGCGGTGAGTCGAATCGCAGCTAACGCGCCCGGTCGATGACGTGGGCGCGGGGCTCGTCCGCCTCGAGCGGCCGCTCTCCGGCACTGAATTCCGAACCTCGGACGACCGCTGTCAACGAGTGCAGTCAAGTGCGAAGCTGATCAGGTCGCCGCTTTTCTGCGCCGCGCAGCAGTCGTTGTGTCGCCCGCCGACTACCGCCAGGCCGGTGCACAGACTCCCGGGACGTGCCGGTGCTGGAAACAGCAGTCGCCGGCGACTGTGCTTTGTTGATCCGCGGCGACCGCGCGCTCGTCGATCCGCAGGCCATTCAGGAAATTCCGATTGTCCGTCTTGGCGACCGCTGGCGGCACACGACTCAGGTCGCTGAATGACCCATCATGACCTGACGCTGCGGATCATGACCGTCCGCTTCCGCGCAATGCAATATCGATCTTGGCTAACTTGTTGGTCTACCCCGTAGCCGATACTCCTTGGCAATGCGACCTCTTCGGTATTCCATCAACATCACTTTAGACGGTTGCTGTGATCATCGTGCAATTCTCCCTGGCGAAGACTTACATCGCCACGCGGTGAAAAACCTCGACCAGGCCGATGCTCTCCTCTTTGGTCGGGTGACCTACGAAATGATGGAGGCAGCGTTTCGGCCGTCGGCACGGCCGGGAGCGAGGCCCGATTGGATGGAACCTTTCGCCAGGACGATCGACGCGGCAAAGAAGTACGTCGTGTCGAGCACTCGGGACCGGGTCGACTGGAACGCGGAGCTCGTGCGCGGGGATCTGGCGAAGGCCGTTCCCCAGCTGAAGCGGGCGTCGGGTAAAGGCCTGCTCGTGGGAGGCGTGAAGCTCCCGCTGGCGTTGGCGGAGTTGGGGTTGATCGATGAGTACGAGTTCGTGGTGCACCCCAGCCTGGTGGGTCACGGGCCGATGCTGTTCGCGGGGCTATCGAAACGTGTCGACCTGAAGCACGTGAGCCGGCTGGAGTTTGGCTCGGGGGCGGTCGCGATGCGTTATGAGCCGAGAAGGTAGCAAGCGGGCGTGTAGCGGCGGTCTGCCGCCTTCGATTCGAGTGGCTTTCCACGGAGGCTCACATACAGGCATTCCGCAAGGTCCGCATCTCACGGCCTTTCTGGAAGCCATTCGCGGGTTCATGCGGGAGATCGCAGAAATGCGTCACTACCGATCCACCGACGTTCACAGACGAAAGCCTGCGCCGCCGTAACCGTGCGACGCGAATTCGGCGGACCGGAACGCGGCAAATGAATTAGGGCCGATACGGCCCCTTCGTCTCGCCCCATCCCCACTTGGGCATGGATGCATTCGCATCAATGGGATTTTCCGTGGCGGCGGAATTGACGACGGCCAGTCGCGAGCCCCATTCCAAATACCCAACCAATGCTGACCGGAACTCCGGGTCATCCGGCAGTTTGAGTTGATCAGCGGTATCGAGCAACAGCGCCATCCAATGCTTGCGCTGCTCATTGGTTAAGTGACGACCGAGGTGTTTCGCAACCATCGTTGAGTGCCCATGTATCCCGTCCTCGCTGTACAGGGCGGGGCCACCCAAGACTTCGGCGACAAAGTGAGCAACGGTTTGAAAGTGCTCTGACGACATCTTCGCAAATACGGGCGCGAGAATGGGGTCGGAGGGAACTCGCTCATAGAACGTCTTGAAGAGGTTCTCGAGCCCTTCAATGCCACCTGCCCAGTCATACAGTGTGGGAATCTCTGTTGTTTCCATCAGGCCCCGTCCTTGATATTCGCGCCTGCGGCGCGAACCGTCGTTTAAGAGACACATGTGCCAGCCGATACGAACGCACGGTCGGCTGCGCACGGCGCCCAACCGTGGCAATTGTGCTACGGCTATTCAACGTCCGCTACCGAGAAGGCGCCTCGAACCCGTGACCGGTGGAAATTGACCCGAACGGGACGCGATGAAAGGATGTTTTGCGGCACGCGAGATGCCTTCGCGGGCCGCCCTCGCGCCGCCACAGTGTCGTTACTGCTTCGTTGTCGCGCATTCTTGGATTCCTTACTATGCTTGATTTGGTAAGGAGATAGGAGATCGAGATTGGCACCGATGCAACGTTGACGAGCAAAGGGCAGACGACGATTCCGAAGCCCATTCGCGACAGTCTTGGCATGAAGGCTGGAGACAGAATGACGTTCACGCTCATGCCGGACGGCGTCGTAGTACTGCGAGTGACGAACAAGCACGTCTCAGATCTGGCCGGACTTCTGCATAAGAAGGGCCGGAAGGCCGTGCGTATCGATCTCTTGTCGCGCTGATGCTCGGCGTCGATACCAACGTGCTCGTCCGGTACTTGGTCCGTGACGACCAGTCACAGTATGAAAAGGCGCCGCGATCGTTCAATCGCGAGGTCAGCGCCGGCGAGCCGGTCATCGTGAGTCTGCTAGTGATGCTGGAAACGGAGTGGGTCCTGCGCAGCCGATACGAATTGGCAAAGCCCGACATCATTGCGGCGTTTTCCGCGCTCTTGGAGGCTTCAGAGCTCGCCTTCGAAGATGAACCCTGCGTCGAGCACGCTATCTACTCGTGGAAGGACTCGATGGCGGACTTCGCTGACTGCCTGATCAACGCGCGCAACCGCCGACTGGGCTGCCGAGCCACAGCGACATTCGACGGGAAGGCGCTGAAACTCGCTGGATTCATTGCCGCATGACGACCGCGGCCGTTTGCTCGGAGGTTCCAGCCGGGAGCGGAGCCAGTCGTGCCGGGTGATGACCCAGACCGGACTTTGCGGAATTGCGGCATGCTGATCTGCCTTGGGCCAGTATTTCGCACCTCGCGGGCTCAATGATCGAGTCCGAGACCTCTCAATATCCGCGGCACATGTTTCTCCACGCGCGCGACGCGAGTCGCCGATTGCTTTGCTCCGGCGAAATGCAGCAAATACCCCTTCTGCCTTCCTGGGGTGAGCGCATGAAAGGCTTCGGCTAGTTTTGGGTCATCATCCAATTGCTTTTGAAATTCCTCCGGCACATCAAATTGTGCCGCGCTCTTCATCTTCACCTTGGCGCCGGATTTCTCAACCGTAATGGCCTCCCTTAGATAGGCCTTGACCGCCGCTCTTTGCTCGTTGATATCTGCAAGAGAAGCAAACCGGATTTGCCTTGCGGCCTGCACATTCTTGGTTTGCTGGATGAGGATGCCCTTGGGGTCCTTCAGCAAAGCGCCTTTC
>JANXZZ010000320.1 GCA_025355245.1 Pseudomonadota bacterium | reverse complement strand
CCCCGCCCTCGAGCCCGCCCTCACCGGCCGATCCCGTGCGCACGGCACCCCCGGTCGTGCCGACGCTGACCGTGCCGGTACTCAAGCTTCCGGCCGCCGCGCCGCCGCCCGCGGCTCTCGGCCCGCCCGCAACCGAGCCCGCCCCGCCGAGCCGGCCGACGCCGACGCCAACCCCGGCAGCGGCCCCGCCGCCGCCGCGCGCAATCAAACGCGAGAACCGCAGCGGCGCGCACAAGGCAAAGCCGCCGCCGCCCGAGGGTGTCGACGCCCAGGTCGTGGTCGACGCGGTTCGGCTCATCAAGTGGGGTCGCGAGTGGCACGAACTTGCCGAAGCGATCGCCCGCATCGCCGACCGCCCCGGCGTCGTCGAAGTGCGCAAGATACTTCGCACCCACAAGGCCGAGATCGAGCGTGCTTCGGCCGAGTGAGTCTCGAGCCGCCGCTTGATTGGCAGCGACTGCGCCGTTGCGTAGGCTGTCCCGGGCGCTCGATCGCGCCTTCACCCCGGCAGGTAGCTCCATGTCCGAACGCCGTCATCGCGCGCGTGCCCCGTGCGCCGCGCTCCTCGCACTCGCCACCCTCGCGATCCCCGCCGCGGCCGATCCCCGCGATGCGGCCGAGCGCGCGATCCACTACCGGCACTCGGTCTATCACGTGATCGAGTGGAACGTCATCGCGATGGCCGATGTGATCAAGGGTCGGACCGCCTACGACCCCGCCGCCTTCTCCATGCGCGCGCAGCGGGTCGCGGCGCTCGTGCCGATGCTGCTCGAGGGTTTTCCGCCCGGCTCCTACATCGCGGGTCACACGCTCGCCCGGGAAACGGTGTGGAGCGATCGCGCAACGTTCGAGGGGCTGCTGCAGAAACTCGGGACCCGCAGCGTCGCGCTCGCCAACGCCGCCAACGGCGGTGAGCTGGCCGCGATCAGGCCCGCGTTCCAGGAGCTTGAGGACACCTGCCACGAATGCCACAAGAAGTTCAAGCAGAAGGACGAGCACTGAGTTCGCTCACGGCGCGAGGTCGAGCGGCGGCGGCGCGTTCCAAAGGATCGTGCACAACAGCGCGACCAGGACGCAGAGGACGATGAGCGCGCGTCGCAGCTCGTGGCTGCCGATCGCGGCGCCTGGCGCGAGATCGCGCCGGTAGCCGGTCAGGAGCGGCACCATGCGGTCGTCCCGGCGCCGCAATCGATAGAACAGCGCAGCGCCGACGTGTAGCGCGAGCGCCGCCAGCAGCACGTTCGCGATCAGACCGTGCCAGTCGCTCAACCGGTTGCTGGTCGCGAGGCGGGTCCAGCCGGCGAGCGGACCGGAGTCCAGCACTTCGTCGTTCGAGAACAGTCCGGTCGCAGCCTGTGCGAGCAGCAGCGTGAGCAGCAGCACCGCCATCCACCCGCCGAGCGGTGTGTGCACCTCGCGCGCTCCGGCCCGCGCAAACACCGCGCGCGGCCCGCGCAGGAACTCAACGAAGCGTGCGTGGCGCGTGCCGACGAATCCCCACGCGACCCGAAACGCGGCGAGCGTCAGCGTCGCGTAGCCTGCGCGCACGTGCCATTCGAATGCGGCCGGTCCCGCGTAGTGCGTCGCGAAGGAGCCGGCGACCGCGAGCACGAGGCCCCAGTGGCTGAGGCGCACGGGCAGGTCCCAGACCAGCTGTCCGCGGCCGGACGCGGCGAGCGCGGTCTCGACGGGCGGGGGTGAAGCGGGCTGCATGCGGGGCTCCGGCGCAAGCGCCTGATCATGCACGACGTAGCGCCTCGGCGCGCGGCACCCCGACGACGGCGATGCGCGAAGCATTGCGTCGGCGCTTCGCGTTGCGCAGAATCGCGGCCCCGCTCCCGAGTCGGGAACTCGGCCGCCTCAAGAAGAGTCACACGCAGTCGTATGATCGAAGTCAAAAGCCTCAACAAAGTCTACGGCCAGGTGACCGCCGTGCAGGATTTGAGCTTCCGCGTCGGCGCGGGCGAGATCCTCGGCTTCCTGGGGCCCAACGGCGCCGGGAAATCGACGACGATGCGCATCATCGCCGGATTCATCGCGCCGACCTCCGGCAGCGCCGCCGTGCTCGGCCACGACGTCGCACGCGAGCCGCAGGCCGCGCGGCGCGCGCTCGGCTACCTGCCCGAGGGCGCGCCCAGCTGGCCCGAGATGACGCCACGTTCCTTCCTCGGCTTCATCGCCGACGTGCGTCGCCTCGAAGGCGAACACCGCGCGCGGCGGATCGAGGACACCGTCGCACGCCTGGGGCTGGGACCGGTGCTCGACCAGACCATCGAGACGCTGTCGAAGGGCTTCAAGCGCCGCGTCGGCCTCGCGCAGGCGATCCTGCACGATCCGCCGGTGCTGGTCCTCGACGAGCCGACCGACGGCCTCGATCCCAACCAGAAGCACGAGGTGCGCTCGCTGATCCGCGAGATGGCGCCTGGCAAGACCATCGTGATTTCGACGCACATCCTCGAGGAGGTCGACGCGGTCTGCACGCGCGCGATCATCATCGCCCGCGGCCGGCTGCTCGCGGACGACACGCCCGCGGCACTCGAGGAGCGTTCGCGCTACCACAACGCGGTCACTATCACGCTCGCCGAGCCCGCCGAGGCCGCGCGCATCGAGCTTGCACTGCGCGCGGTCGCCGGGGTCGCCGGCGTCGAGGCGGGCGCGCGGCCCGGCCAGCTGACCGCGCTCGCCGAGCCCGGCCAGCAGCCGCTCGCCGCGATCAGCGAGCTCGCGGGGCGTGATGCCTGGAACCTTCACGAGCTGCGCCTTGAGGCGGGGCGGCTCGACGAGGTCTTTCGCAGCGTCACGACCAGCGAGGTCGCACCGTGAACGGCCTCGGCGCAATCTATCGCCGCGAGCTCGCGAGTTACTTCGCGACGCCGCTCGCGTATGTGTTCATCGTCATCTTCCTGCTGCTCGCGGGCGCGTTCACGTTCTCGCTCGGCGGCTTCTACGAGCGCGGCCAGGCGGACCTCGCACCCTTCTTCAGCTTCCTGCCGTGGCTGTACCTGTTCCTGGTGCCCGCGGTCGCGATGCGCCTCTGGGCGGAGGAGCGTCGCAGTGGCAGCATCGAGCTCCTGCTGACGCTGCCGGTGCGGCCGGGGGTCGCGGTCGCCGGCAAGTTCCTGGCGGGCCTCAGCTTCATCGGCCTCGCGCTCGCCCTGACTTTTCCGGTGTGGATCACGGTGAATTACCTGGGAGCGCCCGACAACGGTGCGATCGTCGCGGGTTACCTGGGGAGCCTGCTGATGGCCGGCGGTTTCCTCAGTGTCGGCAGCTGCCTGTCCGCGGCAACGCGCAGCCAGGTCATCGCCTTCATCCTGACCGTCGTCGTCTGCTTCCTGCTGCTGCTCGCGGGATTTCCGCTGGTGCTCGACGCCTTTCGCGGCTGGGCGCCGCCCGCGATCCTCGATGCGATCGCCTCGCTCAGCTTCCTCACGCACTTCCAGGCGATCTCGAAGGGCGTCATTGACCTCAGGGACATCCTCTATTTCGGCATGACCATCGCGGCGTGGCTGTATGCGACGACGCTGGTGCTCGAGCTGCGCAAGGCCGACTCGCCGTGACCCCCTTCAGCAAACGAACCGTTGGCATCGCGACCTTCCTCGCCCTCGCCGCCCTCTTCATCGGCCTCACCGTACTAAGCAGCGCGACGCTGCGCGGCGCGCGCCTCGATCTCACCGAGAACCGTCTCTACACGCTCGCGCCCGGCACCGAGCGCCTGGTCGGGACGCTCAAGGAACCGATAAACCTTTACTTCTATTTCTCACAAGCGGCCTCCGCGGCGGCGCCGCCGCTGCGCGCCTATGCGGTGCGCGTGCGCGAGCTCCTCGAGGAGCTGGCGGCGCGCTCGGGCGGCAAGATCCGGTTGCACGTGATCGATCCACAGCCGTACTCCGAGGACGACGATCGCGCGACGGAATTCGGCCTCAAGGCCGTGCCGGTCGGCAACGGTGGCGACTCGATCTGGTTCGGGCTCGCGGCGACCAACTCGACCGACGGCCGCGCGGTCATCGAGTTCTTCCAGCCGCAGAAGGAGGAGTTCCTCGAGTACGACGTGGCCCGCGTGATCCACCAGCTCGCGGAGTCGAAGCGCAAGCTCGTCGGGCTCCTCACCACCCTGCCGATGACCGGCAGCTTCGATCCGAGCGGCGGCGGCGCCCGCCCGCCGTGGGTCGTCGAAGCCGAGCTCGCCGAGCTCTTCGACGTGAAGCGGATCGCGCCGTCGGCGAGTGAGATTCCCGCGGGGCTCGATGCGCTCGTCATCGTGCATCCCAAGGGACTGTCGCCGGCGCTCGACTACGCCATCGACCAGTTCGTGGTCGGCGGCGGCCACGTGCTGCTGTCCGTCGATCCCGATGCGCAGTTCGACAGCAGCGCCGAGGCCGGTGGCGCGGGCGAGGCCGGCAGCGACAAGAGCTCGACGCTCGAGCCGATGCTGGCGGCGTGGGGCGTGGGCTTCGATCCGCACCAGACCTTCGGCGACCTCGAGCACGCGCTCCTGGTCGGCAACCGCAACGGCGGCGACCCGGTGCGCCACCTCGGTTTCGCGGGCTTTGGCCCCGAGAACCTCGCCAAGCGCGACGTGATCACCGCCGGCCTCGACACCATCAACTTCGGTACCCCGGGGTTCCTGGTCGCCCGCGCGGTGCCGGGCATCCGCTTCGAGCCCCTCGTGACCTCCGGCCTGCAGGCGGCGCCGATCCCGGTCGACCGGCTGCGGTTCGGCGCGACCCCCGACAGCCTGCGCCAGGGATTCGTGCCAACCGGCAAGAGCTACGTCGTCGCCGCGCGGATCTCCGGCCTGTTCCCGAGCGCCTACCCGGCCGGTCCGCCCGCGGGCGTGACGCCCGCGCATCCGCACCTTGCCCGCGCGACCGAGCCCGGCAACGTCGTGGTGGTCGCCGACACCGACTACCTGTCGGACATGCTGTGGGTGCGCGCCAGTGGCCAGGGCGCGCAGCAATACGTCGAACCGTGGGCCAGCAACGGCGACTTCGTGCTGAACGCGCTCGACAACCTCACCGGCAGCGCCGACCTGATCGGCATCCGCGGACGGGCAAGTTTCTCGCGGCCCTTCACCCGGGTCGAGAAGCTGCGCGCGCGCGCGGATGAGCGGCTGCGGGCGACCGAGGTCGACCTCGAGCGCGAGCTCGCGACGACCGAGCGCAAGCTCGCGGACCTGCAGACCCACCGCGCCGACCGTTCATCGCTGGTGCTGACGCCGGAACAGGGACACGAACTGGAGCGCTTCCAGAACGAGCGGCTGCGGATCCGCAAGGAACTGCGCGGCGTCAGGCGCGGGCTCGACCAGGAAATCGAGCACCTGGGTACCGTGCTCAAGGTGATCAACATCGCGGCGGTGCCGGTGCTCTTGTCGCTCGTGACGCTGATCGTGCTCTGGGCACGGCGGCGGCGACGCGGGGCGCGGGCGTGAATTCGCGACGGCTCGCGATCCTGATCGCGCTCGCGGCGCTGGTCGCAGGCGCCGCGTTCTGGCGCGGCCATCCGCGTGCGCCGCTGCACGATGGCGCCGTCGGCACCGCGGTGCTGCCGGGGCTCGCGAGTCAGCTCGACGCGGTTTCCCGGATTCGCATCGTCGGCGCCGGCAACGCGCCGCTCGTGACGCTCGAGCGCAGCCAGGACCGCTGGCAGGTCAGGGAGTCGGCCTACGCCGCCGATGCGCCGCGCGTGCGACGCCTGCTGGTCGCGCTCGGCGATCTGCACGTGGTGGAGGCGAAGACCGCGGATCCCGCGCACTACGCCGCGCTCGGCGTCGAGGATCCCGCGGCCCCGGGCGCCCACTCGATCCGACTTGAGCTCGAGGGCCTCGCGGCGCCGACCGCGCTGATTCTCGGCCGCACCGCCGGCACGCAAGGCAGCTTCGTACGCCAGCCGGGCGCGGCGCAGTCCTTCGAGGTGCGCCCGGGCATGGACGTCGCGCGCGCGCCGCGCGAATGGCTGGCGCGCGGCTTCCTGGACCTCAGCGCCGCGCGCGTTGCCGCCGTGCGCGTCGAACGCGGCGGCGAGCCCGCGTGGGCCGCGACCCGCAACGTCCGCGCGGCCGTGCATTTCGACGTACCGAACCTGCCGCACGGCGCGGAGCTCACCAACGCCGGTGCCGCGGATTCCGCGGCGAGCGCCTTCGGCAATCTCGAGTTCGACGAGGTGCGCGCAACGACGCCGCCGGCGGACGGCGAAAAACTCAACCGTACCGTGGTCGAGTGCTACGACGGCCTCGTCGTCACGGTCACCGCGACCGGCGGAGGCGCGCCTGGCTCGGCGCACTGGCTCAGCGTCGCGGCGCGGTTTGATCCGGCCATCGCCGCGCGCTTCCAGGCGGGCGCACCGGCCGATGCGCCGAATGCGGCGCTGGTCGGCAAGGAGGCTGCCGCCATTACCGCGACCACTGCCGGCCACGAGTACCGGCTGCCGGCCTACCGCTTCGATGCCATCTTCCGGCCACGCCACGAGCTCCTGAGACACTGAGGTGGCCCATCCCCGCGCGGGCACGTTGCGACGGCTCGCCGCGGCGCTCTACGACGGGCTGCTGTTGCTCGCGGTGCTGATGGCGGTCACGGCGCTGGCGCTCATCTTCACGCACGGCGAGGCAATCACCGGCGCGCGGGTCGGTGGCTTCGAGTACCTGTACTGCGCGCTGTTGGCACTCTGCATCGGCGGCTACTTCGCAAGCGCATGGACGCGGCGCGGCCAGACGCTCGGCATGAAGGCCTGGGGCATCCGCCTCGAGACGGCGGCGGGCGCAGTCCCCGACCTCCGGCACGCGGCACTGCGACTCGCCATCGCTGCGCCGCTCCACCTGCTCGCGACCGCGGGCCTCGCGCTTTTGATCGCGCGCCGCGGCGGCGCGTGGGTGGTGCTTGCCTGCGCCGCACCGCTTTGCCTGAGCTACGCCTGGCACGTGCTCACCGGCCGGGGCACGCTGCACGACCTCGCGTCGCGCACCTCGGTGGTGCGCGTGCCGCCGGGCCGCGCCTAGCGCGCGCGGGCGATCGCGACGCCGGTCAGGGCCGCGAGCACCGCCGCCGGCAACCACGCGACGAGCAGCGGGTTGAGGTCGTAGACGTCGCCGCTGTTCTCGAGCAGGCGGTTGATCAGGAAGTAGACGACGCCGACCACGATGCCGATCACGGTACGCGAGCCTGCGCCCGCCGAGCGCAGCGGCCCGAACACGAACGGCACCGCCAGCATGCACATCAGGATCGTCGACAGGCTGCGCGCGATCCGCGACCACAGCGCGACCTCCCACGAACGGGTCTCGAGGCCGTTCGCCTTCAAGTGCTGAACGTAGCGGTACAGCCCGCGGATCGGCAGTTCGCCCGGGTTGACGACCGCGATGCCGAGGAACTCGGGGCTCACCTCGCTCTCGACGTCGAACACGGGCAGATGGCGCGTCGCGACGCCCTCGTCGCCGAGGAGCGAATCGGCGTAGTTTTTGAGGCGCCACTTCTGGCCGGACACCAGCTGCGCGCTGTCCGCGTGCGCGAGCGCCGCGAGTCGCTGGTGGCCGTCGGCGCCGTCGCTCACGCTGTACACGTAGATGCCGCCGAAACTGCTGTCGGAGGACTGCTGGGCGATGCTGACGATCCGGTCACCGTCCTTCACCCAGATTCCAGCGCGCCCCGCGAAGCTGTACTTGTCGAACTTCGCAAAGGTCTTCACCTCGTCGGCGTAGGCCTCGAGCGGCGGTGCGAGCACCTCGCCCAAGAGCGCACCGCCCGCGAACAGGATGCAGCCCGCGCCCGCCGCGGCGAGCGCGACCCGCGCGATCGATACCCCGGCCGCGCGGATCACGATGAGCTCGCTGCCGCGCGCAAGATTGCCAAGGCCCACAAGCGCGCCGATGAGTGCCGCAACCGGCAGCAGCTGGAAAGCCTGGCCGGGTAGCTTGAGGAGCGTCACCGCGAACGCATCCAGCATCCCGAACGAGCCCGTGCCGACGTCGTCCTGCTGCTCTATGAACACGAACAGCGCCGCGAGGCAGACGAGCACCGCCAGCACGAGCAGCGTGAACCACAGGATCTGACGCACCAGATAGCGATCGAGCAGCTTCATCGGGTCGCCCAGCGCGGCGGCGAATGCCGCAGCCACAGGTAGGCGGTGATCGCGAGCACGATGAGGTGCGTCCACCAGACGCCGACGCCGGGGCTGAGCCAGCCCTTCTCGATCCAGGTGCGCGCCGCGGCCAGCACGTTCACGTACACGAAGAACACGAGGATCACCACGCCGATGCGCGCGTAGCGGCCCTGGCGCGGGCGCAGTGCCGACAGCGGCACCGCGAGCAGCGCGACGATCACCGCCATCAGAGGCAGCGACAGGCGCCACTGGAACTCGGCCTGGGCGGCCGGCGCCGCATCGCGCCACAGATCGAGCGTGCGCCGCGTCTCGACGCGCGCCGGCCCCGAGTGGCTGTCGCCGATCCGGACAGGAATGCCGTGCTCGGCAAAGCGCACGCGTCTCAGGACCGGCATGCCGGGGCTGCCCTCGTAGCGCGCACCGTCGTAGAGCACGAGCAGGTGCAGCGCGCCATCCTCCTCGACGAGGTGCCGGGCGCGATCTGCGAGCACGACCTCGATCCCGTCCTCGGAGCGCCGTTGCAGGAAGACGCGGTGGAGCGTGCCGTCCGGGTCGCTCGATTCCGCGTAGAAGACCGCGCTGCCGCCGGCGAAGGTGTGGAACTTGCCGGGCTCGAGCAGGCCGAACTCGGCCGTGCGCAGCGCCTCGCGCTTGATGCCCTCGGCCCGGCCGAAGGCATCCGGCGCCACGACCAGCACCGTCCAGGCGAGCAGCGCCGTCACCACCACGGTCACGACGCCGATCGGGCGCAGCAGGCGGCCGGGCCCGATGCCGCAGGCACGCACCGCCGCCATCTCGCTCTCGTGGTAGAGCCGGCCGAGCGCCAGCACGATGCCGAGCAGCAGGCCCACCGGCACCAGCACCGCCAGGTTCTGGATCGAGGTCAGCCAGATGAGCTCGAAGAGCACGCTGCGCGGATAGCCCCGTTCGGCCGCCTGGCCGAGGACCTGAGCGAGCTCGTTGCTGACGAGAATGACGAGCAAGACGCCCGTCACGGCGAGCCACGCCTGGGTCACCTCGCGCAGCACGTACCGGTCAAACGTGCCCACCGAGCCTCCGTGCACCGCCCACCGCGCGCGTCTCTAGGCGCTCCGGCAAGCCCATGAAGTACACTCTCGCTACGGACGGGAGCGGCGGCCGCGACGCGGCCATGCCCCGTAACTTTAACCGAAAGCAGCGCGCGTAACGGGCCACGCGACCGGGCGGGCCGGTCCGCCCGACAGACGCGCGACGGAGACAGGCATGGAATTTACGGTCGAGGCGAGCGGCGCTCGCCGTGCGCGCACGGATTGCGCCATCGTCGGGGTTCACGAACGCGCGGACTTGAGTGCCATCGCCAAGAACCTCGACCGCGCGCTCGGCGGTCGCCTCACGCGGATCCTGAAGGGCGGTGACTTCTCCGGCCGCAGCGGTGAAACCCTGCTGGTCCCCGACCTCGGCACCGGCCCCGCTGCCCGGGTCCTGCTGATCGGCCTCGGCTCGCGCAAGGCCTGGAACCGCCGCGCCTACCGGCGCGCAGCGCTGACGGCGGCGCAGGCGGTCGTAAAGTCGGGGGCGCGCGATGCGCGCTTCCTGATCGCCGCGGAGCCCGTCCCCGAGGTCGACGCCTACTACCGCGCACGCCTCGCGATCGAGGCGATGGGCCAGGCGCGCTACCGGATTCCGGACTTGAAGTCGAGCCGCAAGCCCGCACCCGCACGCCTCGCGCGCGTGCGGCTGGTCGCAGCCGAACGCGGCGAGCTCGCCGCGATGAAGCGCGGGGTCGCGCACGGCGCGGCAATCGCGGCCGGCATGGCGCTGACGCGCGACCTCGGCAACCTCCCGGCCAATGTCTGTACGCCGAGCTACCTGGGCACGGTCGCACGGCGCCTCGCGCGCGAACACCGCGCGGTGCGCACGCGGGTGCTCGGCGAAGCCGAGCTCAAGCGCCTCGGCATGGGCGCGTTCCTCTCGGTCACGCGCGGCACCGCCGAGCCCGCACGGCTCATCGTGATGGAGTACCGCGGCGGCAAGGCCGGGGAAGCGCCTGTCGCGCTCGTCGGCAAAGGTGTCACCTTCGACTCGGGTGGCATCTCGCTCAAGGACCCCGGCGGCATGGACGAGATGAAGTTCGACATGAGCGGCGCGGCCGCGGTGTTCGGCGCGCTCAAGGCGCTCGCCGTGCTCGGCGCCGGCATCAACGTGGTCGGCATCGTGCCTGCCTGCGAGAACATGCCCGGCAGTTGCGCGACCAAGCCCGGCGACATCGTGACTTCGATGTCGGGACTCACCGTCGAGGTACTCAATACCGACGCCGAGGGGCGCCTTATCCTCTGCGACGCGCTCACCTTCAGCCGGCGCTTCAGACCCGCCGCCGTCATCGACGTCGCGACGCTGACGGGCGCCTGCGTGGTCGCGCTCGGGCAGCACATGAGTGCGGTGATGAGCAACAGCCAGGTGCTCGCGGATGCGCTGCTGACGTCGGGTCGGCGCGCGGGCGATCCCTGCTGGCAGATGCCGCTCGGCGAGGAGTACCAGGAGCAGCTCAAGAGCAACTTCGCGGACCTCGCCAACGTCGCCGGACGCGAGGGCGGAGCGGTCACGGCGGCGTGCTTCCTGTGGAAGTTCGTTGACGGACTCAACTGGGCGCACCTCGACATCGCCGGAACCGCGTACGTGTCGGGCGCCAACAAGGGCAGCACCGGCCGGCCGGTGCCGCTCCTCGTCGACTACCTGCTGTCCCGGACCTGATGCCGCCACGGATCGATTTCTACGTACTCGAGGGCGCCGAGGACCGCGCGCGGCTGGTTTACGCCTGCCGCGTCATCGAGAAGGCTTTCCTGCAGAAGCTGACGGTGTGCGTGAGCCTCGCCTCGCTCGCGGAGGCCGAGAGCTTCGACACGCTGCTCTGGACCTTCGCCGACAAGGCCTTCGTGCCGCACGCGCTGAGCCGCGACGGCAGCGGCACCGCGGCGCCGCCGCCCGGCTCGCCCGTGTGGGTCGGCAGCCTCGCACCGGTCGCGGCGGATCTGCTCGTCAACCTGGGTCCCGAGGTACCGGAGTTCTACGCAAACTACGCGCGCGTCGCCGAGTTCGTCGACGCCGAGCCCGCGCGGCGCGACGCGGGCCGGCGGCGCTTCGCGTTCTACCGCGACCGCGGCCTGCCCCCGGAAACGCACAAGCTGGTCACCTGAGCGTCCATGGACAAGACCTACGCACCGAAGGACATCGAGGCGCGCCTCTACGAGCGCTGGGAGGCGGCGGGTTCGTTTGCGCCCAAAGGCGCGGGCACCCCCTACTCGATCGTGATACCGCCGCCGAACGTGACCGGCACGCTGCACATGGGCCACGCCTTCCAGGACACGATCATGGACGCGCTGACGCGCTTCCACCGGATGCTGGGCGATGAGACCTTGTGGCAGCCGGGCACCGACCACGCCGGAATCGCGACGCAGATGGTCGTCGAGCGGCAGCTGAACGCCAAGGGCCAGACGCGCCACGACGTCGGCCGCGAGGCCTTCGTCGCACGCGTCTGGGAATGGAAGGAAAGCTCGGGCGGCATGATCGCCCGGCAGATGCGCCGACTCGGCGCCAGCGTCGACTGGACGCGCGACCGCTTCACGATGGACCCCGGACTCTCGGCAGCCGTGACCGAGACCTTCGTGCGGCTGTTCGATGAAGGGCTCATCTACCGCGGCACGCGACTCGTGAACTGGGACCCGGTGCTGCACACGGCGCTCTCCGACCTCGAGGTGCTGTCGCAGGAGGAGACCGGCAGCCTCTGGCATTTACGTTATCCGCTCGCCGACGGCACGGGCTCGCTGGTCGTCGCGACGACGCGCCCGGAGACGATGCTCGGCGACACCGCGGTCGCCGTGCACCCGGAGGACGAGCGCTACCGGCACCTCGTCGGCCGCTCGATCCGGCTGCCGCTCGCCGACCGCGACATCCCGATCGTCGCCGACAGCTACGTCGATCCCGCCTTCGGCACGGGGTGCGTCAAGATCACGCCCGCGCACGACTTCAACGACTACGAGCTCGGCCTGCGCCACGACCTGCCGCTCATCAACATCTTCGACGAGAACGCAGCGCTCAACGCTGCGGTTCCCGAGCGCTATCGCGGCCTCGATCGCCTCGAGGCGCGGCGCCGCATCGTCGCCGAGCTCGAGACGCTCAAGCTCGTCGTCAAGGTGGAGCCGCACCAGCTGATGGTGCCGCGCGGCGATCGCAGCAACGCCATAGTCGAGCCCTGGCTCACCGACCAGTGGTACGTGCGCGTCGCGCCGCTCGCCAAGCCCGCCATCGAGGCGGTCGAGAACGGCAGCATCCGCTTCGTTCCGGCCAACTGGGACCGCACCTACTTCGAGTGGATGCGCAACATCAAGGACTGGTGCATCAGCCGGCAGCTGTGGTGGGGCCACCGCATCCCGGCGTGGTACGGCGCCGACGGCAGCATCTACGTGGGCCGCAGCGAAGCGGAGGTCCGCGCCCGCCACCGGCTCGGAACCGCGCCGCTGCGGCAGGACGAGGACGTGCTCGACACCTGGTTCTCGTCGGCATTGTGGCCGTACTCGACGCTCGGCTGGCCCGAGAAAACAGCCGAGCTCGAGCGCTTCTACCCGACCTCGGTGCTGGTGACGGGATTTGACATCATCTTCTTCTGGGTCGCCCGCATGATCATGCTGGGCATCAAGTTCATGGGCGAGGTGCCGTTTCGCGAGGTGTACATCCACGGCCTGATCCGCGACGGCGAGGGCCAGAAGATGTCGAAGTCGAAGGGCAACGTGCTCGATCCGCTCGACCTCATCGACGGCATCGGGCTTGAGGCGCTGGTCGCGAAGCGCACCAGCGGGCTCATGCAGCCGCGCCTCGCGCCCGGCATCGAGACGGCGACGCGCAAGCAGTTCCCCGACGGCATCGCCGCCTACGGCACGGATGCGCTCAGGTTCACCTTTGCCTCGCTCGCGACGCTGTCGCGCGACATCCGCTTCGACGTCGGCCGCATCGAGGGTTACCGCAATTTCTGCAACAAGCTGTGGAACGCGGCGCGCTTCGTGCTGATGAGCGTCGAGGGCCAGGACCTGGGGCCCGGCGAGCTTGAGCACTCGCTCGCCGATCGCTGGATCCGCTCGCGGACGGCCGCGGCATTCTCGGCCTGCCACGCCGGCTTCGGCGCCTACCGCTTCGATCTCGCGAGCCAGGCGCTCTACGAGTTCACGTGGTACGAGTTCTGCGACTGGTACCTCGAACTCAGCAAGGCGGTCCTGAATTCCGAGACCGCCTCCGCCGCCGAGCGCCGCGCGACGCGCCGCACGCTCATCGAGACGCTGGAGGCGCTCTTGCGCGCGCTGCATCCACTGATGCCCTTCATCACGGAGGAAATCTGGCAGCGCGTCGGACCCCTCGCCGGGAAGAGCGGCACCACGATCATGCTCGAGCGCTGGCCGCTCGCCGCCGAGGCCGAACGCGAATTACCGGTCGAGGCCGAGATGCGCTGGGTGATGGACTTCATCCTCGCGGTCCGCACGATCCGCGGCGAGATGGACATCGCGCCGTCGCGACGCATCGACGTGCTGCTCGGGCACGCAGCCGCCACCGACCACGCCCGCGTCGAGCGCACCCGCCACTGGCTCGAACGCCTTGCCGGCATTGGCAGCCTGCGCGCGCTGGCGCCGGGCGAAGCGGAACCGGAGTCCGCGGTCAGTCTGCTCGGCGAGCTCAGGATCCTGGTGCCGATGGCGGGCCTCATCGACGTCGCCGCCGAGTCTGCGCGCCTCGAGAAGCGCATTTCCAAGCTCAACCAGGACCTCGGCAGGACCGCCGCCAAGCTCGGCAACGACAAGTTCGTCGCCAACGCGCCCGCGGCCGTCGTCGAGCAGGAACGCGCGCGGCTCCAGGAGTTCAATGCCGAGCTCAAGGAGCTCGCCCAGCAGCTCGAACGGGTACGCCGCCTCGGAGGCACGCCATGAGCCACGCCGCCGACACGCGTCGCGCGCTCGAGCCCGTCATCGCCGCGCTCAACGGCATCGTGCTCGGCAAGGACCGGCAGGTGCGCCTCGCGCTCGCCTGCCTGCTCGCGCGCGGGCACCTGCTCATCGAGGACCTGCCGGGCGTCGGCAAGACGACGCTGGCGCAGACGCTCGCGCGGGTGCTTGGCTTGAGCTACCAGCGCGTGCAGTTCACGAGCGACCTTTTGCCTGCCGACGTGATCGGGGTGTCGGTCTACGATCGCGACCAGGGCCGCTTCGAGTTCCACAAGGGCCCGGTGTTCGCACAGCTGCTGCTGGCGGACGAGGTCAACCGCGCGACGCCCAAGGCGCAGAGTGCGCTGCTCGAGGCGATGGAGGAGCGCCAGGTCACGGTCGACGGCCACACGCACCCGCTTCCCGACCCGTTCTTTGTGGTCGCGACCCAGAACCCGAGCTACCAGCTCGGCACCTACCCGCTGCCGGAATCCCAGCTCGACCGCTTCCTGATGCGCATCGAGCTCGGCTACCCGAGCGCCGCGCTCGAGCGCGAGCTCTTGCGCGGGCGCGACCGGCGCGCGCTGCTGCTGGAACTCGCTCCGCAGCTGCCGCTCGCGGTACTCGCGGAGGTGCAGCGCTACGTGCAGCAGGTGCACGTCGCCGAGCCGCTGCTCGACTACGTGCAGGCGCTGGTGCAGTACACGCGCGACTCCGGACTCTTCGATGCGGGTCTCTCGCCGCGCGCCGCGATCTCGCTATTGCGCGCCGCGCAGGCCTGGGCGCTGCTGCACGGACGCGCGGGCGTGCTTCCGGAGGACGTGCAGGCGGTCCTGCGCGCGGTCGCCGGTCACCGGCTGCAGCGCCGTTCCGCGGTCGACGGCGGCGGCGGCGCCGACATCGACCAGCTGCTCCTCGGGGCCGTCGCCGTGCCCTGAGCAGCCGGTGCCAGCGCCCCGATCCGCCGCGCGCGCCCTGACGGCACTCAAGCGTGCCGTCGGCGAGCGCATCGTCGCCTGGTCGAAGCGCCGCCACGGCCCCGATGAGGGCGTCGTGACCGTCACGCGCGGGCGCGTCTACATCCTGCCGACCGGACTCGGTCTCGCCTACGCGGCGATGCTGTTCGCGATGCTGCTCGGCGGCCTCAACTACGGCAACAATCTCGCGCTCACGCTGACCTTCCTGCTGGCCGCGGGCGGCTGGGTCACGATGCACCAGTGCCACCGCAACCTTGCGGGGCTGCGCGTGGCGCCGGCCGGAACCCGCGCGCCCTATGCCGGTGAAGCGGCCGAGTTCGCGTTCGCACTCTCGGCCCCGTACGCGCGCAACGACCTCGTGCTGCGCCTCGGCAGCTACTCGGCCGTGGCGGTGAGCGTGCCGACGGGGACGCAGGTCACTGCGCACGTCGAGGCCCCGACGTTCCGGCGCGGACGCGTGCGCCTGTCGCGCTTGCGCATCGAGTCGACGTTTCCGCTCGGCCTCTTCACCGCGTGGACCTGGACGCACCCGGAGCTCGACTGCCTCGTCTATCCGCGACCGGCGGCACGTGACCGCGAGGGGCCACCGCCGCAGACCGAGTCGGGCGCTGCGCGCGATGGCCGTGCGCGCGGTGAGGAAGATTTCGCGGGCTTGCGGGTCTTCCGGCAGGGCGATCCGCCGCGGCGCATCGCCTGGAAGGCCTGGGCGCGCGGCGGGGAAATGCTCGTCAAGCAGTTCGTCGGTGCGGCGCGCGCGCCGATCGTCCTCGACCTCGCCGCCGCCGCGGGCGCCGATCTCGAGGCGCGGATCGCGCGCGTGGCGCGCTGGGTGGTCGATGCCGAGGAGCGTGGCGATCGCTACGGGGTGCGCGCCGAGGACGAGGACGTGCCGCCGGGCGCGGGGCTCGCGCACCGGAATCGCTGCCTCGCGCTGCTCGCCGTCCACCGGCTGCCAGGCGCATGAGGCAGCGTCCGCCCGCGCTGCTGCGACTGTTCGCGACCTGCAGCGCGCTCGCGGCGGCGCTCTTGCCGCACATCACGCATTTTCCGCTGTGGGTCAGCGCGGCGGTCGCCGGCACCATCGCCTGGCGGCTCGTGGCGGAGCAGCGTGGCTGGGCGTTGCCGCCGCGGGTCATGCGGCTCGCCGCCGCCGGGATCGCAACGGTCGGGGTGCTCGCGGGCTACCGGACCCTCAACGGGCTCGATGCCGGCACCGCGCTGCTCGCGATCATGGCCGGGCTAAAGCTCACCGAGACGCGCCAGCCGCGCGACCACGCGGTGCTGGTGTTCATCGGCTACTTCATGTGCCTCGCGACGCTCCTCTACGAACAGTCTTTCGTGCGCCTCGCCTATGCACTCCTCGTGGTATGGCTGCTGACCGCGGCGCTCGCGCGCGTGCACCGCCCGGTCGAGTCGAACACGCCCGTGCGCCCGTTCCGGCTCGCCGCGCGCACGCTCGCCCTCGGCGCGCCGCTCGCGGTGGTGCTGTTCCTGTTCGTGCCGCGCATCGAGGGGCGCTTCTGGGCGGTGCCCGCGCATTCGGCAGCGCACACGAGCGGCATCAGCGAGGAAATGAGCCCGGGGGACGTGGCAGAGCTGTCGCTCTCCGACGAGCCGGCGTTTCGGGTCTGGTTCACGGGGCCGCTGCCGGCGCCCGAGCTGCGCTACTTCCGGATGCTCGTGCTCGAGGACTTCGATGGCCGCCGCTGGCGGCGCGTCGGCAGCTTCGCCGACAACCGCTCGCCCGAGATCGAGACCCGCGGTCCCGCCGTCGACTACCGCATCGAGCTCGAGGCCACCAACCGCGAATGGCTCGCCGGGCTCGACACCGTCGTCGAATGGCCGACCGCGATCGCGGTCCAGAGCCGCGCGACGCAGCTCGTCTACTTTGATCGCGCGGCCCTCGAACGACGCCCGGTCACGGCGCGGCTCGGCTATTCGCTTCGCTCCTACCCGGCCGCGAGGCTCATGCCGACGAGCCTGCCGCCGGATCTCGCCGCGCGCGACCTCAAGCCCCCGCCGCCCGGGCGTTCGCCGCGCACCCAGGCGCTCGCGCGCGAACTGCGCGCGGCGGCCGGCAGCGATCGCGCCTACATCGGGCGCGTGCTCGAGCGCTTCCGCACCGAGCCCTTCGTGTACAGCCTGTCGCCGCCCACGCTTGGCGCGGAACCGGTCGATGAGTTCCTGTTCGGGACGCGCGAGGGGTTCTGCGAGCACTACGCCTCGGCGTTCGCGGTGCTGATGCGCGCGGCGGGTATCCCCGCGCGCATCGTGCTCGGCTACCAGGGCGGTGATTTCAACAGCTACGGCGGCTACCTGCTGGTGCGCCAGTCGCATGCGCACGCGTGGAACGAAGTCTGGCTCGAGGGGTCGGGATGGACGCGCGTCGATCCGACCGCGGCGGTCGCGCCCGATCGCGTGCGCAGCGGCCGCTTGTCCGAGGAGGTCGGCGGGCGCGACACCGCCGGCTGGATCGAGGCGAATTTCGCGTGGCTGCGCGGCCTGCGCGCGGCGTGGGACGCGGCGCGCACCGTTTGGTACGACAGCGTGGTCAGCTTCGATCCGTCGCGACAGGCGAGGCTGCTGAAGGCGCTCGGGCTCGAAAGCGCGGGCTGGCAGGGGCTGGCGATCGCGCTCGCCGCGGGTTTCGGGCTCGCCGCGTTCGCACTCGCGGGCTGGCTCGGGTGGGAACTGCGGCCGCGGCGCCGGGATCCGCTGCAGGGCGCCTGGGAGAGCACCTGCGCGCGGCTCGTGCCGCTCGGCCTCGAACGCGGTCGTGGCGAGGGGCCCGTCGACTTTGGCCGGCGCGTGACCGCAGCGCTACCGGCGCACGCGGCGCACTTCGCCGCGCTCGTCGACGCCTACGTGCAGGTCCGTTACCTGCCGGGCGCGACGCACGCGGAGGAGCGCCGCTTCCTCGCGCTCACGCGCAGCTTCGCGCTGCGCCTCGCGGGTCGCGCCGCGTAGCCGGCCGCGCCTCAACCCATGTGCAGGCCGCCGTTCAGCGAGAAGTCGGCGCCGGTCGCGAAGGCGGATTCGGGCGAGGCGAGCCAGGCGACGATCGAGCCGATTTCATCGGGGGTGCCCAGGCGCTTGACCGGAATCGTGGCGACGATTCGCTCGAGCGCGTCCGGGCGCATGGCGCGCACCATGTCGGTACCGATGTAGCCCGGCGACACGGTGTTGACGGTCACGCCCTTGCCCGCGACTTCCTGCGCGAGCGCCATCGTGAAACCGTGGATGCCCGCCTTCGCGGTCGAGTAGTTCACCTGGCCGAACTGGCCTTTCTGGCCGTTCACGGACGAGATGTTGACGATCCGGCCCCAGCCACGGTCGAGCATGCCGTCGATGACCTGCTTGGTCACGTTGAAGAGGCAGTTGAGGTTGGTCTCGATGACCGCGTTCCAGTCGACCAGCGACATCTTGCGGAAGGTGCCGTCGCGGGTGATACCGGCGTTGTTGACGAGGACGTCGACCGGACCGATTTCATTGCGGACGCGCTCGAAGGCCGCGCGGGTCGACTCCCAGTCGCCGACGTTGCCCTCGGAGGCGTGCACGTCGAAGCCGCGCGCGCGCATCTCGCCGAGCCAGCGGTCCTTGCGCGTCGAGCCCGGCCCGCAGCCGGCGACGACCGTGAGCCCGTCCTGGCACAGGCGCGTCGTGATCGCGGAGCCGATGCCGCCCATTCCGCCGGTGACGTATGCAACTCGCTTGGACATGCTCGTGACTCCCGTCAATTTCTTTTTGGAACACGGGTCATGATCCGCGATCGGCGGGTGGCAAGACAAGCGATCCGCGGCCGCCGCGGCCGCGGCAGCCGCTCTTGCAGCGCACCAAAGATCCGCGCCTAGGCCGCGCTGACCAGGTGCTCGCGGGTTTCGCGAAACTTGACCGTCGGCCAGCGCTCGGTGGTGAGCTCGAGGTTGACCCGGGAGGGCGCGAGGTAGACGAGCTCGCCCGCATGATCGAGCGCGAGGTTGTCGTAGGCCCGCTCGCGAAACTCCGCGAGCTTCTTGGGATCGCTGACGTCGATCCAGCGCGCGGTGGCGACGCCGATCGCCTCGAACACGCACTGCACGCCGTATTCGTCCTGCAGGCGAAACGCCACCACCTCGAACTGCAGCTGCCCGACCGCGCCGAGGATCATCTCGTTGTTGCGCAGCGGCCGAAAGAGCTGCGTCGCGCCCTCCTCGCAGAGCTGCGCGAGCCCCTTCTGCAACGCCTTCGCCTTTAGGGGATCCTTGAGCACCGCACGGCGGAACAACTCCGGCGCGAAGTTCGGGATGCCGGTGAAGTTGAGCTTCTCGCCCTCGGTGAAGGTGTCGCCGATGTTGATCGTGCCGTGGTTGTGCAGGCCGATGATGTCGCCCGCGTAGGCTTCCTCCGCCTGCTGGCGATCGGCGGCCATGAAGGTGAGCGCATCCGCGACCCGCACTTCCTTGCCGAGGCGCACGTGGTGCAGGCGCATGCCACGCTGGTAGCGACCCGAGCAGATCCTGAGGAACGCGATCCGGTCGCGGTGCGCCGGATCCATGTTCGCCTGGATCTTGAACACGAAGCCGGTGAAGCGCGCTTCGGTCGGCTCCACCGCGCGGCGCGTGGTCGGCCGGGGCTGCGGCCCGGGCGCGTGTTCGACGAAGGCGGTGAGCAGCTCCTCGACGCCGAAGTTGTTGATGGCGGAGCCGAAGAACACCGGCGTCTGCCGCGCACTGCGGTAGTCCTCGAGCGAGAACTCCGCGGTCGCGCCGCGCACGAGCTCGATCTCCTCGCGCAGCGCCGCCTGGCGCGGACCCAAGAGTTCGCCCGCAGCATCCGAGGCAAGCCCGTCGATGACGAGGTTGACGCCGGCGCGACCCTTGTCACCGGCCGAGTACACGTAGATCCGGTCCTCGCGCAGGTGGTAGATGCCTCTGAGTTCGCGTCCCATGCCGATCGGCCAGGTGACGGGCGCGCACTTGAGCCCGAGCACCGTCTCGATCTCATCGAGGAGTTCGATCGGCTCGCGGCCGTCGCGGTCGAGCTTGTTGACGAAGGTCATGATCGGCGTGTCGCGCAGGCGGCACACCTCCATGAGTTTGATGGTGCGCTCCTCGACGCCCTTCGCGCAGTCGATGACCATGAGCGCGGAGTCGACCGCGGTCAGCGTGCGGTAGGTGTCCTCGGAGAAGTCCTCGTGCCCCGGAGTATCGAGCAGGTTGACGGCGCGGTCGCGGAACGGGAACTGCATGACGGACGAGGTCACCGAGATGCCGCGCTGCTGCTCGAGGCGCATCCAGTCGGAGGTCGCGTGGCGCGCGGCCTTGCGGCCCTTGACGGTGCCCGCCATCTGGATGGCGCCGCCGAACAGCAGCAGCTTCTCCGTGAGCGTGGTCTTGCCCGCGTCGGGGTGCGAAATGATCGCAAAGGTCCGGCGCCGCTCGATCGCGGCGATAACATCGGGCTCGGTCATGGGAATGGGTACGGGGCTTCGAGGGGGCGCAATGGTAGCGGCTTAGCGCTCCCGCCGCCCGCCCGTCAGCGCCCGGTCGCGCGCCTCGCCCCAGGCGTCGAGGTCGAGGCGGTAGACGATTGCATCCTCGCGGCCGCCCACCGCCTGGTAGTAGCCGTGGCGGATACCGACCGCCGCGAAGCCGAGCGATTCGTAGAGCAGGATCGCCGGACGGTTCGAGGGTCGCACCTCGAGGAAGGCCCAGCCGTGGCCGGAGTTGCGGGCCTCGTCGAGCAGCCAGCCGATCAGCCGCCGGCCGGTCCCCTGCCCGCGCAGGTCCGCGCGCACGCAGACGTTGAGCACGTGCGCCTCGCCCGCGCCCATCGACATGATGCCGTAGCCGCCGATCGCGTCGGCGGCGCACAGCACCCGGCACGTGTAGCCGACGCGCAGGCAGTCGCGGAAGATGCCGAGGCTCCACGGGAACATGTACGCCGCGGTCTCGATGTCGAGGACCGCGCCGAGGTCGAGCTCGGTCATGCGGCGATGGGTCATCCGCGTCGAGGGGATCTCGCTACGCGCCGTGGCCACGCGCCACCTCCATCGCGAACTTCAGGTCCTCCCACGCCTTGCGTTTCTCGCCCGGCGAACGCAGCAGGTACGCCGGATGGTAGGTCACGACCACCGGGGCCGTGAACGGTGGCAGCGCATGCACCGAGCCGCGCATCTTGCCGATCGGCGTGTCGGTCGCGAGCAGGTTTTGCGCGGCGATGCGCCCGACGCAGAGGATCAGCGCCGGGTTCACGAGCGCGATCTGGCGGTGCAGGAATGGCATGCAGCAGCGCACTTCCGCAGGGGTCGGATCGCGGTTGCCGGGCGGCCGGCACTTGAGGACGTTGGCGATGAACACCTGCTCGCG
>JANXZZ010000275.1 GCA_025355245.1 Pseudomonadota bacterium | reverse complement strand
TTGCCTCCGTGTTCCGCGAGCTTGGGGTCGCGCCCGATTGCCTTGAGCTTGAGATCACCGAGACGACGCTGATGTCGAACGCGCCGCGCACGGTGAAGATGCTGAGCGAGCTGCATGACCTCGGCGTGCGCCTGTCGATCTTGAGCGTTTCGACGGGCATCTGCTGCAGCGCCGAGAGCGAGGAGTAGCCCGTGCCGAAGTCGTCGCGGAGGGCGTGGAGACGCGCGAGCAGCTCGAGTTCCTGCGCGCGCGCGGCTGCCACTACGCGCAAGGACGCCTGTTCGGCGAGCCGATGACGGCCGACGCGCTGCTGCTGCTGATGGAAGCCGAGGAACGCGGCCAGAGCCTGTTGCCCTCCATCGAGCGCCGCCAGGGCGCGCCGCGCGCGATCAACTAAGACCCGCGCTCGCCGCGCGGCGCCGCGACCGGTTAGGATGCGCCCCGGTCCTCCGGGTCGCCGCCGATGCTCACCCTCCGTAACGTCACGCTGCGCCGCGGCCCGCGCGCGCTCTTTGCCGATGCCACCTTCAGACTGTTCGCGGGCGAGAAGGTCGGCGTCGTCGGTGCCAACGGCGCCGGCAAGTCGAGTCTGTTTGCGCTCTTGAAGGGCGAGCTCGGCGCCGATGCGGGCGAGGTAAGGATCCAGGCCGGGCACGTGCTCGCGAGCGTCGCCCAGGACGTGCCGCCCGACAGCCGCGCCGCGGTCGAGTTCGTGCTCGATGGCGACCGGGAGCTGCGGGCTGTCGAGCGCGAGCTCGCGGTCGCGACCGAGGCCCACGAGGGCGCGCGCGTCGGGCTGCTGCACGCGCGCCTCGATGCGCTTGGCGGCTACGCGGCGCGCAGCCGCGCGGCACGCCTGCTCGCCGGGCTCGGCTTCGATGCGCCCGGCATCGAGCGGCCGGTGGCCGAGTACTCGGGCGGCTGGCAGCGGCGCCTCGCGCTCGCCCAGGCGCTGATGGCGCGCTCCGACATCCTGCTGCTCGACGAGCCGACCAACCACCTCGACCTCGACGCGGTCTTGTGGCTCGAGGAGTGGCTGCGCGGCTATCCCGGCACGCTCCTCATCATCGCCCACGACCGCGAGTTCCTCGATCGCGTGGTCACGCGCATCGTCAGCATCGAGCGCGAGCGGGTCGAGAGCTACGCCGGCAACTACTCCGACTTCGAGGCGCAGCGCGCGCTCAGGCTCGCACAGCAGCAGTCTGCGTTCGAGCGCCAGCAGCGCGAGATCCACCACGTGCTCGACTTCGTGGTGCGCTTCAAGGCGAAGGCCAGCAAGGCGCGCCAGGCGCAGAGCCGCCTGAAGCAGCTCGAGCGCATGGAGCGGATCGCGCCCGCGCACGTCGACTCGCCGTTCACGTTCGCGTTTGCGACCCCTTCGCGCCTGCCGCGCCCGCTGTTGGCGATCGACGACGGCAGCGCCGGCTACGAGGGGCGCGCGGTGCTCGGCGACCTGGGGCTCAGCCTCTCGCCCGGCGATCGCATCGGGCTCCTCGGGCGCAACGGCGCCGGCAAGTCGACGCTGACGCGCACGCTCGCGGGCGTGCAGCCGCTCACCGCCGGCTCGCGCACCGCCGCGCAGGACCTCGTGATCGGCTACTTCGCGCAGCACCAGCTCGAGCAGCTCGATGAGCGCGCCTCGGCGCTCGAGCACCTGCGCCGCGAGGGTGGCGAGGCGCTCGCGCGCGGCACCGAGGAAGAGCAGCGCAGCTTCCTCGGCGGCTTCGGCTTCGCGGGCGGACGCGTGTTCGAGCCGGTGGCGCCGTACTCGGGCGGGGAGAAGGCGCGCCTCGTGCTGGCGCTGATCGTCTCGAGGCGCCCGAACCTGCTGCTGCTCGATGAGCCGACCAACCACCTCGACCTCGAAATGCGCCACGCGCTCGGCATGGCGCTGATCGACTACGAGGGCGCGATCGTGCTGGTGTCGCACGATCGCTACCTGCTGCGCCTCGTGGCCGACCAGCTGTGGCTGGTCGCCGACGGTGCGGCCGGACCCTTCGACGGCGACCTCGAGGACTATGCGGCGTGGCTGCAGGGCTCGGCGGATACGAGCGCAGCCGGTGCGGCGCCGGCGAACCCGAACACCGAGCTCTCGCCGAAAGAGCGCAAGCGCCTCGAGGCTGAGCGACGCCAGCGCCTGAGTCCGCTGCGCGCTGCCGTCGCACGCGCGGATGATTCGCTCGGCCGCCTCGCGAGCGAGTCGGCGAGCCTAGAGGCGCGGCTCGCCTCCCCCGACAGCTACCTGCCGGCGGGCCGCGAGCAGCTGACCGCGCTCCTGCTCGCGCGCAGCGACCTCAAGCGCCGGCTGGCTGCGGCCGAGGAAGCCTGGCTCGAGGCCTCCGACTGCCTCGAGCGGGCGCTGCGCGACTAGCCGCCCGGCGGCTTCGCAGGGTTCGCGGTCGCGTCGGCCGCGGCCGCCGCGTTCACTGCGGCGATGAGCTGCTGCGCGGCATCGGCGTACGCGGCCGCGAACGCCACCGTCACGTCGCGCGGGTGATCGGCTCTGGCCGGGACGGCGGAGCTGCCCTCGATGACCGCGACGAGGCGCCGCTCGGCGACGAGCCCGAGCTCGGCCCTGAGGTGCACGCGGATCGTTGGCACGCTGCCGCCGCCCGAGTAGTCGGCTTCGAAGGACTCGATCTCGGGCTGCAGCAGGTAGCGGCCGCCGAACGCGCTGCGCTCCGGCACGACCGCCTGCCAGCCGGCGGAGCTCCTCAAGTCCTCGATCAGCAGCGACTCGACGAGCGCGGGCAGGCTCGCGCTCCAGCGGCTGTTGCCGTAGGCATCGAGGCGCTGGTCTGCGAGCGTGACCGCGATGCGATCGCTGTCGAGGCCGGGGCGCGTGCGCGGCCGCGCGACCAGCAGCGTATGCGGCAGGCGGGG
>JANXZZ010000257.1 GCA_025355245.1 Pseudomonadota bacterium | reverse complement strand
CGAACGCTCTTGAAATCACCGAGGGGCACGATGAACTCCGCGGGGCGCTCGCTTTGTGGGGTGGATCTGCTGCTGGCTGACAGGCGAGATGCCCAGTCGGCGATCGAGCCGGCCGGTCGGCTTGTGTCCGAGTCCCGCCGTCACCGCTCGCACGCGCCAGGTGGTGGGGCTGCGCTTCCCTGCCTGTCGCCATTGCCCCGCAGACCAAGCCGGCCTAGCCCTACTTTCGCAGCGCGACTGGCGGGTGACGAGAATTGCACTTCGACACGGCGTTTGATTTGTGCTACATGATTGATATGCACATCTTCGAGCGAGCGATGGGTGGCCGCCGGTACCGTGTCGCTGCGCAGTCGGTATGGGATTCTGTCCGTGGTCGGTCTGTGGCGCGTCAGGCGGTGCTTGGCCCGGCCGACGCGGTGCCCGTCGCGGACTTGCGCGAGACGCGTACCGTGGGCGTGCGCGGCGTCGGCGATGTTGGAGCGCTGATATGGGTAGCGGAGCAAATCGATCTGATCGGGCATATCGACCGGGCCTGCGCTGGACACGGCGCTAAAGAGGGACCTTCGGTCGGCGAGATGGTGTTGGCAGTGGCTTTGCAGCGGGCGTGCGAGCCCGGGCCGAAGCGCGACCTGGCTGAGTTTCTGGAGGCGAGCGTGCCGAGGGCGTCGTGTTTGCCGGCCTCGCGGTTTACCGGGCAGGCATTTCATCGGATCGGGCAGCGGGTGACCGAGGAGGAGTTGCAGACTGCGCAAGTGGCGCTCGCGAAAGCCGCTGTTGGTCGCTTCAAGCTATCGACCAATGTGCTGGCTTTCGACACGACCAACTTCGATACACACATCGCGACGACGACGCCGGGCGAACTGGCGCGGCGCGGTCACGCAAAGAGCAAGCGCAGCGACTTGCGCGTCGTCGGACTCGGCGTGCTGGCCAGCGAGACCGGGCAGGTCCCGCTGCTGTACCGGACCTATTCTGGAAATGGCTCCGATCAAGAAGTGCTCGGAGATTGTCTGGACGGACTGAGCAAGCTGCGCGACGCGCTCGATGAGGGCGAGGGACGGAGGCGCCCTGCCGAGCGCACGCTGGTCCGTGATGGCGGGTTTTGGAGCCCGCAGCTCGAGCTGGACCTGGACTTCATCGGCTATTACAGCCTTATCTCGCTTCCGCTGGGGCATCAGGCGGCGGAGGCGGCGCTCACCTTCGCCGCCGGTCGCGGTGCAATGAAAAAGCTCTCCGGAGACTATCGAGACGTCCGCGCGGCGAGGACGCGGTCTACCTTTGGAGAACTCGATAGGACCCTGGTGGTCGTCGAAAGCCAGGAGTTGCTCGAGGGGCAGAAGCGCGGCATCGCGGCTCGGCTCGTCAAGGCGCAAGAGGAGCTCGCGACGCTTACGCGCCTGGTCTCGTCCGGGCGTATCCGCCGCGGCAGCCTCGAGCAGCGAGTGAAGAAGACGCTGGGCCGCGAGCACCTCGCAACCTTTGTGGTCGCCGAGATCGGCGGCAGCGAGCCGCAGCCGACGCTGAGCTGGCGCGTCGATGCGGCGCGAAGAAAGCACCTCGAGCAGACGCGCTTGGGCCGCCGCGTGCTCTGTACTGACCGGCATACCTGGAGCACCGAGCGCATCGTCAGTGCTTTCCGCGGACAGTGGCAGGTCGAGGAGCTCTTTCGCCGCGCCAAGAAGGGCGGCATTTCGCCCTGGGGGCCGTCCTTCCAGCGAGCCGATGGCTCGCTGCGGCTGCATACCTTCGCCACCGTGATCGGGCTGATGCTGGTGAGCTTGGCCAGACTCGCTCTCGGAGCCACGGCCTCGGCCAGGGCGATGATGGCGTCGCTGGCGGACATCACCGCCACGCTGGTGCGTACCACGACAGGTGGCAGGGGCCGCCGGCCTACCGTCATGCTCCCCCCGGTGCTGACGCTCGACCAGCGCCGGGCTGTGAAGGCTTTCGAGCTGGAGCGCTGGTTTCCGGCACTTGCATCATGTATGAACGAGCGCTCGCTTGGCGCCTCGCGGAAACAATGAGATTCTCCTACCGCTCTGCGAAAGTAGGGCTAGGGCCTGTCCTCAAACCCCCGCCGAGCTGCGTCGGCCGATCGCAGGTCTGCGTCGTGCAGGCTCGTCGCTGCGCTGCTCAACGTGGAACCACCACGATTCCGCTGCTCACTCCTCGCGTGCCCGCCTCGCCTTTGCGCTCGGCCG
>JANXZZ010000239.1 GCA_025355245.1 Pseudomonadota bacterium | reverse complement strand
ATGTCGCCGCGCCACAGCGTCAGCACCCAGTTGTATACCTTGAGCGCGGTCGGCACCGCGATGATCAGCGTCGTGGTCGCGAAGAAGAACCCGAAGTAGGGGTTCATGCCACTGACATACATGTGGTGCGCCCACACGACGAAGCTGAGGCAGCCAATCGCGAGGATCGCCCACACCATCATGCGGTAGCCGAAGATGTGGCGGCGCGCGTGCGTGGAGAGCAGGTCCGAGACGATGCCGAAGGCCGGCAGCGCGACGATGTAGACCTCCGGATGCCCGAAGAACCAGAACAGATGCTGGAACAGGAGCGGGCTGCCGCCGGAGTGCGTCGGCGCCGTGCCCATCGACACGACTGCGGGCATGAAGAAGCTGGTGCCGACGGTGGCATCGAGCGTCATCATGATCGCTGACACGAGCAGCGCCGGGAACGCGAGCAGGCCCAGGATCGTCGCCGTAAAGATGCCCCACACCGAGAGCGGCATGCGCATCAGGGTCATGCCGCGGCAGCGCGCCTGCAGCACGGTGGTCACGTAGTTGAGGCCACCCATCGTGAAGGCTACGATGAATATCCCGAGCGATACGAGCATGCAGATGATGCCCCAGCTCGCTCCCGGGGTGCCGTTCGAGATCGCCTGCGGCGGATACAGCGTCCAGCCGGCACCGGTCGGGCCGCCCGGCACGAAGAAGCCGGCGCAGAGCACGATGACCGCGAGCAGGTACACCCAGTAGCTGATCATGTTGAGGTACGGGAACACCATGTCGCGCGCGCCGCACATGAGCGGGATCAGGTAGTTGCCGAAGCCGCCCAGGAACAGCGCGGTGAGCAGGTAGATCACCATGATCATCCCGTGCATCGTGATCGCCTGGTAGTAATCGCGCGGCGCGATCAGCGAGAACTCGTGCGGAAAGCCGAGCTGCAGGCGCATCACCAGCGACAGCACGAGGGCCACGAGCCCGATCGCGATCGCGGTCACGCCGTACTGGATCGCGATGACCTTGTGGTCCTGGCTCCAGATGTACTTCGTGATGAAGGTCTGCGGATCGTGCAGCGCATGCTCGTGATCGCGATCCGCCATTGCCACGTACGCCATCAGCTGCTCCTTCTCACCAAGTCGAGACGGCGCGCGCGCCTGCGCATCGCCGGTACATTTTGATCGTTGCGGGCATCGCTACAGCGTATTGAGGTACGCGAGCACGTCGGTGATGTCCCGGTCGCTGTTGAGCACGCTCGACAGGAACGCCATCTGCGCGCCCGGGAAGTCCTCCGCGTGCGCGCCGCGGATGCCGCTCTTGAAGTTCTTGAGCTCGCGCGCGAGGTACCAGTCGCTCATGCCGGCCAGGCGCGGCGCGTTGGTCGCCCACACGCCCTCGCCGTTCTGGCCGTGGCAGTTCGCACAGGTGTCGTAGACCGCCTTGCCGCGCGCGACGTCGCCCGCGAGCGTCGCCTTCGCGTGCTCGCCGGCCGGGAGCGAGGCGATGTACGCGACGACGTTGCGCACCGCGGTGTCGTCCGGCAGCGTCGCCGCCATCGGCGCCATCTGCTGCCCGTAGGTGTCGTTCGGATCGGCGCCACGAAGCTGGTGGCGGAAGCCGTACAGCTGCCGCGCGAGGTACCAGCTCTCCTGGCCCGCGAGCTTCGGCGCGTTGAGCGCTGGATTTCCCTGGCCGTCGGCTCCGTGGCAGGCGCTGCAGACCGCGTAGTTGGCGGCGCCCGCGGCCGCATCGCCCGGCTTGGTCGCGGCGACGCTCGCATAGGTCGACTGCGCCGCGAGCCACTTGTCGTAGTCCGCCTGCTCCTCGACGACGACGCGGCCGCGCATCGCGAAGTGCGCAATGCCGCACAGCTGCTCACACAGCACGTTGTAGGTGCCGAGCTTGGTGGGCTTGAACCAGAAGTAGGTCACCATGCCCGGGACCATGTCCATCTTCACGCGGAACTCCGGCACCGCATATTGGTGGGTCACGTCGCGCGAGCGCAGCAGGATCTTGACGGGCTTGCACGGCAGGTGCAGGTCCTGGCTCTGCACCAGCACGTCGTCCTGCCCCTTCGGGTCGTTGGGGTCGATGCCGAAGGGATTCTCGGGGGTGATCAGCTTCGCATCGGTCGCGCCGAGCGCGCCGTCGGCGCCCGGGTAGCGGTAGCTCCAGTTCCACTGCTGCCCCATGACCTCGACCACGGCGGCATCGGCGGGCACGGTCACGAAGCGCGCCCAGACGAAGAGTCCGGGAGTCAGCAGCGCCGCGACGCCGAGCGTCGTGATGCCGGTCAGCCACCACTCGAGCTTCTTGTCCTCGGGGCGGTACTCGGCCTTGTGGCCCGCGCGGTGGCGGAACTTCACGATCGAGTAGGCCATGAACAGGTTGACTGCGACGAACACGAAGCCGGTCACCCAGAAGGTGAGCTGCACGGTGTTGTCCATCATGGCCCAGTCGGAGGCGATGGGCGTGAACCACCACGGGCTCACGATGTGGAAAATCACCGAGCCGACGACCAACAGGACGACGACGATTGCCAATGGCATCTCGTTAACCCTTCTGCAAAGCTTTTGAGTCGGCGCCCGAGCGCGCGGAGCGGATGACGCGAGTGAACGGATTCAGGAAGTAGCGATCGACCGCGATCAGCTCGGCCTCGCCGTGCTTGTCGCCCATCATCGCGCGGATCGCGTCTTCCTTCTGCTTGCGCGCGTAGATCAGGATCAGGTACTTGCCCGCCTCGACATCGTCGTGGAAGCGCACCAGCTTGTTGTTCTCGATGCCGACGCCGATGAGGCCGCCCTCCCAGGCGCCGAACAGCGTCGCGAGCGCGGCGACGATCAGGTACACGTACTCCGGCACGTCGGGCCCGAAGGGCTGGAAGTAGCGCATCGCCTCGATGCAGAGGAGGCCGACGAAGAAGCCGAGCGCCGCGCCCATGAAGCCGACGCGGATCACATCGAGGGTCTCGAGGTAGTTCGAGGAATGGATGTGGTGCTGCCGCAGGCCCGACTCGTCCTTCGAGATCACGTGGATGTAGAAATCCTTGATCCCGACGCCGTGCAGGTCGTCGGAGATCTCATGCGTACTCTTCAGCGTCGGCGCGAGGTAATAGAAACACTTCATCTCTGCCCCCGGGGAAGGATCCCGATGCCACCCTGTTGAGGTGTGCTCGGCATCCGGTGTGGTCTCAACGGCGCCACCGTCATGTTCTCTGTCGGCAATTCCTCGAGTGTGCTGTCGGTGAGCCAGGCTCGCTCACGGCGCCCGACCCGCGCGCGGACGGGCAGGCGTTGCGGCAGCGGCGATCACCTATTTCTCGGATCCCCAGAACCAAGCCAGAAATCCAAAGAAGAACAGGGTCACCGCGACGATCGCGAACGGCAGCGGGGCCAGCCACAAGGGGATCGTCTTCATGTGGATCTGCGGCGCCAGCGCGAGACCCACCCAGGCGAGGGCGATGCCGATCGCGATGCCGAAGCCGAGTTCCGGGCGCTTGCGCACGGCGACCACGAACAACACGAGGAAAACGAGGCCGGCAGCAATCGCTAGAAACATGGGCGTACTCGCATCATCTCGTCTAAAGCCTCTGCCCGCGCACCTCGCGCCACCGGCTGCGGAGCGGACTCCGCGCGTCGGTGCTGCGCCGCACTATGGGCCACTCAGCACGCTCGAACGTGTGAATCATTCAACCCTGCGGCGCAACAGATTGCAACACCCTGTAACTGCTGGTGCTCGCGGTCCGCGCGCGTTTCCGAGTCGCTTTGCGCAAGCTAAGGGATTCGCTCAGGCGAGTGCACGCTCGACCACCGCCTCGACGTGCAGCGCGACGGTGTCCAGCATCGGCAAGTGCGGCCGGTCCGCCTGGCCGATCAGGAGTGGAATCTCCGTGCAGCCGAGGATGATGCCCTGCGCGCCGTCCTTTTCGAGCGCATCGGCGATTGCGAGGTAACGCGACTTGGCGGCCGGCAGGAACTGCCCGCGGCACAGCTCGTCGAAGATGATGCGGTCGACCTCGACCTGGTCGGGCTCGCCCGGCACGACGACGGCGATGCCGAAGCGCTCGAGGTAGCGGCGTTTCATGAAATCGGTGGCCATCACGGGCTTGGTGCCGAGCAGGCCCACGCGATTGAAGCCCGCCTTGAGGATGGCCTCGGCCGTCGGATCCGCGACGTGGAGGAACGGGATCGTGAGGCCCGCCGTGAACCGGTCGGCCACGCGGTGCAGCGTGTTCGACGTGCAGATGAGGAGGTCCGCCCCGGCAGCCTCGAGCGCGCGCGCACGCCCCGTCAGGTACTCGGCGGCGGCGTCCCAGTCGGCGGTGCGGACCCAGCGTTCCGCGAGCGCAAAGTTCATCGAGCTCACCAGCAGCTCCGCCGTGTTCCAGCCGCCGAGGCGGTCGTTGACGGCCTTGTTGAGACGGCGGTAGTAGTCCGCCGTCGCCTGGTCGCTCGAGCCTCCGAGGAGGCCGATTCTTTTCATAAAACAATCCATTACGCGGTACGAGCAAGATATATCAGAGCTATGCTAGCCTGCTGCGGCTGTGAGTGCGCCGCATTGCGGAGCCGCAGTGCACCACGGTCAGGATCGGGAGTTTCGGTGAGCACCGACGACACAGGCCATCAAGCAGTCATCGACGCGGCGATCGGCCGTCTCAAGGGTGAACCGGGACCGCTACTGCTAGTCCTGCATGCGGTCCAGGACACGCTCGGCTACATCCCTCCCGCCGCCGTCCCACAGATCGCCGCGGGCCTCAACCTGTCGCGCGCCGAGGTGCACGGGGTCGTCACCTTCTATCACTACTTCAAGAGCCACCCGCCCGGCCGCACCACGCTCGAAATCTGCCGCGCAGAGGCCTGCCAGGCGGTCGGTGCGGACGCGCTGGTCGCCCACGCCAAGAAGAGTCTAGGCATTGATTTTCATGAAGTTACTGCCAATGGCGGAATCTCGCTTGACGCGGTTTATTGCCTCGGCAACTGCGCCTGCGGGCCGTCCATTCGCTTGGGAGGCAAGCTCCACGGCCGGGTCACTCCGGAGCGCCTGGATGCGCTGACCGCGCCCGCGCTGCGCAGCAAATGAGCATCCGGGTCTACCTGCCGCGCGATGCGAGCGCCCGCTCCCTCGGCGCCGACGAGGTGGGCATTGCTCTCGCCGCCGCGCTTGGCGACTCCATCGAACTCGTCCGCACCGGCACCCGCGGCCTCGTCTGGCTCGAACCGCTGATCGAGGTCGCGACCGCCGAAGGCCGAGTCGGCTACGGTCCGGTGACGGCCGCGGACGTGCCGGGCCTCGTGGCGGCTGGCCTCCTCAGGGGCGGCGCCCACCCGCTTCGCGTCGGCCTCGTGACGGAACTCCCCTGGCTCAGGAGCCAGGAGCGCCTGACCTTTGCGCGCGTCGGCGTTGTCGATCCCACCTCGCTAGCCGATTACGTGCGCGAGGGCGGCTACCAGGGACTCACGCGCGCGATCGCGATGGCGCCCGCCGACATCGTCAAGGAAGTGACCGACTCGGGGCTGCGCGGCCGCGGCGGCGCGGCGTTCCCGACCGGCATCAAGTGGAAGACGGTGCTCGATGCGCAGGCGCCGCAGAAGTACGTGACCTGCAATGCCGACGAGGGCGACTCGGGCACCTTTGCGGACCGCATGCTGATGGAGGGCGATCCGTTCACGCTGATCGAGGGCATGACGATCGCCGGCCTCGCCGTCAACGCGACGCAGGGCTACATCTATTGCCGCGTCGAGTACCCGGAGGCGATCGCGACGCTGAACGCGGCACTCAAGGCGGCCTACGCGGGCGGCTACCTCGGCCGCGACGTGCACGGCAGCGGCAGGCGCTTCGAGCTCTCGGTGCGCGTCGGCGCCGGCGCCTACATCTGCGGCGAGGAGACCTCGATGCTCGAGAGCCTCGAGGGCAAGCGCGGCGAAATCCGCGTGCGGCCGCCGTTGCCGGCGATCAAGGGCCTGTTCGGCCAGCCGACCATCGTCAACAACGTGATTTCGCTCGCGACCGTCCCCGTGATCCTGGCGAAGGGCGCCGAGCACTACAAGAACTTTGGCATGGGCCGCTCGCGCGGCACGCTGCCGTTCCAGCTCGCCGGCAACATCAAGCGCGGCGGCCTCGTCGAGCGCGCCTTCGGCATCACGCTCACGGAAATGCTCTACGACTACGGCGGCGGCTCGCTGTCCGGCCGGCCGATCCGCGCGGTGCAGATCGGCGGCCCGCTCGGTGCCTACGTGCCGGCCTCGCAGTTCGACACGCCGCTCGACTACGAGGCCTTCGCCGGCATCGGCGCGATGGTCGGCCACGGCGGCATCGTCGTGTTCGACGACACCGTCGACATGGCGCTGATGGCGCGTTACGCGTTCGAGTTCTGCGCGGTCGAGTCGTGCGGAAAGTGCACGCCGTGCCGCATCGGCTCGAGCCGCGGCGTCGGGCTCGTCGACAACCTGCTGGCGGGAAAGGATCCCGCGCACCAGATACGGATGATCGAGGAGCTGTGCGAAACGATGATCCAGGGATCGCTGTGCGGCCTCGGCGGTATGGCGCCGTTCCCGGTGAAGAGCGCGCTCAAGCATTTCGGCGAGGATTTCGTGCCGCGCGCACGACACTGAGCCGTGATCACTGACAACCGCCGCGGGGCGGAGGACTAGGCCATGTACGCAATCGACTACAAGGATCTCGGCACCCGTCCGGTCGACTCGACCGTGATGGTGGACGTCGAGATCGACGGCCAGGCAATCAAGGTGCCGGAAGGCACTTCCGTCATGCGCGCCGCCGCGCTGCTCGGCACCCAGGTGCCGAAGCTGTGCGCGACCGACAGTCTCAAGTCCTTCGGCTCCTGCCGCCTCTGCCTCGTCGAGATTGACGGACGCAAGGGCTATCCCGCCTCCTGCACGACGCAGGTGGCCGCCGGCATGAAGGTGCGCACCGAGAGCGAGAAGCTCACCTCGCTGCGCAAGGGCGTCATCGAACTGTACGTGTCCGAGCACCCGCTCAACTGCAAGGGCTGCCCCGCCGAGACGCACTGCGAGCTCGAGGACATGGCGAAGCTGCACGGCGTCACCGAGAGCCCCTACGCGGCGGATGGCCGCAACGCCGGCTACGCGTTCGACGAGCACAACGGCACGCCGATCGCGATCGACGCGAGCAATCCCTACTTCAACTTCGATCCCGAGTTGTGCATCGTCTGCTCGCGCTGCGTGCGCGCCTGCGATGAGACTCAAGGGACGCTGGCGCTGACCGTGCAGGGCCGCGGCCTCGGCTCGCGCATCGTCGCGAGCCAGAACGAGAGCTTCCTCGAGTCCGAGTGCGTGTCCTGCGGCGCCTGCGTCGAGGCCTGCCCGACGGCGGCGTTGTCGGAGAAGACGCTGCTGAGGACGCCCAAGCCCACCACGGCGGTCACGACCACCTGTGCGTACTGCGGCGTCGGCTGCTCGCTCAAGGCGGAGGCCAACGAAACCGGCGTCGTGCGCATGGTCCCGGACCGGAACGGCGCCGCCAACCAGGGCCATGCCTGCGTGAAGGGCCGCTTCGCCTACGGCTATGCGACGCACGCCGATCGCGTGCGCGCGCCGATGATCCGCGCGAAGATCACCGACCCGTGGCGCGAGGTGTCCTGGGACGAGGCGCTCAAGTACGCCGCCAGCGAGTTCAAGCGCATCCAGGCGAAATACGGCCGCCAGTCGATCGGCGGCATCACCTCCTCGCGCTGCACGAACGAGGAAACCTGGCTGGTCCAGAAGCTGGTACGCGCGGCCTTCGGCAACAACAACGTCGACACCTGCGCGCGCGTCTGCCACTCGCCGACCGGCTACGGGCTCAAGCAGACGCTCGGCGAGTCCGCGGGCACGCAGGCCTTCGACTCGGTGATGAAGGCCGACGTCATCATGATCATCGGCGCGAACCCGACCGAGGGGCACCCGGTGTTCGCCTCGCAGCTCAAGCGGCGGCTGCGCGAAGGCGCGGGGCTAATCATCATCGACCCGCGCTCGATCGCACTCGTGCGCACGCCGCACATCGAGGCGAACTTCCACCTGCAGCTGCGGCCCGGCACCAACGTCGCGATCATGAACGCGCTCGCGCACGTGATCGTGACCGAGGGCCTCGCCCGCGAGGACTACGTCCGCGCGCGCTGCGAGATGCCTTCCTACGAGTCCTGGAAGAAGTTCGTCAGCGACCCGCGGCATTCACCGGAAGCAACCGAGGCGGTCACCGGCGTCCCCGCCTCGACCGTGCGCCAGGCGGCGCGCCTCTACGCACGTGCCGGCAACGGCGCGATCTACTACGGGCTCGGCGTGACCGAGCACAGCCAGGGCAGCACCACCGTGCTCGGCATCGCGCAGCTCGCCATGGTGACCGGCAACCTCGGCCGCGAGGGCGTGGGCGTGAGCCCGCTGCGCGGCCAGAACAACGTGCAGGGCTCCTGCGACATGGGCTCGTTCCCGCACGAGTTCAGCGGCTACCGGCACGTGACCGACCCCAAGGTCCGCGGCATGTTCGAGGGCGACTGGGGCGTGCCGCTCGAGGGCGAGCCGGGGCTGCGCATCCCGAACATGTTCGAGGCGGCGCTCGACGGGACCTTCCGCGGCCTCTACGTGCAGGGCGAGGACATCGCGCAGTCCGACCCCAATACACAGCACGTGGTCGCGGCGTTGTCCTCGCTCGAGTGCCTGGTGGTCCAGGAACTGTTCCTCAACGAGACCGCGAAGTTCGCGCACGTGTTCCTGCCGGGCGCGTCCTTCCTCGAGAAGGACGGCACGTTCACGAACGCCGAGCGGCGCATATCGCCCGTCCGCAAGGTGCTCGAGCCCCTCGCCGGGCTCGCGGACTGGGAGGCGACGATGGCGCTGTCGAACGCGCTCGGTTACCCGATGCACTACACGCATCCGTCCGAGATCATGGAAGAGATCGCGCGCCTGACGCCGACCTTCGCTGGCGTCACCTACGAGAAGCTCGATCGCCTCGGCAGCCTGCAGTGGCCCTGCACCGACGAGGAGTCCGTCGGCACGCCGACGATGCACATCGATGAGTTCGTGCGCGGCAAGGGCAAGTTCTTCGTGACCGAGTACGTGCCGACACGCGAGCGCGTGAACATGCGCTTCCCGCTCCTGCTGACGACCGGCCGCATCCTCAGCCAGTACAACGTCGGCGCGCAGACGCGTCGCACCGCCAACGTGGCGTGGCACTCGGAGGATCGCCTTGAGATCCATCCGCACGATGCCGAGACGCGCGGCGTGGTCGATGGCGACTGGGTCGGCATCACGAGTCGCGCCGGCGAGACGGTGCTGAGGGCGACTGTCACCGATCGCGTGCAGCCGGGGGTCATCTACACGACCTTCCATTTCCCGGAGTCGGGCGCGAACGTCGTCACGACCGAGAACTCGGACTGGGCGACCAACTGCCCCGAGTACAAGGTGACCGCGGTGCAGGTGGTGCGCGTCGACCGGCCGCTCGACTGGCAGGAGCGCTATCGGCTGAGCCGCGATGCGATGCCGCCGTCGGCGAAGCATCCGGTTCACACGAGCTGACGGCAGGCAGAGGCCAGGAAAGCGATCAATGGACGCCGAGCACCTCGTGCAGATGGTCAACGACATCAGCAATTTCTTTACGCCCGCGCACGCCCCGGCGCAGGCGGCGGTCGAGATCGCGGCACACATCCGCCGCTCGTGGGATCCGCGCATGCGCAAGCAGATCGTCGAAGTCTGGCGCAGCGGCACGGGGGATTTCAGCGACAACGGCCGGGCGGGGATTGCGCTCCTGGCCGCGGACCCGGCTCGCCCCGGGTAGCATCGCGCCGCCGGATCCGCGACACTGCGGCCCGTCCGACTGGGCCTCGCTGGCAATGAAGGCGTGCTGATCCCGTGACCCCGTCCCGAACACTCTATTGGTTCCGTCGCGCAGCGCTCGTGGGCGCGGTGCTCGCCGCGCTCGTCGTCGTCGTCGGTGCGTGGGTGCGGCTAACCAACGCCGGGCTCGGCTGCCCGGACTGGCCGGCCTGCTACGGCCACATCCATCCGGCCGGCGTTGCCGCCAACGTCAGTGAGGCGAACGCTGCGTTTCCAGCGCGGCCTTTCGAGTACCAGAAGGCGCTGCACGAGATGGTGCACCGCTATATCGCCGGCGCGCTGGTGCTGCTGATCCTCGCCCTCGCCGCGCTCTCCTTCGTGAATCGCCGCGACCCGGCGCAGCCGAAGATCCTGCCGTGGCTGCTGGTGCTCGCGGTGGGCTTCCAGGCCGCGCTCGGCGCGTTCACCGTCACGCAGAAGCTGCAGCCGCTCATCGTGACGCTGCACCTCGTGGGCGGGCTGACGACGCTGTCGCTGATCTGGTGGCTGGCGTTGCCGCCCGAGCGGCGCGACGTCAAGGCCGCGGAGCGCCCGGCGCGGCGCCTCGCGCTGATTGCCTTCGCGGTCGTCGTGATGCAGGTGCTGCTCGGCGGCTGGACCAGCAGCAACTACGCGGCCGTCGCCTGCCCCGACTTCCCGACGTGCCAGGGCAGCTTCTCGCCGCCCACGGATTTCCACGACGGCTTCGTGCTGTGGCGGCATCTCGGGGTCGACTACGAGGGCGGCGTGCTCGGCCAGCCGGCCCGGACGGCCATCCATCTCGCGCATCGCGCAGGCGCTGTGCTGACCGCGTTCCTGCTGCTGCTGCTGTCGATCAGCGCCTTCCGGCGCGCGCAGAGCGGGGCGGTGCGCGTCGCCGCGGTCGCGGTCGGGGCGGCGGTCGCTCTGCAATGGCTGATCGGCATGAACCTGATCTGGCAGGGATATCCGCTCTGGCTCGGGACTTCGCACAATGCCGGTGCGGTGCTGGTCCTGCTGTCGACGCTGGCGCTGCTGCGATTCCTGTTTCCGGTCGGCCCCGGAATCGCCTTCGGGCTCGCCGGCGGCCAGCGCTGGTAGCGGGGCCGCGGGACCGCGCCCGCGGCATGTTAGGCTTCGCGCCCCGGCCAGCGGGCGCCGGCCCCCCGAGATCCGACCGAGATGGCGATCAGCTCCGACGCACCGTCCAGCCACCGTCCGGGCCCCGCGCCGGCGGCGAAGGCGCGTGCGAGCTGGCGGGACTATTTCGAGCTGACCAAGCCGAAGGTCGTGCTCCTGATCGCCTTCACGGCGGTGGTCGGCATGTTCCTCGCGACCCCGGGCCTGCCGCCGCTCGGCACGCTCCTTTTCGGCACGCTCGGCATCTGGCTCGGCGCCGCCTCCGCCGCGGCGATCAACCACGTGATCGACCAGCGCATCGACGGCGAGATGGCGCGCACCCGCCATCGGCCGCTGCCGACGGGCGCGCTCGGCGAATCCCAGGCACTCCTGTTCGCGTTCGCGCTCGGCCTCGCCTCGATGCTGATCCTGACGCTGCTCGTGAACCCGCTGACCGCACTGCTGACGTTCAGCTCGCTGATCGGCTACGCGATCGTGTACACGGTGTGGCTCAAGCGCGCGACGCCGCAGAACATCGTGATCGGTGGTGCTGCGGGCGCGGCGCCGCCGGTGCTCGGCTGGGTCGCGCTGACGAACAGCGTGGATGCGAACGCGCTGCTGCTGTTCCTGATCATCTTCACGTGGACGCCGCCGCACTTCTGGGCGCTCGCTATCGCACGGCGCGCGGAGTACGCGAAGGTCGGCGTGCCGATGCTGCCGGTGACCTACGGCGTCGAGCTCACCCGGCTGCACATCCTGCTGTACACCGTGCTCCTGACCGTCGTGACGGTGCTGCCGTTCCTGACCGGCATGAGCCACCTCGTGTACGGAATCGCGGCGCTTGCGCTCGACGCGGTATTCCTCGGCTACGCGTGGCGGCTGTGGAAGCACGGCGCTGCGGACATGCCGATGCGCACGTTCCGCTGGTCGATAAATTACCTCGGGCTGCTGTTCGCAGCGCTGCTGGTCGATCACTACTGGATCGTGCGCGTCGGCTAGGACGCGCGGGGCAGTGCCTCAGGGCACCTGCAGCGACAACGGCCGGTAGTCGCCGGCAGTGACGCTCAGCGTGTCACCGCTGCGGAACACCCAACCCTGCTTCTCGTTCACGTCGCCGCTCGACTGCGCGGGCAGCGCGAGCTCGAGGCGCGCGTACTCGCCACTGCTCGGACGGCGCGGGTTCACGCTCAGCCTGAGCGCGGCCGCGGAGTGATTCTGGAAGTGCGCGATGAATCCCTGGCCGGAATCGGCGACGCGGAAGATGATGTCGACCGGCAGCTTCGCCATCAGCGCACTGTCGAGCTCGACCCGGTTGGCGGCGAGCTGCGCCTCGAGTTCGGTGACGTGCTTCTGGTCGCGCATCAGCTCCGCCGTCAGCTGCGCGTTCTGCGCGGTCGCGGTCGCAAGGGCGGCCGTGCGCTGGCCCACCTGCATGAAGAGCATGAGCGCGGCGAGCGCGGCGGCGACGGCTGCAATGCTGAGCGCCGGAACCATCGGCAGTCCCGGAGGCTTGACCGGCTGGGCCGGCAGGATGATCGTGTCTTCTGACATATGCGGCATAGGATTACGCGTCGGGCGCCCGGCATCCGTGGCGCAGCGCACAGGCAGGCGGCAACGATTGCGCGTTGCGTCACAGCTTCTGAATCAGCCTCAAAAAGTATTCTCCGGCGCCCGGGAGGACGCCCGCCGGGGCCCTGCAGCGCCGTTTTCCTCACCGCAGTTGCGGCCCCCGGCGCGGGTCGCCCTTACGTGGCCTCAGGCGGCGGGATCGCGCGGTGAGCGCCACAGCTCGGCGAGCTTCGGCAGGAACGGCCGCAGCATCGGCCACAGCAGCAGCAGCCGGCTCGCCGTCCGGAACAGGCGCCGCGGGCGGCCGAAGAACGCAAGCGCCGCACCGCCAATCACGAGCGCGCGCAGCGGACCCGAACGCGCGAGCGCGAGCACGCGATCGGCGAGGCGGAACCTGAGCGCCAGCGCCGCCCCGTCCTCGCCAAGCTCCGCGCGCAGCCGCGCGCTCTTTTCGAGCAGGAGTCCGCGACGGCGCGCGAGTGTTGCACGGCGCGTGCTCATTCGGCGCCGGGCTCGAGCGCCTGCGCATCGCGCTTGAGTTCGTCGAGCGTCGCGGCGAGGAGCCGCGGGCGGTTGCGGAGCCGCGAACGCACCGCCAGCACCGCCACGCCCGCGATGCCGGCGAGCGCAGCGGTCACGAGACCCGCGACCAGCAGGCGGTGGGTGTCCCAGAAGGCGATTACGACGGTGAGCGCGAGCACGAGCACCGCGAGAGAGCCGAAGAAAATCGCCGCGATGCTCCACAACAGCACGCCCGTCGCAAACTCGATCTGCTCCTCGATCTCGACCGACAGGAGCTCGAGGCGCGTCTGGCCGAGCGCGAGGACGGTCGCGAGCGTGCGGCGCACGGAATCGAACAGCCCGGTCTCGGAGCGCGGTTCGTTCACGACGAGCGACGCCCGAGCAGGAGGCCGAGCACGATGCCGACCGCCGCCGCGATGCCGACGGACTCGAGCGGATGCTCGCGCACGAAGCTGGCCGCGTCCTCGGCGGCGGCCTTGGCTCGTGCGGCAAAGTCCGTTTCGATTTCATCGAGGCGGCGGCGGGCCTTGCCGACGGACTCCGCGGCGTGCGCGCGCACTTCCCGCGCCCGTTCGCTCGCCTCGCCCGCGCTGGCCTCGATGAGTGCCTCCGCTTCCTCGACGACCGCGCGCAGGTCATCGATCAGGTTGCGGGTACTCGCCTCGGTCATGGTTCGGTCCCCTGGCATGTGCACCGTCCACCGATCCTAGCGCGCCCGGGGTCGCTCGGCACCGCTGCTTCGCTCTACCCCTCTAGGCGCGGCTGCCGGGCGACCCACGGGGCAAGGAGCTCGAGTGCGCGCCTCACCTCGCCCGTGCTGACGGCAAAGGAGAAGCGGATGAATCGGTGGCCGTGGAGGGTGTCGAAGTCAATGCCGGGCGCGGTCGCGATGCCGGTCTCGCGCAGCAGCTGCTGGCAGAATGCAAGGCTGTCGCGGGTCAGGTGGCCGACATCGGCGTACAGGTAGAACGCGCCCTCCGGCGGGCTCACCTTGTCGATCCCCATGCTCCTCAGCCCCGCGAGCAGGAGCTCGCGGTTGACCCGGTAGCTCGCGAGCGAGCGTTCGAGCTCGGCACTGTCCTCGAATGCGGCAAGCGCCGCGTGTTGCGAAATCGTCGGCGGCGTCAGGAAGAAGTTGACGACGTACGGCGAGAGCCGCGTCGCCAGCGCAGGCGGCGCGACCATCCAGCCGAGGCGCCAGCCCGGCATCCGGTATAGCTTCGAGAAGCTGTTGATGACGACGGCGTCATCGTCCACCTCGAGCGCCGACACCGCGGGCTCGCCATAGCTGAGGCCGTGGTAGATCTCGTCCGAGATGAGGCGGATGCCGAGCCGACGGCACTCGCGCGCGAGCGCCGCGAGCTGCGCGCGGGACAGCATCGCGCCGGTCGGATTGGCGGGGCTCGCGACCACGAGGCCGTGCAGGCCGGGCGCAACCGCCCCGATCGCCGCCGCGCTCAGGCGAAAGCCGACCTCCGCACCGCAGTCGATCTCGACGGCCTCGCGGCCGAGCGCACGCACTGCATTGCGGTAGGCAGGGTAGCCCGGTCGGCCCACACCGATGCGATCGCCCGGCTCGAAGAGCCCCGCGAAGACGGCGACGAGCGCCGCGCTCGCGCCCGCGGTGAGCAGGATGCGCGCGGGCGCGATCTCGAGTCCGTGGCTGTCGCGGTAGTAGCGCGCGATGCGCTCGATGAGTTCGCGGGACTCGACGTAGCCGGTCGGATCCGCTTCCAGGACACGCGCGGCCGCCGCGAGCGCCTTGGGCGGCGTACCCGCGGTCGGCTGGCCGAAGTGCATCGGGATGATCGATTGGCCGGCGCGCGCCTGCTCGGCCGCCTGGCGGCCGATCTTGCCCGCGTAGAAGGGTGCCACGTCGACGCCGCGCAGCGGCACGGGATTCGGCGTCTCCGCGGGACTCCCGGCACGGGCGCTCACGGCGTGGCCCTCATGGCGTCTCGGCCACGCGCCGCTCCGTGTCGACCAGCAGCCACCCCGCCGCGCTCGCGAGCGCGAAGCCGATACCGGTCGAGAACGCCGCCGCCCAGCCGTAATTCGTGACCAGGAATCCGACCAGGAACGTGCCGATGATGCCGCCGACGTTGCCGCCGGCGTTGAGGACCCCGGTCGCCGCGCTCGCCCGGTCGCGCGCCATCCAGAACGCCGCGGCCCAGGACGGCGCCTCCGTCATCTGCGCGCAGCCGAACACGCCCGCGAGCGCGGCGACCGCCACGTAGGCGCTCGGCGTCCGCATCGCGACCAGCAGCAGCAGCGCCGCGAGCGGCAACGCGATCATCGGGATGATCCTGAATCCCCAGCGCGGCCCGATGCGCGCGCAGATCGCGTCGCAGAAGTAGCCGCCGAGGCCCGCGCAGACGGCGCCGGTCGCGAGCGGGATCGTCGCGAGCCCGCCGCTCTGCAGGATCGTGAGGCCGCGCGACTCGACGAGGTAGGTGAAGCTCCAGTTCATGAAGAAGTAGAAGACATAGTTCTGCAGCAGGTAGCACAGCGTGAGCAGGAGGATGTTGCGATCGCCGAGCACGCGGCGCACCTGGCGCCACTCGAAGCTGCGCGCGACGGCGGGTCGCTGGCCGCTCTCGATGAGCGCGATCTCGGCGGGCGCGACCGCACCGTGCTCGCGCGGCGTGTCGCGCACGTGCCACCACCAGAGGAGCGCGAGCACGAGGCCGGGCACGCAGGTCACGTAGACCGCGAACTGCCAGCCGTGCACGGACATGAGCTGCGAGACGAGCGGCGGTGTCGCGGCGGCGCCGAGGCTGAGCCCCATCACCTGCAGCCCGTTCATGAGTCCCCAGCGCCGCGGCGGGAACCAGGCTTGCACGAGGCCGGCGTTGATCGGAAACAGCGGCCCCTGCGCGACGCCGACCAGGAAGCGCGCGACGCAGAAGAGCACGAACACCAGCGTGCCCGCGGCGAGCGCGGGCGCGAGCGCGAAGGCGGCGGTGCCGGTGAGCGAGAGCGCGATACAGGCGAGCGTGCCGTAGCGCGCGCCGACCCGCTGCCCGAACAGCCCGCCGGGAATCTGGAAGACCGTGTACGGGATCAGGAAGGCGTTGAACAGCCACGCGATCTGCCATTTCGTGAAGCCGAACTCGTGCGTCAGCGGCACCGCGACCACCGCGAGCGTGCTGCGTTGCAGGTAGCAGATGAACGCGGCGAGGAACAGCCAGAGGAAGATGAGTCCGCGCACGTGCGTGGTCGGCGCGGCGGGCACGCCCGGGCGGTCGGCGCTCGTCATGGCAGCGGAATCCTCGGGCTGGCGGGCGGGAGCCGCCCGCCAGCCCCGGATGCTAAGCGAGGCGCCTACTCCACGTCGAACTTGACGCCCTGCGCGAGCGGTAGTGTCGCCGAGTAGTTCACCGTCTGGGTCTGGCGGCGCATGTAGGCCTTCCAGGCGTCGGAACCGGATTCACGGCCGCCGCCCGTTTCCTTCTCGCCACCGAACGCGCCGCCGATCTCCGCGCCGCTCGGCCCGATGTTGATGTTGGCGATGCCGCAGTCGCTGCCCTCGGCCGACAGGAACAGCTCGGACTCCGACAAGTCCTGGGTGATCAGGCTCGACGACAGTCCCTGCACGACGCTGTTGTTGGCGGCGATGGAGCCCTCGATGGTGTCGTAGCGGAACACGTACAGGATCGGCGCGAAGGTCTCGCGCTCGGAGGCCTCGATCGGCGCCTTGAGCTCGACCAGCGCGGGGCGCACGTAGTAGCCCGCCTCGTGACCCGCGACGGTAACGCGCTCGCCGCCGTGCACGATGGCACCGGCCGCGCGCGCTGCGGCGAGCGTCGTCTGCATGGCCTCGAAGGCCTGCGCATCGACGAGGGGACCTACCAGCGTGTCGGCACCCAGGGGACTGCCGACCTTGAGCGTCGAGTAGGCGCGCTTCAGGCGCGCAACGATCGCCTCGTAGCGCGAGCCGTGCACGTACAGGCGCCTGAGCGTGGTGCAGCGCTGGCCGGCGGTGCCCGCCGCCGCGAAAGTAATCGCGTGCACCGCGAGGTCTTCCTTCGCCGATGGCGCAACGATCATCGCGTTGTTGCCACCGAGCTCGAGCAGCGAGCGCCCGAAGCGACCGGCGACGCGCACCGCGACCTCGCGGCCCATGCGCGTGCTGCCGGTCGCGCTCACCAGCGGAATCCGCTTGTCGTCGCTCAGCCACTCCCCGACCGGGCGCGCGCCGTGGATCAGTGCCGACAGCCCGGCGGGCGCCTCCGCGAAGTCGCGCGCGACGGACTCGAACAGCGAGTGCAGCGCGAGCGCCGTCAGCGGTGTCTTCTCCGACGGCTTCCAGATCACCGGGTTGCCGCAGATGAGCGCGAGCGAGGCATTCCAGGCCCACACCGCCATCGGGAAGTTGAACGCGGTGATCACCGCGACCGGCCCGAGCGGGTGCCAGCGCTCGAGCATGTGGTGGCGCGGGCGCTCGGAGGCGATCGTGAGGCCGTAGAGCTGGCGCGACAGACCGACCGCGAAGTCGCAGATGTCGATGACTTCCTGCACTTCACCGGCCGCTTCGCTCGTGATCTTGCCGGCCTCGAGCGTGATGAGCTCGGCAAGCGCCGGCTTGTGCGCACGCACCGCCTCGCCAAACAGTCGCACCAGTTCGCCGCGGCGCGGCGCCGGAATCGCCCGCCAGACGATGAACGCAGCCCGTGAGCGCGCCAGCGTCGCATCGTAGTCGGCGCGTGCGATCGACGGCACGCGGCCCAGGACCCGCCCGTCGAGGGGCGAGCGGCTGACGATGTCGCCCGCGGTCAGGCGCGCGCGATCGAAGCCGATCGCTGCCAGACTCGAGCTCGCGTGCCCGGTCGCCGCGGCGGCGGCGCTCACGAGGCCACCCGCAGTGCAACCGCGTCGGCCACCGGCGCAACGGCATCGGTCGCGTAGGCGCGGCCGAAGCGATTGGCGAGGAAGTCGTCGAGGCGGATGTCTTCCTGCTTCACGAAGCCGCGCTGCGGCAGCTTGGCCGCGGCGAGCAGGTCGAGCACGGTGCACACCGAGGAGGCGGTCGTCGTCTGGATCGCGGTCCACTCGCGGCCCGCGAGCACCTGCGGATAGACGTTCTGCGCGTACGACTCCTGCCAGTTGCGGCCGTTGCGAAGGCCGGTCGCGGTCACGAAGATCACGACCACGTCCTGCCGCGTGCCCGGGATCGCCTTCTCGAGGATGTCGGTCATCACGGCCGGACGCTCGGCGAGGCGCAGGTCCTGAAGCAGCAGCTTCATCGTGTCGCGGTGGCCCGGGTAGCGGATCGTGCGGTAGTTGAGGTTGCGCACCTTGCCGTCGAGCGTCTCGCACAGCGTGCCGAGGCCGCCGGAAGTGTTGAAGGCCTCGTACTGGATGCCGTCGAGCGCGAAGTGCTCGAGCTCCTCGAGCGCAGGCACGTTGACGAGCTTGCCTTGCACGATGGCCTCGCACGGCTGGCAGTACTCGTTGATGACGCCCGCCGTGCTCCAGGTCAGGTTGTAGCCGAGCGCGTTCGAGGGGTACTCGGGCAGCGCGCCGACGCGCATGCGCAGCGTGTCGAGCTTCTCGAAGCGACGCACCAGGTCCATCGCGACGACGGAAATGAAGCCGGGCGCGAGACCGCACTGCGGGATGAAGGCGTGGCTCGAGTCCTTGGCGAGTTCCCTGACGATGCGCGTGGTCGCGACGTCCTCGGTGAGATCGAGGTAGTGGATGCCGGCGGCGTACGCGGCCTGGGCGATGGCGGCCGTCACCGAGTAGGGAGCGGCGCTCACGACCGCGAAGCGCCCGCGCATCGCCGCGGCGAGCGCGGCGCTGTCGGCGACCGACAGCAGCAGCGTGTCGAGGTGCGGGCGCCTCGGGATCGCGGCGAGCGACGGGGCCGACTGGTCGATGACGGTGACCCGGTAGTCGCCGCTACTGACCAGAAGCTCCGCGATCATCGTGCCGATGTGGCCGGCGCCGGCGACAAGAATGTTCTTCATACAGGACCTCGTTTGGAGGTCGACAGTGTCGGGGAGATGCCCGTTGATTTGTAGCTGCAAACTGCCGAGAATGACTGAATAGCCCGTCATAGTGACTAGTTATATGAGCAGAACGCCTGAAAAAGCCGTCGACGACCAATTGCTGGAACTCCTGACCGCGGATGCCCGGCTGTCCACGGCGGCGCTCGCGCGACGCCTCGGGGTCGCGCGCTCGACCGTCCAGGGACGCCTCGAGCGGCTCGAGCGCACCGGCATCGTGCGCGGCTATACGGTGCGCCTCGGCGCGACGACGACCGCGCGGCGGGTCCAGGCCCACGCGATGATCGCGGTCGAGCCCCAGCAACAGTCGACTGTCGAGCGCAAGCTGAACGGCATGCCCACCGTGACCTCGCTGCTGACGGTCTCGGGTGCCTACGACCTGATCGCGATGCTCGCCGCCGAGTCGACCGAGGCGCTCGATGCCGCGCTCGACGAGCTGCGCGAGTGCCCCGGGGTCAAGGCGACGACGACCTCGATCGTGCTGTCGCGGCGCTTCGAGCGCTGAGCGCGCCGCGGCTCAGGCGCCTGCGTCCGCCTCCGGCAGGAAGATCTCGGCGAGCATGCAGCGGATGCCACCGCCGCCGACGTGCTCGATGGTTTCGACTGCGCACAGCACCGGCGCCGCGTGCTGCTCGAGGAGCTGGCGCTGCGAGCGCGTCAGGCTCGCCCAGGCGCGTCGCGACAGGGCGACGATCGGCAGCGCCGCGCCCGCATCGAGGAACAGCATGTTGCCGGCGAATTCGCTGACCTGCTCGGCCGAGAGATCGAGGAGCGCCTTGCCGGTCTTGTCGAGCGCATCGAACACGCGCCTCAGGTTCGCGCCCGGTTTGACGAGGCCGCTCGCGAGCACCGCGAGCGTGGGCCCGACCGACATCAGCACGTTCGTGTGGTAGATCTCCCGGCCCTGGCTGTCGTGTGCCTCGAAGGCGACCGCCTCGTAGCCGAGTTCGCGGCAGACGACCTCGACGGCCGGTGCGTGCGTGCGCGGCGAGAGCGCGGCATAGGCGATGCGCGCATCGCGATCGAGGACCAGGCTGCCAGTGCCCTCGACGCTGAGTCCGCGCTCCTCGAGCGAGGTGAGGTCGATGGTCTCCGCGATTTGCCAGTGGTGCTGGGCGGCGAGCCGCGACAGGGCCTCGGGGCGGCGCTCGCGGCGCCGGTTCGGCGTACTCATCGGATAGACGACGACGCGGCCGTCGCTGTGCGTCGAGAACCAGTTGTTCGGGAACAGCGCGTCCGGAGTCTCCGCCGCGACGTCGGCGTCGAGGACGACGACGTTGACGCCCGCTACGGCCAGCGCCTCGGCGGCGCCGTCGAACTCCGCGCGCGCGGCACCAAGCATCTCCGCGGCGGATGCCGCGATGACGTTCTGGAAGGCATTGGTCGCGAGCGTCTCGGGGTTCGCGTAGAAGGTCGCCGGCCGGACCATCAGCACGGTGCGCGCGCACTGCCGCCGGCGCGTGGGCGGAGCCGTCACAGTAGGGGCGCGCATTAGCTGCCGAGCCCGCGGACGTATCCGAACAGGTCCTTCGGATCACGCGGATCCGGAACCATCGGCACCTCGCGTCCGATGCCGAGTGCGCGCGCCTTGTCGTAGACGTAGCGCAGCGCCGAGTAATCCTCGAGCGCGAAGCCGACCGAGTCGAAGAGCGTGAGCTCCGCGGCGGACGTGCGCCCCGGCGCACGCCCGGCGATGACCTGCCAGAGCTCGGTCGCCTCGGCGTTGGGGCCCAGCGACTGGATGTCGCCCTCGATGCGCGTCTGCGGCAGGTACTCGACGAAGATCCGCGCGCGCGCGAGGAGCCGCGCATCGATCTCGGTCTTGCCCGGGCAGTCGCCGCCGATCGCGTTGATGTGCACGCCGCTGCCGACGTCGCCGTCCTTGAGCACCTCCTGCGTGCCCTTGACCGCAGTCGCGGTCGTGATGATGTCGGCGCCGCTGACCGCTTCGGCGACGCTCCCGCAGGCGATCAGCTCGAGCTTCGAGTCCGCGAGGTTGCGCGCAAACTTGCGCATCGCGTGCGCGTCGGTGTCGAAGTAGCGGATGCGGCGGATGCCGAGCGCGGCCTTGAAGGCGAGCGCCTGGAACTCGCTCTGCGCGCCGCTGCCGATCAGCGCCATGGTCCTGGCGCCCGGACTCGCGAGGCACCGCGCCGCCATCGCGCTGGTCGCGGCGGTACGCAGCGCCGTCAGCACCGTCATCTCCGAGATGAGCCGCGGATAGCCGGTCGCGACCTCCGCGAGCATGCCGATCGCGGTCACGGTGAGGAGGCCTTGCGCCGGATTGCCCGGGTGGCCGTTCACGAGCTTGAAGCTGAACCATTCGTCGTTCGAGGTCGGCATCAGCTCGAGCACGCCGACCCTCGAGTGCGTGGCCAGGCGTGCGGACTTCTCGAAGCTCTCCCAGAGGGCGAAGTCTTGTTCGGTGCGATCGGCGAGCTCGGCGAGAAAGGTCTCGACGCCGACGCGCGCGAGGAGGCCGGCGAGCGCGGGCGTATCGATGAGCATAACCATGCCTGTCCCCAGCCTTGCGGCGCGCCCGGCCGTCGGGCGGCGGGCGATTGTCAGATTTTCGTCAAAATACTCGCGATCGGCCCCGCTAGCGAGGGCGATCGCGGGTCACGGGCCCCACCGTCGCCGCGAAGCGACCCCCGGCGAGTCGCATCACACCGTGGCGACAGTTAGAGTACCAACGAGCTACCGCACCCGGGGTGAGGATATATGTTGTCGACTGCGAGGATTGCTGCCGGACTCCTACTCGGCGCGAGTACGCTCGCGTTCATCGGCTGTGGAGGCGGTGGTGGTTACGGGGGCGGACCCACATCGACCCAGCCGACGCCGCCGGCCGACCCGACCTGGACCACGGGCGTGTTCTCGCCCTCCGCCAATTTCGCCGCCTACTGCGCCACCCCGCGCACCGGCAGCGATCCGTCGACCGGGGTCGCCTACCCCGACAGGCTCGGATCCACGGACTGGGAGAACAACTGGATCCGCGCCTGGACGCACCAGTACTACCTGTGGACGACCGAGGTGACGGACGTCGATCCCGCCGGCCACGCGACCGCCGCCTACTTCGCCCTCATGAAGACGATGGCGAAGACAGCCTCGGGCGCGGACGAAGACCGCTTTCACTTCACCTACACGACACCCGCTTGGGAGCAGCTGTCGCAGTCGAACGCGTCCATCGGCTACGGCGTGACCTGGGCGCTGGTCGCGACCACGCCGCCGCGCGAGTTGCTGGTCGCGTACTCCGACGCGGGCACGGCCGCCGCGACCGCGAATCTCGGCCGCGGCGCGTCCGTGCTCAAGATCGACGGCGTCGATCTCGTCAATGACAACACCGCGGCCGGGATCAACACGTTGAACGCGGGCCTCTATCCCGCGGCGGCCGGCGAATCGCACACCTTCGTGGTGGAAGACACGCCGGGCGGCGCGCAGCGCAGCATCACCCTGGTCGCCGCGAACATCACCGAAGACCCGGTTCCGCACACCGCGACTCTGGCGACCGGCAGCGGCAACGTCGGCTACATCGAGTTCAATGCGCACGTCGCAACCTCCGAGAAGGAACTCGTGGCTGCGTTCACGCAGTTCGCCGCGACGCCCGTGACTGATCTCGTGCTCGACATCCGCTACAACGGCGGCGGCTTCCTCGACATCGCGAGCGAGGTCGCCTACATGGTGGCGGGTCCGGCGCCGACGACCGGGGCCACGTTCGAGAAGGAAACCTTCAACGATCCGTCCGCGACCGTGAACCCGGTGACCGGCCAGCCGCTGACGCCGACCCCGTTCTGGTCGGTGACCCAGGGGTTCTCGACGACCTCGGGGCAGGCGCTGCCGCACCTCGACCTGCCGCGCGTGTTCGTGCTGACGACCGCCAACACCTGCTCGGCGAGCGAGGCGATCATCAACGGGCTGCGCGGCGTTAACGTGCAAGTCATCGAGATCGGCTCGACGACCTGCGGCAAGCCCTACGGCTTTTATCCGCAGGACAACTGCGGCACGACCTACTTCTCGATCGAGTTCAAAGGCGAGAACAACGTGGCTTTTGGCGACTACCCCGACGGCTTCACGCCGCTGAACACGGTCGCGATACAAGGCGTGAAGATCGAGGGCTGCTCGGTCGCCGACGACTACACGCACCAGCTCGGCGATCCCGCCGAGGGCCTTCTCGCCGCGGCACTCGCCTACCGCGTCAGCGGGGCCGCCGGATGCCCAGTCGCCTCGGGCTTCGCGGCCCCCGGCCTCGTTGCGCACATCAGCCGCCCGAACGCGCTGATGAACCGGATCATGCTGCGCCATTGACGAAGGCGGGCCTCGCACTCGTCGTCGCGGCAGGACTCGTCCTGGGTGCCTGCCGTTCGCTCGGTGCGGACGAGGCACCGCGGCCGGCGCTGCTCGTCAATCCCGACGCCGCGGCGCGCGCGGAGCTCCTCGCGGCCGTCGACCGGGAACTGCACGTCGCGACGCCGGTCCTGATCGCGGACGACGCGCTGACCCGCACGAGCGAACTCATCATCGAGCGCGCGCTGGCGCGCGCTGCGAACGGGCTGCCGCTCGATGGCCGCGAACGCGTCCGTCCGGAGCGCTTCTCGCTCCGGCTCGTCGGAAAGAAATGCGTGCTCGAGCACGCGGGCGGCGCCGCGCTGACGCTCGTGCACTCGAGGTGCATCCCCACCCCTCCCTGAGCGCTGCCCGGAGGGCGCGCCGGCCGGTAACATAGCGGGCAAACCTCAACCTGCCGGTGGTGCCGCATGGCTTACGACCCGAACAATATCTTCGCGCGCATGGTGCGCGGCGAGATCCCGTGCATCAAGGTTTACGAGGACGCCGACACGCTCGCGTTCATGGACATCATGCCGCAGTCGCCGGGACACACCCTGGTGATCCCGAAGGTCGCGGGCGAAAGCCTGTTTGATTCGGAGCCCGCCGCGGTGCTCGCGGCCATGCGCACGACGCAACGCGTCGCGCGCGCGGTCGCCCGCGCCTTCGAGGCTCCCGGCACCATAGTCACGCAGTTCAACGGGCCGGTCGCGGGGCAGACGGTTTTCCATCTGCACTTCCACATCATTCCGGCCTACGTGTCCGGGACGCTGCGCCCGCACGCGCGCGAGCGCGTGGACGGGGCCGTGCTGGAGAGCCAGGCGGTGCGGATCCGCGCAGCGCTGCTCGCGACCTGACCGGGCGCTGTCACCGAGATTTAACGTGCTCGTCGCAGTGACGTCACTCGCGCCCCCGAAACTGCCGCCGTGGGCTACGAACTCGAAACCTCCCCGATCAGCGATGCTCTGGCAGGCACATGGATCGACCGCCGCCTCGCGGCGCGCTGGCAGCGCGCGGACGAGCGCCTGGTCAGCGCCATGCGCGGCTACGCCGCGGTGCGTCGGACCTCGACGCCGGGAGATGCAGCCTGGATCGAGGCTCAGCTGCGGCTCGCCGAAGCGCGGTTGCGCCGGCGCGAGTGCGCGGACGAGGTGGAGCGCCTCGCCGAAATCACGGACGAGCCCGAACTGATGCCCTGAGCCGCCGGGGCCGGGCCGCCGTGTCGTCCCGCTGCCGGGCGCCCCGCGCCCGGGTCGCGGCTGCTCGCCCGCGTCGCGGGTGCTAGCATCCGGCTCCCAACCCTGCCGGAAGGACTGCCACGATGACGGCACCCGCAGCGGGCGAGGCGGGGCTCACGTTCTACCGCCGGGCCTTCGCGCTCGCGGTGATCGCGGTCCTCGCGCTGCTCCTCTATCGCATCCTCGAGCCGTTCCTCGCACCGCTCGCCTGGGCGGTGGTGCTCGCCTTCCTGATGCACCCGCTGCAAGTGCGCCTGGCGAAAAAGCTGGGCCAGCGCCGCGCGCTCTCGGCGTTCCTGCTGACCAGCCTCACGTTCATCGTATTCGTGGGGCCGATGACGCTGCTGGGAGGCGCCTTCGCCGCGCAGGTCGGCCGGCTGGTCAGCAGCCTGCAGAAGTTCGTGACCGACTTCAGGATCCAGAGCGTCGATGACCTCACGCAACTCCCGGCCGCACAGCACATGCTCGCGTGGCTCGAGGACCACGTCGGTATCGCCGCCGACCAGATGCGCGGCTGGATCGCGGCAGGCGCGGAGCGGGTGATCCAGCCGCTTGCGGCGCTCGGCGGGCAGGCGTTCCTGGGCGCGGTCGGCACGGTCGTGAGCTTCACGATCATGCTGTTCCTGCTTTTCTTCCTGCTGCGCGACGGCGCGCTGATGCTCGAGGCCGCGGTCGGCCTCGTGCCGCTGCCCGCGCACAAGAAGGCCGGACTCGGCGCGCACATCGGTGCTGTCACGCGAGCGGTGGTGTTCGGCACGCTGGTGACGGCGGCGGTGCAGGGCGCCTCCGTCGCGATCGGCTTCGCGCTCGTGAGCCTGCCCTCGCCCATCGTGTTCGGGGCGCTCGCGGCGGTGCTCTCCGTCGTGCCCGTCGGTGGCACGGCGTTCGTGTGGGGCCCGGCGGCGCTCTTTCTGCTCGCGGCGGGCCGCGGCGGCGCGGCGCTGTTCCTGTTCATCTGGGGCGCGCTGATCGTCGGTCTTGCGGACAACCTGCTGCGCCCGCTCCTCATCTCGGGGCGCACCGAGGTGCCGACGCTCGCGGTCTTCATCGGCGTGCTCGGCGGCCTCGCGGCCTTCGGCCTGGTCGGCATGTTCGTGGGGCCGCTGCTGATCTCGCTCACCGTCGTGCTGGTGCGCTTCGCGGACGAGTCGCTCGCAAGCCGGTAGAATCGACGGGTGACACCCCAAGCGCTTCTCGATGACCTGAACGAGGCCCAACGCGAGGCCGTTGCCGCCCCTCCCGGCCCCATCCTCGTGCTCGCCGGCGCCGGCAGCGGCAAGACCCGCGTGCTCGTGCACCGCGTCGCCTGGCTGATCTCGCAGGAGGCGGTCTCGCCGCTGTCGATCCTCGCGGTCACGTTCACCAACAAGGCCGCTGGCGAGATGCGCGGGCGCATCGAGGGCCTGCTCGGTACGCCGAGCGGCGCGCTCTGGATCGGCACCTTCCACGGACTCGCGCACCGCCTGCTGCGCCTGCACTGGCGCGAAGCCGGCTTGCCGCAGGCCTTCCAGATCCTCGACTCGGAGGACCAGCTGCGGGTGGTACGCAAGGTCGCGCGCGCGCTCGAGCTCGACGACACGCGCTGGTCGCCGAAAGACCTGCAGTACTTCATCAATGCGCAGAAGGACGAGGGCCGCCGGCCGGCGGCACTCTCGGACGATGGCGATGCCACGCGGCGTGTGATGATCCGCGTCTACGCCGCCTACGAGGACGCATGCCGGCGTGCCGGCGTCGTCGACTTCGCGGAACTCCTGTTGCGCTCCTTCGAGCTGTGGCGCGACGCGCCCCCGCTGCTCGCGCACTACCAGCGGCGCTTTCGGCACGTGCTGGTCGATGAGTTCCAGGACACGAACGCGATCCAGTACCAGTGGGTGCGCCTGCTCGCCGGGCCCGAGAGCATTCCCTTCGTGGTCGGTGACGACGACCAGTCGATCTACGGCTGGCGCGGCGCGCGCGTCGAGAACATCCGCAAGTACCAGCGCGACTTCCCGGGCACGACGGTGTTTCGGCTCGAGCAGAACTACCGCTCGAGCGCCACGATCCTGAACGCCGCAAACGCGCTGATCGCGCACAACACCGGGCGCATGGGCAAGACGCTGTGGACGGCGGGCGAGCGCGGCGAGCCGATCCGCGTCTACTCCGCGTTCAACGAGCGCGACGAGGCGGATTTCGTGGTCGAGCGGATCCGCGAGTGGGTCCGCCAGGGCGGCCGCCGGCAGGACTGCGGGGTGCTCTACCGCTCGAACGCGCAGTCGCGCGTGCTGGAGGAGGCGCTGCTGACCGCGCGCATCCCCTACCGGGTCTACGGGGGCCTGCGCTTCTTCGAGCGCGCGGAGGTCAAGGACGCGCTCGCCTACCTGCGCCTTGTGTCCAGCCGCCTCGACGACGCCTCGTTCGAGCGCGTCGTCAACCTGCCGACCCGCGGCGTCGGCGCGAAGAGCCTCGACACGCTTCGCGACTACGCGCGCGGCCAGGCGACCTCGCTGTGGGCTGCGGCGGGCGCGACGATCGCGAGCGGCGCGCTCGGCCCCAAGGGCGCGCTGGCGGTGAACGCCTTCCTCGCGCTCATCGAGCGCATGACCCGCGAGACCGCTGGCCTGCCGCTGCACGAGCAGGTCGACCGGGTGATCGCGCTCTCTGGGCTCATCGAGCACTTCAAGAAGGACAAGGGCGAGCGCGGCGAGGCGCGGATCGAGAACCTCGAGGAACTCGTCTCGGCGGCGCGCGGCTATGCGCCCGAGGAGGCGCAGGACCTGCCGCCGCTCGAATCCTTCCTTTCGCACGCGGTGCTCGAGAGCGGCGAGGGCCAGGCGAGTGAGTGGGAGGACAGCGTGCAGATGATGACGCTGCACTCTGCCAAGGGGCTCGAGTTTCCGGTCGTGTTCCTGTGCGGGCTGGAGGACGGGTTGTTCCCGCACCAGCGCTCGGTCAGCGACATCGGCGGCCTCGAGGAGGAGCGCCGGCTCGCCTACGTCGGCGTCACGCGCGCGATGCGCCGCCTCTACATGACCTACGCCGAGCAGCGGCGCCTGCACGGCGTCGACCAGTTCGGCACGCCCTCAAGGTTCATCGCCGAGATCCCGACCGAACTCATCGAGGAAGTGCGGCCGCGCGTGCAGGTCTCGCGGCCCGTCTACACGGGCCGCGGCGCTGCGAACATCTCGCACTACGAGGAGCCGGTCTCGGCTTCCGGCATGAAGCTCGGCCAGCGGGTGCGCCACGGACGCTTCGGCGATGGCGTGGTGCTCAGGCTCGACGGCCACGGCCAGGGCGCACAGGTCGAGGTCAACTTCGAGCGGCTCGGCCGCAAGGTGCTGATGCTCGCCTACGCCAACCTCGAGTCGCTCTAGCCTCAAGCGCCCCGTCTCAGGGCTTGGGCTCTCCGCCCATCGCCTTCAAGAGTGCGACGTGCGCGAGCAGGCGCCGGCTCTGCACGCCGATCAGCGTGGTATCCGTCGACAGCGAGGTGCTCTCGGCGATCACGACGTTGAGGTAGCTGACCGTGCCCGCGCGATACTGGTTCTCGGTGGCCCTGAGCGTGTCGCGCGCGGCGACCGCTGCGCGCTGCGCGGCGGCTTCCTCGTCGGCGAGGCCGCGGAGCGAGGCGAGCGCGTCCTCCGCATCCTGGAGCGCCTGCAACACCGACTGCCGATAGGCCGCAACCGAGGCATCGTAGTTGGCCTCGGCGGTCTTGTTCTGGGCGTAGTGCGCCCCGCCGTCGAACAGCGTCGCCGCCAGCGCGGGACCCACGCTCCAGAACCGCTGCGGCGCCGAGAAGATGTTCGCCCAGGCCGAGTGCTGGTAGCCATCTGTGCCGCTCAAGCTCAAGGCAGGGAAATAGGCGGCGCGCGCGACACCGATCTGCGCGTTCGCCGCCTGCACGCGCCGCTCGGCCGCAGCGACGTCGGGGCGGCGCTGCAAGAGGGTCGCCGGCAGCACCGGCGGCACGACGGGCAGCGTCGGCAGCGCCGTGACCGACGCGATGCTGAGCTCCTCCGGTGTCTTGCCGGCCAGCGTCGCTATCGCGTGCTCAAGCGTCGCGCGCTGCACGGTCAGGTCCCAGTCTTGGGTCTCGGCCTGCGCCAGAGTCGCCTCGGCCTGCGTCACGTCGGTACTCGCGGCGACTCCGGCCTGGTAGCGGTTGTGCGCGATCTCGAGCGAGCGCTTGTAGCCGACGACCGTGCGCGCGAGGTTGTCGCGCTGCACGTCGAGCGCGCGCAACTGCACGTAGCTCTGCGCCAGCGTCGCCGCGATCGAGAGGCGCGCCGCCGCGAGATCGTTCGCGCTCGCCTGTGCGCTGCTCTTGCTCGACTCGAGCTGGCGGCGCAGCCGCCCCCACAGGTCGATTTCCCAGTCCGCGGTCGCCGACACGCGATCGACCGTCGACTTGACGCCCTGGGCGGCGGTGCCACCCGTGGTCGCGCCGGCGCCGACGAGTCCCGGGCCGTTGTAGCTGCGCGTCGAGCTGGCATTGGCGGTGATCGTCGGAAAGAGCGCGGCGCGCGAGCCCGTGACGCCCGCGAGTGCCACGCGATACGCCGCCTCCGCCTGCGCGATTGTCTGGTTCGAGCGCTCGGCGCTCGCCTCCAGGTCGTCGAGCACCGGGTCGCCATAAGCCTTCCACCAGGCGCCGCGCGGCAGGTCATCGCCTGGCTGCGCGGGCAGCCACGCCTCCTTGAACGCGGCCGGGGCGGGCGCCGCAGGTTTGTGGTAGTTGGGGCCGACGGCGCAGCCGGCAAGCAGTGCCAGCAGCGTGAATGAGCCAGGAGCGAGGCGCATCAACCATTCTCCAGCGCAGGCTGCGCGTGCAGGCGGGCGCGACGCCACCGTAGAGCGCGCAGTCGCAACCGATCGAGGAACAGGTACACGACCGGCGTCGTGTACAGCGTCAGCACCTGACTGAGCAGCAGGCCGCCGACTATCGCGATGCCGAGCGGCTGGCGCAGCTCGGCGCCGTCCCCGGTGCTGATCGCGAGCGGCACGGCCCCGGCGAGCGCGGCGACCGTGGTCATCATGATCGGCCGGAAGCGCTGCACCGCTGCCTGCAGGATGGCTGCGCGTGATTCCAGGCCCTCGTCCCGCTCGAGCACCAGCGCGACGTCGATCATCATGATCGCGTTCTTCTTCACGATGCCGATGAGGAGCAAGAGGCCGATCGCCGCGATCAGCGTGAAATCGAAGCGCAGCGCCAGCAGCGCGAGCAGCGCGCCGACGCCCGCGGACGGGATCGTCGAGAGGATCGTGATCGGGTGCACCGTGCTCTCGTAGAGGATGCCGAGCACCAGGTACATCGTGACCAGCGCAGCAATGATGAGCATCGGCAGCGTCGACAATGAATCCTGGAACAGCTTCGCCGTTCCCTGGTAACCGCCGCGCACGTTGGCCGGCACGCCGAGCTTCACAAAGGCACGGTCGATCGCCTGCGAGGCCTGCGACATCGAGACGCCGGGGGGCAGGTTGTAGGAGATCGTCGAGGCCGCGAACTGGCCCTGGTGGTTGACGGCGAGCGCGGTGTTGGTCGGCGCGAACTTCGCGAAGGCGCTCAGCGGCACCTGGCTGCTCGACCGTGCCGGCCCGACGGCGAGCGCGGTCGTCGAGGCGTTGACACCGACGCCAGAGTTGGTCGTCGAACTGGTCAGGGTGTTGCCGCTGACGCTGGCCGTTCCCGCGACGATGCCGCCGAAGGTGCTGCTGGTGGTCGTGGTGCCCGCGCCGCTCGAGTTGCCGCCGCTGCCCGGCAGATAGACGATGCCGAGCGAGCCCGGGTCCTGAAGGAACTGCGGCGCCGCCTCCATGATCACGTAGTACTGGTTGAGCGCGTTGTAGATGGTCGCAACCTG
>JANXZZ010000237.1 GCA_025355245.1 Pseudomonadota bacterium | reverse complement strand
ATCGCGGCCTCGGCCGGACTCTCGCCGAGCAGCACCTCGCACGAGGTGAGCGCAACCAGCGACTTGTCGATGCCGCAGCCCATCGTCGCGTTGCCCTGCGGATCGAGGTCCACCAGGAGCACACGGCGCTTCGTCGCCGCGAGCGACGCAGCGAGATTGACCGCAGTGGTGGTTTTGCCGACGCCACCCTTCTGGTTGGTGACGGCGATGATCCTTCGCATAGGTCGGCCAGAATAACATCCGCCCGAGCGGCGAGACCGTCCTTGCCGGAACCCCTCAGGCCGCCCGCCGGAAGCGCCTGGGCTCGCCCGGGGACTCGAGGACCTCGAGGACACCCGTCCGGGCCAGGTGCTCGAGGTTCGCGAGCGACTCGCCGAGCGCAAGCACGAGGTTCATCGAGTCGAGCGGCCGTCGGAACAGCCGGTCGGCGAGCTCCCGGGCGGACGTCGGCTCGCGGGCGAAGCCGACCACCCGCTCGAGCGTCGCCGCGTGGTGGGTCCGAAGCTCGGCAAGGCGCGCGGCGAGCCCTTCGAACACGTCGCCGTGGGACGGCAGCACCAGTGGCTCGGGCTCGAGCCTTCCGAGGCGGTCGAACGAGGCGAGGTACGAGGTGATCGGGTCCCGGTCGGCGCGCTCCGGGTAGATGCCGATGTTGCTCGAGATCCTCGGCAGCACCTGGTCGCCCGAAATCAGCAGGCCGTGGTCGGGCGCGTGGAAGACGATCTGCGCGTCCGTGTGCCCGCCCACGCGATGCGCAACCCAGCGCTCCCCACCAAAATCAAGGACATCGCCGTCCGCGAGGGGCTCGATGTGCGCCGGCATGCCGGACACGACCCCCCGGAAATTGACCCCGGCGAGCGCGGACCTGAGCTCCTCGGTCTCGAGCAGGCCGTCGCGCGCGAAGGCATCGATGCGCCAGCGGGCGTTCTCGGGGCTCGAGCCCGGATCGACGAAGAAGCGCAGGAGCCGCTCCTCGGCGGCGCTCATCCAGACCCGCGCCGCGTGACGGCTCGCATGCCAGGCCGCGAGCCCGGAATGATCGGGGTGGTGGTGCGTACAGAGGATCCGCGTCACCGGCCGCCCGCCGAGGTAGAGCGCGAGCGGGCCTTGCCACGCCTCGCGCACGGCCGGCAGGTCCATGCCCGTGTCGATCAGCGCCCATCCCGCCCCGTCCTCGATCAGCCACACGTTGATGTGGCGGAGCGCGCCCGGGAGCGGCAGGCGGACCCAGTGCACGCCCGCCGCAAGGGCGCGGACCTCGCCCGGCGCCGGCGGGTCGGCGATGGGGTAGCGCAGCTCCGCCGCCAACTCAGCTCTCGGGTTCGAGAATGACGAGGTGCCGCTCGTCCGGGAGCCCGGGAACGTTAAGTCGCTCGACGCCCTTGAGTCGCCAGCCGAAGGGCAGCTGCGTGAGCTCGGCCGCGGGGTCCTTGCCCTTCATCGCGAGCAGGCGCCCGGCCTTCGCGCACAGGTGCCCGGCTTGCGTGACGAAGGTATTGACGGGACCGAGGGCCCGCGCGAGGACCGTGGTCGAGCGCTGCTGGGGCCTGAAGTTCTCGGAGCGCGTGCATACGGCGGTCACGTTCGTGAGACCGAGCGCCCCGGCCGCGTGCTCCACGAACTTGATCTTCTTGCCGGTCGAGTCGATCAGCGTGAAACGCAGCGCCGGGTTCACGATCGCGAGCGGCAGCCCTGGGAAGCCCGCGCCGGTACCGACATCGGCCACGAACGGCCCCTTGATGAAGGGCTGCACCGTCAGGCTGTCGAGCAGGTGCTTGTCGACCATCGCGAGCGGCTCGGTGATCGCGGTCAGGTTGAACTTCCGGTTCCACTCGCCGACGAGATCGAGGAGCGCGAGCAGCTTCTCGAGCTTTGCCGCATCGAGCGCGAGGCCGAGCGTTGCCACTCCCCGGTCCAGCCGTGCGCGCGGTGTGTCGTCCACGGTCTTCAGCTCCCGAGCCTGGCGAGCACGCGGCGTGCAAAGCGATCCGCGCTGCCCGGGGCGTAGTCGAAGAACAGCGAGGGCTCGGCGATCTCGAGCTCGAGTACGCAGGGCTGGCCGGTGGGATCGCGGATCAGATCAACGCGCGCGTACAGCGGCGCGCCACCCGGAATGGTCGCGACCGCGCGCATCGCGACGTCGAGCTCGTCCGCGCCCGGCACGCGCGGCTCGATGGTCTCCTTCGCGAACAGCCCGGCGACGTCGCCGCCGCCGCGCGCGAGCAGCGGGCCCTTCCTGATCGCGTGGCTGAACGCGCCCTCGAAGACCATGAGCGCGGTCTCGCCGTAGTCATCGACCGAGTGCAGGTAGGGCTGCGTCAGCGTGTGGTAGCCCTCGGCGTGCAGGCGCGCCGCGTGCTGGCGCGCCGCCTCGACGTCGGCCGCGAGGAAGCGCCGCGCGCCGCGCGAGCCCGCGCCGACCGAGGGCTTCACGACGAACTCGTCCGTCGTCGGCGCGATCCAGGTCTCGCCGGGCGCGACGATCGAGGACGGCACGATCGGCACGCCCGCGCGCGCAAGGTCGAGCAGGTAGCGCTTGTCGGTGCTCCAGTCGAGCGTCGGGATCGGGTTAAAGAGCGTGGTCACCGCCGCGACGCCGCGCGCCCAGCGCAGGAACGCGGGCAGGTCCTCGGTGTAGTTCCACGTCGAGCGCAGCAGCACCACGTCGAAGGACTTCCAGTCGACGGTCGGGTCCTCCCACTCGGGCCTGGCGGCGCTGTGGCCGAGCGCCTCGAAGGCCCGCGCCAGCGGCGCGTGATCCTCATCGAGCCCGCGCGCGGCCGCGGTCGTCGCGAGTCCGACGTGCACGCTTCAGTTCCGCACGAGTGCAGCGACGAAATCCGGCACCGGCAGCGCATCGAGGCGGGCGGAGTCGGCGAACATCGCCGTGATCGCCGCGCTCTGCTTCGGCGGAAAATGCGCAGCGACCGAGGACTCGAACTTCTGCACCAGCGCCGGCATGCCCTCGGCGCGGCGGTTGCGATGGCCGATCGGAAAATCGACCTGGACGCGGCGCGTCTGCCCGTTCCTGAAGAACACCTGCACGGCGTTGCCGATGTGGCGCTTGTCCGCCTCGTAATATTCCTTGGTGAACGTCGCGTTCTCGCTGACCTGCATCCTGGCGCGCAGCGCGTCGACGCGCGGATCGTTGGCGATCGCATCCTCGTAGTCCGCCGCCGTCAGCCGCCCGAAGATCAGCGGGATCGCGACCATGTACTGGATGCAGTGGTCGCGATCGGCGGGATTGGCCAGCGGGCCGGTCTTGTCGATGATGCGCACCCCCGGCTCCTGCGTCTCGATGACGACCTTCTCGATCTCGCCGAGCCGGTCCTTCACCTCGCCGTGCAGCGTCATCGCTGCCTCGACCGCGGTCTGCGCGTGGAACTCGGCCGGGAAGCTGATCTTGAAGAGCACGTTCTCCATCACGTAGCTGCCGAAGCCCTGCGTGAACACGAGCGGCTTCCTGGTCACCACGTCGTAGAAGCCCCACTTCGGCGCCGTGAGCGCCGACGGATAGCCCATCTCGCCGCTCTTCGCGATCAGCGCATGCCGGACGCCGCGACTGGTCGCATCGCCCGCCGCCCAGCTCTTGCGCGAGCCCGTGTTCGGCGCGTGCCGGTAGGTGCGCAACGCACCGCCGTCGAGCCACGCGTTCGAGACCGCATTGATGACCTCATCGCGCGTGCCGCCGAGCATCGCGGTCACGACCGCGGTACTCGCGATACGGACCAGGATCACGTGATCGAGGCCCACCTTGTTGAAAGCATTCGCGAGGGCCGTGACGCCCTGGATTTCGTGCGCCTTGATCATCGCGGTCAGCAGGTCGCGGACCTTGAGCGGCGCCCCGCCCTCGGCAATGCGCTTGCGCGACAGCCAGTCGGAAACCGCGAGGATGCCGCCGAGGTTGTCGGAGGGGTGGCCCCACTCCGCGGCGAGCCAGGTGTCGTTGAAGTCGAGCCAGCGGATCATGCAGCCGATGTTGAACGCCGCCTGCACCGGGTCGAGCTCGTAGCTCGTGCCCGGCACCCGCGCACCGCCCATCATCGTGGCGCCCGGCACCACCGGTCCCATCATGCGGTTGCAGGCCGGGTACTTGAGCGCCTGGAACCCGCAGGCGAGCGTGTCCATCAGACAGTAGCGCGCGGTGTCGTAGGCGAGGCGGCTTTCGATCGTCGCGGCGGTTGCGTACTCGGCGATGTCGACAAGCAGGCGGTCGGGATCCGGGCGGCTCGCGGACTTGTAGTCGTGGCTGGGCATGGCGGCGGTCTTCGGAAGTGGCGGACGCGGCCCGCGATGTTGATACAGCCGGGGCGCGACTGCCAGTGGTCAGCGGCGTTGTGCGGCGGGATGTCGCAGCAACGCTGCTCGCGCCCCGCAGCAAGCGTCCTTGCGCGGGGCGTCGATCCGTCGCCGCGAAGGCGCTCAGCCCTTGGTCTTCGCGATCCAGTCGTCGACGAACTTCTCGAGCAGCGTCAGCGGCACGCCGCCGTTCTCGAGCACGACCGCGTGGAAGTCCTTGATATTGAACTTGTCGCCGAGCGCCGCCTTGGCGCGCTCGCGAAGCTCCAGGATCTTGAGCTGCCCGACCTTGTAGGCGCAGGCCTGGCCCGGCAGGCCCATGTAGCGCTCGACCTCCGAGACCACCTCGCCCTCGGCCATGCCGGTGGTGTTGACCATGTACTCGATCGCCTGCTCGCGGGTCCAGCCCTTGGCGTGCAGCCCCGTGTCGACCACCAGCCTGACCGCGCGGAAGATCTCCGCCTGCAGGCGACCCAGGTCGCCGAAGGGATCGTTCTTGTACATGCCGATCTCGGCCGCGAAGCGCTCCGCGTACAGCGCCCAGCCCTCGGCGTAGGCCGAGTACAGCGTCTGCTGGCGGATCAGCGGCAGGTCCTTGAGGCCGAGCCCGATCGAGATCTGGAAGTGATGGCCAGGGATGCCCTCGTGGTACGCGAGCGTCTTCATCGCCCAGGTCGAGGTCTCGTGCGTGTCGCGCAGGTTCGCGAAGAACGTGCCGGCGCGCGAGCCGTCCATCGCCGCCTGCTGGTAGTAGGCGCCGGCCGAGCCCTTTTCGGCGGACAGCGGCACGCGCTCGACTTTGAGCTTGCCGGTCGGCACGGTGCGGAAGTACTCCGGCATCCTCGCGTTCACTTCATCGAGGATGTTCTGGTAGCGCGCGATCAGCTCCTTGCGGCCATCGTCGGTGTTGGGAACGAGGAAGCGCTCGTCCTTCTGCAGCGCCTTCATGCGCTCGCCGACCGTGCCGGTCGCAAGGCCCTGCGCCTTCAGGAGCTCGTTCATCTGCGCCGTGATGCGCTCGACCTCCGACAGACCCAGCTGGTGGACCTGCTCCGGCGTGTAGTCGGTCGTCGTCATCTGCTTGAGCATCACCGCGTAGTACGCAGCGCCGTCCGGGAACCGGCCGACGCCGGCGGCCTGCGTCGCGGCCTGGGGCCTCACGACCTCGAGCGCCGCGGTCATGCGCGCATAGGCCGGATAGACGCGCGTCTTGAGCGCTTCCGCCGCATCGTGCGTGAGCGCCGCGCTCAGCGCGCCGTCGATGCCCTTCGCGCCCTTCATGCGCTCCGTGAACGTGGTCACGAGCGGGTTCTGCTCGGGCGCGACGTCGACGGTGTCCTTGATGCCGGCCTCGGCCTTGTCGAGCAGCGACACCGGCAACACCACGCCGAGCGTGACCTGGCGTTGCATCTCGGCGGTGACCGCATCGAGCTTCTCGCCCATCGCCTCGAGGCGCTTGACGTAGTTGCGCGCGGTCTTCTCGTTCTTCACCACGTGCGAGGACTGCAGGAAGCTCGGCAGCGTCACCTGCGTGCCCCACATCGGCGCGATTGGATACTGGCCCTCGGACGACAGCCAGTCGAAGCGCTTGAGCGCGAGCGCGCTGCCGTACTGGTCGAGCAGCACGTCGTAGGTAATCTGGTCCTGGCCGACGAGCTTGTCGCGGTCGAACTCCTTGACCTGCTCTACGAACCGCGCGGCGAGCGCGTAGTCATCGTCGCGCTTCTTGACGCCGACCGCGGCGAGCTTGCCCGAGTGGAAGTCGAGGAAGGTGCCGTCGACGAGCCCGACCTGGGTGAAGAACTCGGGGTTCTTCGACAGGAACACCAGCAGCTGGCGGTTCGCGAGCTCGTTGATGGTGAAGGGCTTGCCGAGACACACCCGGTAGCCGGCGTAACCGACGACCACGAGTATCGCGAGCAGCACCCAGCCAGTGACTTTCCACGCCTTCTTCATGCCCACATCCCCTTAACCGATTGTTTATCAGGGTTTTCCTGACGCCGCCGGCAGCCGCGGCGCGTCAAGATCCGCCCGTTGAGGCCGCTAATACTTGCAGTAACCCCGCACCCGACCGCCATCGGCACGGCCCGGGCGCCCTGCCGCGCTGCCGCGCTGCCGCGCTGCCGCAAGACCATGCGCCACAGTCTGCACCGTCTGACCATCGTTGTGCTCGTCGCCGCCTTCTGCACGCTGGCGGTCGGCCAGTACGCGGCCGCGCGCTGGTGGTACGGCAGCACCGTCGATGCCGCCGAGCACCGCGACGCACTCGGCCGCGCGCGCCTCGCCGAGCGGATGCTCGCCGACCAGCGCGAGAACCTGCGGCGCGCCGCGCGCGAGGAAGCGGTCTGGGACGACGCGTACCGGTTCATGCGTAACGAGAACCCCAAGTTCTTCGACGACATCTGGAACGCGGAATTCTTCATCAACCTGCCGCTCGACATGGTGGCGTTCGTCGCAGCCGACGGGCATGTCGTCGCACAGCGTGCCTACGACCCGGCGACGCACGGCCTCGGGCCGCCGCCCGCCGAGCTCGCCGCCGCGGTCGCACCGTCCGGCAGCATCGGCAGCCGCATCGCGACCGCCGAGTTCGCGACCGGGCTCGCGCTCATCGACGGCACGATCTACGCCTTTGGCAGCTCGCCGATCCTGCCGAGCAGCGGCAGCGGCGCGCCGATGGGCGAGGCTTACATGTTCCGCGCGATCGGCCAGCCCTTCCAGCAGCAGATGTCCGAGCTCGCCGACGCGCACGCGAGCCTCAAGGTCATCGCGAGCGGGACGATGGCCGGCGGCGAGGCCGTCCGCATCGATGACTCGGACAAGGACCAGCTGGTGATCCGCTTCGCGGTCGGTGTGCTTGGCCGCGGCCGCAGCGCCGAGGTCGAGCTCTTGAGCCCGCGTCCGGTGCACGCGGGCGCGGTGCGCGCGGCACGCGCGGTCCTGTGGTCGACGCTGGTCGCGGGCGTGATCCTCGTGCTCGCCGCGTTCCTGGTGTTCTCGCGGCGCCTGCTCGAGCCCCTGCACGCGATCGCCGGGCGCCTGGTCGAGATCGGCCGCGCCGGGGACCCGGCCGCGCGCCTGCCCACGCCAACGCGCCACGACGAGATCGGCATCGTCGCGAACGCCGCGAACACGATGCTCGCGGAGCTCGAGGAGGCGAAGCTGAACGCCGACTCGGCGCGCGACGCGGCGCTCGCGGCGAGTCGCATCAAGTCGGAGTTCCTGGCGCGCATGAGCCACGAGATCCGCACCCCCATGAACGGCGTGCTCGGCATGAGCGAGCTCCTGTCGCGCACCGAGCTCTCGACGCGGCAGCGGCGCTTCAGCGATACGATCCACCGCTCGGCGCTCGCGCTGCTCGAGATTATCAACGACATCCTCGACTTCTCGAAGATCGAGGCCAAGCGCCTCGAGCTCGCGCCGATCAACGCCGACCTCGGCGCCCTGGTCGAGGAGTCGCTCGAGCTCATCGTCGAAATCCGCCCGGCCGTGCCGACGGTGGTGCACGTCGACCCGCTGCGCCTCGGGCAGGTGCTCAACAACCTGGTCGGCAACGCGGTCAAATTCACCGAGCGCGGCGAGGTCGTGGTCACGGTCGACGCCGCCCCACCCGTCGATGGCACGGTGGAACTCGCCTTCACCGTCGCCGACACCGGTATCGGCATCGTGGCCGAGGCGCTCGAGCGCATCTTCGAACCCTTCGGCCAGGCCGACGCCTCGACCACGCGCCGCTTCGGCGGAACCGGGCTCGGGCTTGCCATCGCACGCCAGCTGGTCGAGTTGATGGGCGGACGACTGGAGGCGACGAGCGCGGTGGGCAAGGGCTCGACGTTCCGGTTCACGGTGCGCGTCGGCGCGCCGCCGCAGCCGGCGGTGCCCGCGCGCCCGCCGCTCCTGCGCGGACTCACGATCCTGGTGGCCGACGACAACGCCGCCGCACGCGAGGTGCTTGCGCGCTACCTCGGCGCCGCTGGCGCCCGCGTGCTCACGATGGCGGGTACCGCGGCCGAGGTGCACGCGCGTGCCGCGGAGCTCGCCGGCACGCCGCTCGACTTCGCGGTCGTCGACGCCGGCCTCGGCGGGCGGCACGGTCATCGCCTCATCGACATCCTCGCCGGCAATCCCTCGTTCGCGGGCGTGCGCATCGTGACGATGACGACCGCTGCGGACCCCGCCGCCGAGTCGGACGGCGACAGCAACATCGCGATCGCGGGCTACCTCACGAAGCCCATCCGCCGCAGCCTGATGTTCGCGATGCTCGCGCGCCTCGCGGGGCGCGGACCCGAGCTCGACACCGGTTCCTTCCTGGCGAGCTTCGGCCTGTCCGCCGCCGCCGAACGCCTGCAGCTGCACGTGCTCGTGGTCGAGGACAACGCTGTCAACCAGCAGGTCGCGGTCGGCATGCTCGAGGCGCTCGGCTGCTACGTCGAGACGGCCGCGCACGGCCGCGAAGCGCTCGACCGGCTGGTCGCGGGCGGCATCGACGTGGTGCTCATGGATTGCCAGATGCCGGTCATGGACGGTATGGAGGCGACCGAGCAGATCCGCGCCCGCGAGGCGCAGCGCCACGGCACGCGCATACCGATCATCGGCGTCAGCGCGCACGCGATGCAGGGCGCGCGCGAGGAGTGCCTGCGCGCCGGCATGAACGACTTCGTGGCGAAGCCGTTCACGATGGCGGAGCTGGCGCGGGCGCTACGCCGGCACGTACGGCGGCGCGTTGTCGATACCGATGGCGCGGGCCAGCCGCGCGGCGCGCCCGTATAGCGCGAGCGCGGCCCGCCGGCCGCGCCGCCGGCGAAGTTCAGCGCCGCTCGGCCAGCGGCACGAACGGC
>JANXZZ010000202.1 GCA_025355245.1 Pseudomonadota bacterium | reverse complement strand
CGAAGGCGGTTGGCGACGCGTTACTGCCGATCCTGACGTCCTTTGGCGAGTGGCTCTCTGAGATCGGCCCCGGCGCCGTAACGACCATGAAGGACGTGATGTTGGGCCTCAACATCGCGTTTATCACGCTCAAGACCGCGGTGGTCTTCGCATTCGATTTCATCCGCATGGCGATCGAAGTGTCGGTCGGCGAGGTGATCCGGTTCGCGAACACCGCCGAGCGCGTGCTGGCGCTCGACTTCAGCGGAGCCAAGGCAGCGTGGACCGCCGGCACGCAGGCGATCGAGGACGTCTCCGCGGCGGCGTGGAAGCGTCTAGAACAGGACGGCATGGACGGCGTCGACGCGGTAACGAAGCAGTTCGAGATCGCGCTTGGCAAGGTCACCGAGACGCCGAAGGGCGAAGGCGGCGACGACGGCGATTCCGCCAAGCACCAGGCCGAAATTCTGCAGAAGTGGGAGGCCGAGCTCGCGGCGGACAAGGCGGCCTTTGCCGAGAAGCACGCACTCGCGGGCAATTTCCGCGAGATGGACCTCGCCGGTGAGCTCTTCTTCTGGGAGCGCAAGCTCGAGCTGCACCAGACCAACGAGGCCCAGACGCTTCAGATCTCGGACAAGATCTCCAAGCTCAAGATTGAACTGCTGAAGCGCGAGGCGCAGGCCGAGCTCGCGTCGATCCTCGCCAACGCCGCGGAGTTCAAGAGCAACCTCGACGCGCGGCTCGCCATCGAGGAAGAGTACGCGGCTCGCGTCAAGACCATGTACGGCGAAAGTTCACGCCAGTACCAGGAGGCGCGCGGCAAGATCGTCGCCACCGAGCGGGAGATCTCCGCTCAGTTGCTGCAGACGCAACAGATCGCGGACAAGGCCCAGGAGGGTCATTCGCTTGCCCTGATCGACCTGGACGAGGCGGCCGCTCGCTCGCGCGTGGCGCTCGGCCGGGAGACGCAGGCAGAACTGCTCGCGCAGGAGCAGACCTTCGAGAATCAGCGATTCGCGATCAAACGGCAGGCGTTGGTCGATGCGTTGAAGCTCGAGGCTGAGAACCCGGACCGCAACTTGAGCAAGATCGCGCAGCTCAACGCGCAGATCGAGCAGCTCGAGAGCCAGCATCAGGCTCGGATGGGCAAAATCAAGGACCAAGCGTCGGTCGAGCAGAACAAGTACCTGACGCAGGGGTTCCGCACGCTGGAGGCGAGCTGGGCGAACACGATCAACCAAATGGAACACGGCACGCTGACGTTCTCGCAGGGCGTCAAGCAGATGTTCCGCTCCATGTTTGACGCGATTTTGCAGGGAATCGCGCAGTGGGCCGCGCAGTGGCTTATCACGCAGGCGGAGAACGCCGTCGCCAGCAGGGCCAGTTCGGAGGTGTCCGTCAACGCCAAGGCAGGAGAGGCCGGCGCGGCAGGCGTCGCGAGCTTCGCAGGCGCTCCGTGGCCGGTCGACATCGGCGCTCCGCTCTTCGGTGCGGCGATGGCCGCGGCGGCGACGTCGTTCTCGGCGGCGGGCGGCTACGACATCCCGGCCGGGATCAACCCGGTCGTCCAGGCGCACGCGAAGGAAATGATCTTGCCGGCCAAGCAGGCCGACGTGATTCGCGACATGGCGGACAAGGGCGGCGGCGGCGGCCCCGATGTTCACCTTCACGTCCACGCGATTGACGCACAGAGCGTCAAGCGCTTTTTCGAGCGCAACGGTCAGGAGCTAGCCAAGGCCCTGCGTGATCAACACACCCGCGGAGCCTTCGCATGAGCGGTCTAAACCGGATCAACCTGCTCGTATGGGATCTCGACCACGAGGGCGCGTCGGGCGCGCTCTGGTGGGTGCTGTCGATCAACCGCAAGCTCGACTTATGGTCCTCCGCAGGTGACCGGGAGAGCGCGCGGTTCGTGACGATGTGCTGTATCGCCGAGCGAGGAGTCAAGATCTCGCGCGCCGTGACGGTCGATGGGCTCGCGCAGATCGTTCGCCAAGCGCACGCGGAGGCTGCCCGCGAAGGGCGGGCGACCGTCGCCGTCGACTGCAAGCACGTCGGGCCAGAGGGTCGCGCTGCCATCGACCGTGCGTGCAACGACTGGGCCGAGGTTGAGGTCGCTCGGCGAGTCGCGGACGGTGAACATCCGCTAAAGGTTCTAGCAAAGGCCATGGGGCTGTGACGGAACCACCTGCCCAGCTCATCGACTGGTGCTGCGCGTTTCGCTTGGAGCAGTCAGCAATTCCCGGAGGCCACCCGTGAGCAACTACCGACGACTCGCCCGCCTGACCGGCAGGAAGGTCGCGGCGTGGCTGCGCGAGAGAAAGATTCAGTTCATGACCGCGCGCGGGCTGCCGTTCACGACGCTCGACGCGATCAACCGGGCGCTTTAGGCCGACGCGTAGGGGCGGGGCGCTGGGGGCTCCGCCTTTTTCGGCTCGGACCCGATCTGGCGATGACACTATTCGTCCGCATTGAGTTTGTATGACGGTCGAAGTCCCTCAACCCGATCTGTTTCGAGCGCGAACACCAGCTTCTGATCGATAGGCCCCAACCGTCGA
>JANXZZ010000191.1 GCA_025355245.1 Pseudomonadota bacterium | reverse complement strand
GAAAAGCGCCGACCCGGTCCGACCAGCCGAGCAGGTCGGCCGCGTTCACGGTCGCCGCGCGCAGCACCTCGATCGGCGCCATGCCGACCTCGACCCTGCGCGCCAGCTGGCGCGGGTTCTCGCCGTGCGGGAAGACCCCGGCGTCCGTGCCGAAGGCGATCTTGACGCCGGCCTTGAGCGCACGGCGCAGGCCGTCGCGCTGCGCATCGAAAGCCTGGCGCGCTTTGTGCTGCACGACTTCGGGTACCCGCCCGCCTCGAACTGCTGGGGTATCGCCGGCGAGAACACCTGCGGAACGAGCTAGGTACCGCGCTCCTTCATCATCCTGAGGCCCTCGTCATCGACAAAGGTGCCGTGCTCGATCGAGGCGACGCCGGCGCGTACCGCCATGCGGATGCCGTCGGCGCCGTGCTTGATCTCCCGGCGGACGAGCTCGCGGATCTTTTCGACACCATCGGCGATGCTGGCCCAGGAGTGCTCATTTCAGTTGGCCGCCGTCTGACGATAGCCCGGCCCGCGCAGCACGCGCCCGGGTCGCGCGCCGGTCATCGCGCCGTCGGCGATGACCGGCACGCCGTTCACCAGCACCCAGCTCATGCCCGTCGCGAGCTGGTTCGGCGCCTCGAACGTCGCGCGGTCGGCGATGGTCGCGGCGTCGAACACGACGACGTCGGCGGCGAGCCCGCGCTTGATGAGGCCGCGATCGGCGAGCCGCATGCGCGCGGCCGGCAGCCCCGAGAACTTGCGGATCGCGTCCTCGAGCGTGAGCCGGTGCTCCTCCCGCACGTACTTGCGCAGCACCCGCGGGAATGCGCCATAGGCGCGCGGGTGCGGGTGCTCGGTGCCGAGCACGCCGTTCGGGGAAGTGCCGGAGCTGTCGTTGTCGACCGAGGTCCACGGCTGCACGAACGCGAGCGCGATGTCGTCCTCGCGCATGCCGAACACCGCGCAGTAGGTGAAGCCGCCGTCCTCGACGAGGATGTCGAGGAGCGTGTCCATCGGGTCCTTGCCGCGCGCCGCCGCGATCGCCGCGACGGTCTTCCCTTGCAGGGGCAGGAGCGCGGGGTTCTTGACGACGCCGATCGTGATCGCCGCGGCGCTGTCGATTTCCGTCCATTCGTTGTCCCAGTCCTCGCTCGGCGTCTCCATGTCCTTGCGGATGCGGGCGCGCGCGGCAGGGTCCTTGAGGCGTTCGACGAGCTTCGCATCGCCGCCCTCGTGCGCCCACGGCGGCACGAATGCCGACATCTCGTTGGCCCACGCGGGGTAGGCGTAGGTGTCGGCGGCGATGTCGAGGCCGCTCGCGCGCGCGGCCTCGATGCGCGCCACGACTTCGGGCATGCGTCCCCAGTTCGCCTTGCCGGACACCTTGAGGTGCCAGATCTCAACCGGGATCGCCGCCTCGCGCGCGATCCGGAAGGTTTCATCGAGCGCCTTGCTGATGCCATCGCCCTCCGAGCGCATGTGCGTCGCGTAGATCCCGCCGAAGCGGGCGGCTTCCTGGGCGAGCCCGATCAGTTCCTCGGTACTCGCGTAGGGTGCCGGCGTGTATTCGAGCGAGGTCGAGACGCCCATCGCGCCGTCGCGCATTGCTGCCGCGACGAGGCCGCGCATGCGCTGCATGTCTGCGGCGGTCGCCGGCCGGTCCTCCTCGCCGATCACGATCTCGCGGAGCGTGGTCGCACCCACGTAGGAGCCGATGTTGATGCCGATGCGCTGGCGCTCGAGGCGCGCGAAGTACTCCGCAAAGCTCGTCCAGTCAGCCTTGATGCCGTAGTGATCAAGGAGTGATTGCTGCGCGCCACGGCCGGCGCCCGTGATGGGCGCGATCGACTTGCCCTCGCCCGTGATCTCGGTGGTGATTCCCTGGAAGATCTTCGAGGGCACGCGTGGGTCGACCAGAATCGTCAGTTCCGACTGGCCGAGCATGTCGATGAAACCGGGCGCGACGATCTTGCCGGTGGCGTCGATGCGACGGACCGCGCTGGCGCCCGCGAGCTTGCCGATGGCGGCGATGCGCCCGCCGCGGATGCCTACGTCGGCCGCGTACCATGGAGAGCCCGTGCCGTCGATGACGTGGCCGTTCGCGATCACGACGTCGAACGGCGGCTCGCCGGCACGCGCATCGAGCGCGCCGAGCAGCGCGGTGAATGCGAAGGCAACGCGAAGAGAGTGCGACACGGTGAGTTCTCCCGCCGGCGCCGCGCTGGCGCCTGCTTCAGTGCATCGTTCCGAGGTGCTGCCCCGGGTCGCGCATTCTGGCGCGTGCCGGCGCGCAGCGAAATGGTGCCGGGCGGGCCGACGTGGCGGGGCCGCGCGAACAGCTCCGGTCTTACAGTTGCGATCGGGGAGCGCGGCGCGGCGCGGCTTGGGGTGGCGTACGCGCCGGCGTCTGATCCGAGCGCGGGCGCGCGGCATGGCGCGGCGCGACTACACGTCGCAACGCCCTGACGAACAAAGGTAAAATGGCGCTCCCAGAGGGATTCGAACCCTCGTACCAGCCTTGAGAGAATCGACATTCAACGGCTTAGCTTGTCTCCAAC
>JANXZZ010000178.1 GCA_025355245.1 Pseudomonadota bacterium | reverse complement strand
CGAGGTGCAGGTTCCTCGTTAAACCATTTGCAAATTCTAGCTGCGAACGACAACAGCTACGCTCTGGCGGCTTAAGCCCCGCCTACTCCGCTCCTTTCCGTGCCTGTGCGGGGGGAAACGGGGTCGCAATCACAGGATCGCAAGGTACGCGTGCCTCGGGTAGTACCAAGCTAAAAAGGACAAGGCTGGCTTAGGGTTTTCCCTGCCGATCGGGTAGCCCTCGGTGAGATCAATAGACCGGACAAGCATGTAGATCTTGTAGCGTAGTGCTCGCGGACGGGGGTTCAATTCCCCCCGCCTCCACCAATTCAAGGGTTTGCGGTTCGCTCCGCAAGCCCTTTCGGACCCAATTGGGTCAATTGCTTAGCGCGTATTCCTCCACCCAAGTGTCACACGCGAGCGGACCGCTGCGCCCGCCGTTAGGCCACCGGCTGGGCACCCGCTGGGCACCCGTCGGGCACCCGTCGAGCACCGGGCGGTCACAATTGACGCCGCCGGCGGGACCCCGCGCTTCGCCTGCGCCCGCGCACGAAGTCGCGGCCCGGGACGACGCTATTCCTTCACGGGTGGCTTTGTTCGGTACGCGCCCTGGAACTCGAGCATCCACCCGGGGTATTCGGGGGGCAGCTGGCTGACCGCATCGAGCGCGGCGATGTCATCCGGCGTCAGGCGCACCCGGGTCGCGGCGATGTTGTCCTTCAGCTGCGCCTCGCTCTTCGCGCCGATGATGACCGTGGTCACGTGCGCCTTCGCGAGGAGCCAGGCGAGGGCTACCTGGGCCACCGACACCTCCTGGCGCGCGGCGATCGGGCGCATCGTCTCGACGCAGCGAAACGCGCGCGGCTTGTCGACGACCGGAAAATCGAAGGTCGTGCGCCGCGCGCCCACCGGACCCTTCTCGTCGGGCCGGTACTTGCCGGACAAGAGCCCGCCCGCGAGCGGGCTCCACACCATCAGTCCGAGGCCCTGGTCGGCGAGCAGCGGAACGATGTCGCGCTCGAGCTCGCGGCTCGCGATCGTGTAGTAGGCCTGCACGCTCTCGAAGCGCGACCAGCCGCGGCGCTCGGAGATGCCGAGCGCTTTCATCACGTGCCACGCGGACATGTTGCAGAGGCCGATGTAGCGCACGCGCCCCGAACGCACCAGGTCATCGAGCGCGCGCAGCACTTCCTCGAAAGGCGTCAAGGGATCGAGGCCGTGCAGCTGATAGAGGTCGATGTGATCGAGCTTGAGGCGCCTGAGGCTCGCATCGACCGCGTTCAGGATGTGGTAGCGCGACTGGCCGCGACCGTTCGGCGTGTCGTCCATGATGCCGGTCGACTTGGTCGCGACGACGAGCTGGTCGCGCGGCAGCGCCAGGTCTTTCAGCGCCTGGCCGAGCAGGCGCTCCGCCTCGCCGAGCGAGTACACGTTCGCGGTGTCGATGAAGTTGATGCCGGCCTCGTGGGCGAGCTTCACCTGCGCCGTCACCGCGTCCTGCCCGAGCGCGCCGATCTGCTCCCAGAAGCCCTTGCCGCCATAGGTCATCGTGCCGAGGCACAACTCCGACACGTACAGGCCGGTCCGGCCCAGCAAGCGGTAACGCACGGGCGCACTCCAGGGTGGCGGGAGTCGTGAGTGTTACACGCAGCGCCTGCGGGGTGCAGCCGCGGCGGGCCCAGTGCCCGCCCCGGCCGCCGCTCCGGCCGCCACTCCGGCCTCAGTGCTTGGCGGCGTGGTAGACGCGCCGCCCCTGGAACCAGGTCTCCACCACCTTGGTGCCGCTGATGTCATCTGCCTTGCCGGTGTCGGCGAGGTTGAGGATGTCGCGGTCGAGCACCACGAAGTCGGCCGACTTGCCGACCTCGAGCGAGCCGATTTCCTTGTCGCGGCCGAGCATGCGGGCGCCGTTGATCGTGTAGGCGTCGAGCACCTCGCGGATCGACACCGCCTGCGCGGCATTGAGCACGGGCTCCCCCGGCGTGCGGCGCGTGACCGCGACCGCCATGTTCACGAAGGGTTGCGGATCGCGCGTGTTGACGGGCGCATCCGAGCCCGCGACCAGGATGGCGCCCGCGTCCTTGGCCGCGCGGAACGGGTAGGTATTGGCCTCGTAGTAGCTGCCGGGTACGTGGCGCTGCGCGAGGCTGTTGCCCGTCATCTTCTGCAGGAACGGGATCACCGACATGTCGTAGTCGAGATCGACGTTCGCCCAGGAATAGGTGAACGCGACGAACAGGTGATCCTTGCCGATACGGGCGATGTCGGACGGGTGCGCAAGCTGCACGTGCGCGAGCCCGTCGTGCGTGGTGCTCACGCCATCGGCCGCGCGCGCCGCCTCGATCGCATCGAGCGCGGTCCTGAGCGCCCGGTCGCCGATCACGTGGATGTGCACGTTGAAGCCCGCGAGGTGCATGCGCTTCACGTACTCAAGCTCGATGTCGCGCTCGTGCTGCAGCTGCCCGCTCGAGATCTGGCACTGCCCGGGGTGGAAGCCGTTCGCCTTCGAGAACGCGGCGATGTCGGCCGCCGACGCGACTTTGTCGGGGTGCGCGCGCGCCTCGAGGCAGGCGGCGGAGCCAGGTTCGACGTAGCCGGTGACGGTCGCGTGGCCGCCCGCGTCGGTCGCGAAAATGGGCTGCAGGAAGGGCTCCAGCATCGCCGCGTTGCCGAGGGTTGGCGGCGACGAGAAGGGATTCGCCTCGACGACGCCGTCGGCGAACATCTTGATGAAGTCGGCATGGACGAGCGGAGTCGATGCGTACTTGGCGCGGACTTCTTTGGCCTTCGCGACCATGCCCTCGTAGTCAACGCGCCCGTCCACGGTGCGCGTGCGGCTTGGGTCGTAGAACTGCGCGAGGTTCGCGCGCAACGTCATGTGCTTCCCCGCGAGCAGCTTGTCGTAGACCGGCAGGCCGACGGGCGATGCCATCGCGTCCAGGATCGCGGTGATGCCGACGCTGTTGAGGCGCAGCGGGATCCGCTCCGGCACCTTCGAGACGGCCTCGAGCTCGTTGTAGAGCATGCTGTTGGGGTCGATCGAGTAGCGCGCGTCCTCGTTGATCTGGCCGTCGGGCTCGCCGCGCTCGTCGGTGCCGACGAGCTTGTGGTACGCCTGGAACTCGCCCGCGAGCGTCGCCTTCGAGATGCCGACGACTGTGCCCGTTGCGCTCTTCGCGGCCGCGAGGGCGTTGCTGTTGAAGGCTGCGTGGTGGCCGTCGTTGCCGAGCAGCTCCACGAGCACCTTCGGCGCCGCCTTGTCGAGCGCGACCCTCAGCGTCGGGAACTCGGTATCCGGCTGGTTGCCACCGGTCGGGTTCCACTGATGCACGCGCAGCCACTTGCCGGCGGGCGTGTGGTAATGCTTCGCGCAGGCGCCCACGAACGCGGACAACTGCTTGAGCGAATAGGATTTGCTGTCGAGATCGCAGACGTCGAGATCGACGATGTCGAGCGGGTGGATGTGCGAGTCGACGAGGCCCGGCACGACGAGCTTCCCGCCGGCCTTCACCGACTTGGTCTTGGGGCCGACGAAGGCCTGGGCGCCGGTGGCATCGCCGACGTACACCAGCACCCCGTGGCGCACCGCGAGAGCCTCGGCGAGCTTGCCGTTGGCGGCCGTGTAGATGCGCGCGTCGGTCAACACCGTGTCGGCGGGCTCCGCGGGCGCGGCGGCGGCGGCAGCGGCGAGCCAGGCGGCGCCGAAGCCGGCGGCTGCGATCACAGCGTAGCGAAGCGAAATGGACGTCTGCATGAATCCCCCAAGAGTTTTTCCCCGCGGCGCCGGCGCGATGATCGCACCATCCAGCCGGTGAAAACCACCGCCGCCGCAGGCGCCTGTGGCGGCGGCGCCACTGTGCATCGCGCAAATTCTAGGGTAAGTTGTGATCGCAGCGGCCATCGAGAGCCGCACGACAGCGAACGGAGTCGCGGGATCGCGGAGCGCGGACATTCGCCGGGGGCGGAGAGCCGCGTTGGGACCTTTCGGCAACAGCGAATTCGACGGTGTGCGCCCGGCGCGCACCCACCATCTCAAGGGGATAGAAGCATGACTGCGGTATTCGCACGAACGACCCTCGCCGCGGCGGGGCTGGTGGCTCTGTTCGCGACCTCGACCGTGTCCGCCCAGACGGCGGCAGCGACGCCGGCCGTGGCCGGCGGCCTCGACGAAATCGTCGTCACGGCAACACGACGCGAGGAACGCCTGCAGGACGTCCCGATCAGCGTGACCGCGTTCTCGCAGGAAAAGCTCGACGCGCAGGGCCTCAAGAACATCGACGACCTCGCGCGCGAGACGCCGGGAGTGATGTTCTCGCGTAACGGCACCGGTTCCTCGGCCAACTACAACGACGAGAACTCGGACGTGGCGGTCCGCGGCATCGATTCCTCGGCGGGCGCCTCCACGACCGGCATCTACGTCGACGACACGCCGGTGCAGAGCCGCCACATCGGCTTCGGTGCCGTCAACGTGTTCCCGCAGCTCTTCGACGTGGAACGCATCGAGGTGCTGCGCGGCCCGCAGGGCACGCAGTTCGGCGCCGGCGCCGAGGGCGGCGTGCTGCGCTTCATCACTCCCTCCCCAAGCATGACGGGCTCGACGGGCTACCTGCGCTCGGAACTGGCCACGACCGAATACGGCGACCCGAGCTACGAGCTCGGCGGCGCCTTCGGCACGGCCCTCATCGACAACGTGCTCGGCCTTCGCGTCAGCGCGTCGTACCGGCGCGACGGCGGCTGGGTCGACCGCGTGAACTACACCGTCGACAATCCGGCGGCGCTCCTGCCAACCATCACCTACGCCGGCACGACCGAGCAGAACGCGAACTGGCAGGACACGCTGACCCTGCGCGCGGCGCTCAAGTGGAAGGTGGATGACAACTGGGCGGTGTCGCCGTCGATTTACTTCCAGCGCCTGCAGATCCACGACACGTCGATCTACTGGGAGTCGCTGTCGAACCCGAGCGCCGGCAGCTACCGCGACGGCAACCAGCTCACGAATCCGAGCACCGACCCGTACTGGCTGGCGGCGGTGAAGGTCGAAGGCAACCTCGGCTTCGCGCAGCTGACTTCGAACACGTCTTATTACTCGCGCGACCAGCACTCGCAGTCGGATTACACGCAGTACTTGCGCGCAACCTGGGCGTTATTTGCCCTGTACCCCAATACCTACGCGCGACCGGGCGATGCGGGCTACGCCCCGTTCCAGGACACGCAGCGCAACTTCTACCAGGAGTTCCGCCTCGCCTCGAGTGACTCGCAGGCGAAGCTGACCTGGAACGCGGGACTCTTCTTCGCGCACACGAACGAGAACATTCCCGAGGACATTTTCGACAATAACCTCGACGCGGAAACCTTCGGCGGCGTGTGCAGCCCGGTCGCGTTTCCCTGCCCGGGCGGCGAGATCTTCCACGGCCCCGAAGACCGCATCATCGAAAAGCAGATCGCCGTTTTCGGCGAAGCCACCTACAAGTTCCTCGACGTGTTCAAGGCGACCGTCGGCCTGCGGGTATCGAAGATCGACGTGGACGGTACCACCGGGTTCGGCGGCGCATTCAGCCTCGTGCCGTTGTCGCCGCTGATCACGGCCGAGCAGAAGTCCTCGGAGAAACCGGTGACGCCGAAGTTCGTGCTGGCCTACCAGCCGGACCACGACGACATGTACTACATCAGCGCGGGCAAGGGATACCGCGCGGGCGGCATCAACATCCAGGTGTCGTTCTCCTGCGATGGCAACCTCGAGACGCTTGGCCTGCCGGTCGGCGCGGATGGTCATCCGCACGTGCCGGGAAGCTACACCTCCGACTCGCTGTGGAGCTACGAGATCGGCGCCAAAAACACGGTGTTGGACCGAACGCTGCAGATCAACACAAGTCTCTTCGTCATCGACTGGAAGAAGATCCAGCAGAACGTGTACCTACCGTCGTGCGGCGAGCAGTACGCCGCGAACCTGGGCTCCGTCCGCAGCCAGGGTGGTGACATCGACATCACCTACAAGCCGGTCCAGCCGCTGACCCTCGGGCTCACGGTCGCGTTCACGGATGCGAAGTACACGCAGAACTCCTGCGCGGGTTCGCTGGTTCCGGTGGGCAATGTGTGTCACGACGCCGTCGCCGGAACCAATGCGCCGCCGGTGGTCAGCAAGGGCGACCGCCTGCTGGGTGCGCCGTGGACGGTTCTGGCGTCGGCCGAGTTCGCGGCACCCGTGGCGGCCTTCGGGGGGCGAATTGGCTACATCCGCGCCGACTACCAGCGCACCACCACCCAGACCGCGCTGATCCCGGGCATCGACAACCGCAACGCGCTGTTCGATGACTCGGTGCCGGGGCTGCCGAGCACGAGCGACCTGTCGCTGCGCATGGGGCTTCGCTTCAGCGGCGTCGACCTTTCGGTCTACGGGAACAACCTGACCAACGAGCACCCGCTGCTGTTCGCCTCACGCGACATCGCGGCGGACTGCATCACGGGCGCTCCGTGCGCACCGAATGGGCCGTTTAGCACCGATAACCTGTACTTCGGTCGCGGCGTCCGGCCACTCACCGTCGGCGTCACGGCGACCTATCGCTATTGAGCGCACGGGGAGGATGGCTCACGCCATCCTCCCCGCCTACGTCCGACCATGACGCTTCGCACCGGGCTCGTCTGCCACGAGCGCTACTTCTGGCACGACCCCGGTAGCGGCGCGGGCTTCAGCGCCGCGAACGACTACACGCAGCCGGACCAGCATCCGGAGAGTCCCGACACCAAACGGCGCCTGCTGTCGCTCATCGAAGTCAGCGGTCTTGGCGACGCACTGGTGCCGATCCGGCCGCGCCTTGCGCGGCTCGACGAACTGACCTCGTTCCACACCGAGCGCTATATCGAAGAGGTTCGCCGGATGTCCGCCGGCAGCGGCGGCACGATCGGCGACAGCGCGACGATCGGCCACGGCAGTTTCGAGATCGCGCAGCTCGCGACCGGGGGCTGCCTCGAAGCGATCGACGCGGTCATGAGCGGGCGTGTCGCCAACGCCTACGCGCTGGTGCGCCCGCCCGGCCATCACGCCGAGCCCGACCGGGGTCGCGGCTACTGCGTGTTCGGCAACGCCGTCCTCGCGGTCCACCACGCGAAACGTGTGCACCGCCTCAATCGCATTGCAGTCGTCGACTGGGACGTGCA
>JANXZZ010000175.1 GCA_025355245.1 Pseudomonadota bacterium | reverse complement strand
GTCGTCATCGACCGCAATGGCAGTGTGCAGGACAATGTCATGAGCAATCCCGCGCAGGCCAACCGCGTGCGCGGTCTCGCGCTCCTGGAGCCGTGCCGCCTCGAGGCCGCGGCGGAGCGCGAGCGTGGCCTGGGCCGCATCGCGGCCGGTCGCGCGGACCAGGATTTCCTCGCCCTCGCGCACGCCCAGCGCCATGATCGCGACGACACTGCGGGCATTCGCGCGCCGCTGCCCGGCGTGCAGCTCGACCTCGGCGCTGAGTCCCTTCAACGCTTGCGCCAGCAGCGCCGCGGGCCGCGCGTGCAGCCCGTGCGCGAGCGGGACCCGGAGGCGTTCCTCGGCTGAATGCGCGGCGGCGGCGCCGGCAGCGGCGACCTCGCCGACGACGGCAGCGCCGAGCGTTAGCAGCGGCTCGCCCGCGCGTATTGCCCCGCCCCGGTGGCGGCTCACGATCGGGCGACCGGCGGGATCGGTGATGACTATCGGGGTCACGAGACTCTTCGCGCCGCGTGCGACCACGTCAGGGTCGAAGCTGAGCAACAGGTCGCCCTGGGCCACGCGGCTGCCGGCGCCGACATGCGCGGTAAAGCCGGCGCCGCCGAGCCGCACCGTGTCGATGCCGACGTGGATCAGGATCTCGACGCCGCAGGCGGTGCGCAGCGACACCGCGTGGCGCGACTCGGGCACCGCGACGACGTCCCCGGCACACGGTGCGCGCACCGTGCTCGAGACGGGATCGATCGCGAGCCCCTCGCCCATCATGCCCGCCGAGAACACCGGATCCGGAGTCGCCGCGAGCGCCTCGCACCAGCCATCGAGCGGCGCGGTGAGGACGAGCTGCTCGGTCATTGCGTCGTCTTCGCAATTTCGACCCAGTCGAGGGCCCACATCGGATCGAGCGCGGGTCGCGCGAAGCGCAGGCACACGTCATGCGCGCCGGCGCGCGCGGGCAGGAGCGCCGGCGGCAGCACGGTAACGCCAAGGCGCTGTGCCGCGCGCGCGAGCGGCAGCGTCACGACCGGCGCGCCCTCGCAGCCATCGATCCGCACCTCCAGCTCGCCGTCGGGCGAGACGGCATCGCCGACCCGGATCGTACTGGCGGCGGCACCGATCTGATAGTTGAAGGGGATCGAGCCGACCGCGGCCACCAGCGTCGCGGCGACACTCAAGTCGACTCCCCGGTAGATCCAGCAGGGATTCATGATGTCGAGGCGTACCACGTCGCGGGGCGCGGTTGCCGGCGCATCGACCTCGAGCGCGAGTGCGATGCCGTTCGAGCACAGCTCGAGCGCGTGGCTGCTGCGGCGCTGCGCGTCCATCGTCCCGAGGTCGAAGTCCCGGGTGGCGGCGACCCGCTCGCCGCCGAGGAAGTTCGCAGCGCGCAGCGTGCGCGGCGTCGACAGCGTCAGCGGCTTCGTGTAGCGGGGCGAGCGAAGGCCCGGCTCGTGCCCGTCGAGCGTGTAGTGGATCTCGCCGCGTCCCGACTCGGTGGCGAGCGCCACCGTCACCGCGCCGGCGGCGCGGTCGTAGTCGCGGGTCGCGCGCACCGCGAAGTCGCTGTCGGAGTACGGTACGCCGAGTGCGCGGTAGGCACGGAACTGGGCGCCGAGGCGCCCGAGAAAATCCTGCCAGTCGCGTCGCGACGCCGGCGACCAGGCGACCTCGGCGAGCGCCGCCGCGCGAGGGAAGCTCGCATGGCCGACGCGCTCCTCGGTGCGGATGTGCTCGGTCCAGACGTTCGCCTGCACGCCGAGCACGTGAACCGCCTCGCCGGCGGTGAGGCCGGCCGGCACGGGGCCGAACTCGTAGACACCGCGCAGCGTCTCGAGCGCGACGCGACCGGGCGGCTCGTCAGGCGCACCGCTCTGCCGGTAGTCGAAGTAGAGCGTCGCGGACGGCGACAGCACCGTGTCGTTGCCGCGGCGCGCCGCGGCCAGGGCGCCGTCAAGGCCGCGCCACGACATGACCGTCACCTCGGTTGAGAGTCCCGGCTCGATGATTTCGTCCCAGCCGACCAGGCGCCGGCCGCGGCCGGCGAGGAAGCGGCCCAGCCGCTGCACCAGGTAGCCGTGCAGCGCCGTGGGGTCCGGGAGGCCGAGCTCGCGGGCGCGCGCCTGCATGGCGGGCGATTGCTGCCACCGGTCCGCGACGACTTCATCGCCTCCGACGTGTACGTAGCGGCCGGGAAAGAGCTCGACCACCTCGGCGAGCACGTTCTCGAAGAAGAGGCAGCTCGCCTCGCTGACGTTGTAGACGTCGGGGTAGATGCCCCAGTCCGCCGGCACCGCCTCGCGGCGCGCCGGCGCGACGCCGAGCTCGGGGTAGGCTGCGAGCGCGGCCGAGGCGTGTCCCGGCACGTCGATCTCGGGCACGATCGACACGTGACGGGACGCGGCGTAGGCGATCAGCTCGCGCACGGTTGCCTGCGAGTAGAAACCGCCGTAGCGGCGCGGCGCGTGCGTCGCGGGGTCGATGTCGGCGAGCGCCGCGCGCCCCGCCGGCACCCGGTAGGCGCCGACCTCGGTCAGCCGCGGATAGCGGTGGATCTCGAGGCGCCAGCCCTGATCATCCGTCAGGTGCCACTGCAGCACGTTCAGCTTGTGCAACGCCATGCCGTCGATGAAGCGGCGGATGAAGGCCGGCGACTGGTAGTGGCGCGCCGAGTCGAGCATGAGCCCGCGCCACCCGAACGCGGGCTGGTCCTCGATACGCAGTGCCGGGACGCGCGCGGGACCCGCGCCCGCCGGCATGAGCTCGAACAGCGTAACCGCGCCGTAGAAGAGCCCCGCGTCGGTGCTGGCCGCGACGGTTGCGCCCGCCGGCGCGAGCTCGAGGGCGTAGGCCTCCGCCGCGAGCCCGTCACGGCGTGCGAACACGATCGCCCCGGCGGGTGGCGCCGGTACCGCCCGGAGCGGGCGGACGGGCAGCCGCAGGTGACGGCTGCGCAACAGGAGATCGGCCAGGTAGCCGGCGGCGGCGGCGGCGCCCTTGTCGCCCGGCGCGACCAGGATGCGCGTGTGGGCCGTGAGCCTGAAAGCGCCCGGCTGCGACACGACCGAGGCGGGAAGCGGGATGACGGAAACGGTCGGCACCGCGGCGGCAGACTCGGCGCGGGCGGATTCGAGGCCCGACCCCGCGAGGAGCGCGAGGACGAGTGCGAGGAGTGGGCGGTCGGAGCCGCGGAACACCCGCGTCGGGCGGATACGGTAGGTGGGCACGCGACTCCTAGAGTGCTACGTCTCGGGGCCGCCGTGCGCAGGCACGGCGGGCGGCGGCAGAGGGCCGCCGCCGCCGTCCGGTTACTTTAGAACTTGACGTGCAGGTTGAGGTAGTACTGCCGGCCATTCTCGTAGAACGCGCGCGGCTGGGTCGTGTTCAGCGCGTAGTACTTGAGGGTCGGGTTGTTCAGGTTCTGCCCGTCCAGCGTCACGCTCCAGTTCTGGTCGTAGGTGTAGGCGAGGGACGCCGACAGGTAACCGATCGAGTCCTGGGAGAACGCGGTGCTGCGGTCAAGACCGCTGTAGAACGACGAGCGGTAGTTGTAGGCCACGCGCGCACTGAAGTGCGCGTCCTCGTAGTAGCCGCTGAGGTTATAGGTGGTCTTCGAGGTACCCACCAGCCGGTCATCGCCGCTCGCGGGCAGGTTCGAGGTCTGCTTGCCGTCCGCGTAAGTGAAGTTCGCGGCCAGGCCCCAGTTGTCGGACAACGCCTGCTGGTAGGCGAGCTCCAGGCCCTCGACCCTGCCGTCCGCGTTGATGGGTACCGACAGCAGGTAGTTGAGGTTCGCACCCGTCGGGAACTGGCTGCTGAAGCTGAGCTCGTTGAGCGGCTTCGTGCTATAGGCGATGTAGTTCTTGAGGTCCATGTAGAACGCGGTCGCCGACAGCAGCGAGCGCTTCGCGAAGTACCATTCAAGGCCCGCATCGACGTTCGTCGACACGACCGGCTTCAGGTCCGGGTTGCCGGTCGAACCGCTGCCCGGCGTAGTGCCCTGCGGCGGCGCGCCGAGGCTCGTGAGTCCGGCGAGCGCGGAGTAGTCGGCGCGCGTCATGGTCTGGCCGACCGCGAAGCGGGCGATCAGGTCCTTGTCGAGCTCGAGCTTCAAGTTCGCGCTCGGCAGCACGTTGTTGTAGGTGTGATCGACCGGACGACCGACGTAGGGACCGAAGGCCGAGGTCGTGACCGCACCCGGCGTCGTCGCCGTGACGGAACTGTCCTGCGCGTAGACGACCGAGGCCTCGTCCGTGCGCACCAACCTGAGGCCGACGTTGCCGCTCCAGCTCGAGCCCTTGAAGTCCGCCTGCACGTAGGCGGCGTCGGTCTTCTCGTGCACCTCGAGCCAGCCGTCCGGAATGTAGACGCGCGTGATTGGATCGCGGTTCACATCGGTCGGGCTGTTGTAGGCCGCGAGCTGCGCCGGGGTCCAGTACCAGATGTTGGTCGGGATCGTGCCGCCGAAGCTGTCGAAGTTCGACGGGTAGTTCGAGAACGTGGTCGGGTACTGCGAGGTGCTCGTGCCACCGGGCGTCGTGAACGTCGGGCCCTGGGCGATCGCACCGGTCGAGGTCCGGCCGTGCTTCTCGGCGCGCGCGCCGAACTTGAGGTCGGTCCACGAACCGTTGTCCGTCACCTTGAAGGTGCCGTCGAGCTTGGCCCACGTCTCCTTGTCCTTCACGTCCACGTTCTGCGCGCCGAAGATCCAGCCGAACGCGACCGGCACGCCACCGGGGGTCGGCGTGCTGTTGACGGTGTTGGCCAAGTTGAAGTTTGGGCCGCCGGAGACGCCGTTCAGCGAGTAGCTAGCGCCGCCGCCCTGGTCGGGGAGGGTCTCGGCCACGTCCTGGGTCGGGGTCTTGCCCTCGCCCTGCGAGATGCCGAGCTGCAGCAGGAACGACAGCTGGTCGGTCGCCTTCCAGTTGGTGTCGAGGTTGACGAAGTTCGAACTTTCCTTCTCGTTCGGACGCGAGATCTGGTCGTAAACGCCGTAGAACGTGCCGGGGACGCCCGTGAAGTTAGCGCTGGTCAGCGTGTTGTTATTGACGACGTAGCCGGGATCCGGGGACTGGCCGGCGCCCGAGTTGATGTAGTGCGTGTTCCAGAGCAGGTAGTTGCGGTTGTAGTTCGGCGCATCGAGGTTCGAGGTGAAGCCCGACAGGTCGAAGTGGAGGCTGTCGCTCGGCGCGAGCTCGACGTCGATGAGGCCGCCGGTGCGGGTGCGCGTCTGCATGAACAGCGCGGCGCCGATGTCGGTCGGGTACTGGACGCCGGACAGGTCCGGGTGCGCGAGCGCGATCGGGCTGCCCGCCGCGATCGTGTCGTAGCCGAGGAGCTCGACGCCCTCGCGCTGTAGGTGGCGCTTCTCGGAGTAGCCCTGGATCAGGACGCCGAAGGTCCGGTCGTCGTTGCGCCAGTTGAAGATGCCGCTCAGCTGCGGGTCGCCCTTCTTCGGCAGGTCCGCATAGACCTCGCCCAGGGAAGCCTCGAAGGTCACCGGCTTGCCGAACTCGAGGGGCTTGCGGGTGATGATGTCTATCGAGCCCGCGACGCCGCCCTCGACGAGGGAGGCCTCGGAGCTCTTGTGCACGACCACCTGGCCCACCAGTTCGGACGGCAGCAGCGTGTAGCTGACACTGCGACCGACGGTGCCGGTCTGGTTCAGCACGAACCAGTCGCCGGCCGCGACGTTGTGGCCGTTTATCAGGGTCTGCGTGAGGCTCGGGTTGGTGCCGCGCATGCTGACGCGGTCGTTCTCGTCGAAGCCACCCTCGCTCGCGCCAGCCGAGCTGATGGTGATGCCGGGAACCCGCTGCAGCGAGTCGGCGATGTTCTTGTCCGGCATCTTGCCGATGTCCTCGGCGGTGATGACGTCGACGACGCTTTCGGCGGCGCGCTTCGCATCGAGCGAGCGCTCAAGCGAGAAGCGGATGCCGGTGACGACGACTTCCTCGAGCGCGGGTGCGCTCGCGGGAGCGGCCTGGCCGTAGACGAGCGCCGCGGGCGCGAGCATCGCAAGGCCCAAAGCGGATTTGACTGCGAAAGTGACTTGCCGGTTCATTAGAACTCCCCTATGCCAAACGCGGTTCAAAATTCGTTCGTTAACCCGAGTGCCCGGAAGCGAGCGGCCGAATCGCATGGCCGGTCCCGATTCCCTTGGCAGGTGCGCCGCCCTGTCGGTCACACCAGTTAGGTGCCAATATAGTACCAATTGTTTGGATTTGCTACAGAAGCTTTAAAGTAACAATCGCAAAGCGTAATTTTTCACTGCTTTCAGTGCTTTATACAGATTGATTGCTCATGTTGTTTTGTAATTGGTACTTTTCTGGTATTACTGTGTTGCTCGTTGACGACTGACCGAAGGCCCGAGACATGGCATCCCTCGCAAAAACCGTTGGGCCCCTGAACGCACGCGGCAGCCAACCGCTCTATCAGCAGCTGCAGCGCGCGCTCAAAGTCGCGATCGACCAGCACATCCTTTCGCCCGACGACGCACTGCCCGCCGAGCGCGATCTGGCAGCGGATTTCAACGTCTCGCGCATCACGGTGCGCAAGGCGCTCGACGGCCTCGTCGCCGAAGGCTTGCTGGTACGCCGCCAGGGCTCGGGGAATTTCGTGTCCGCGCGCGTCGAGAAGAATTTCGCGATGCTGACCTCGTTCTCCGAGGACATGCGCGCGCGCGGCAGAAGTCCGCGCACCTCCTGGCTCAAGCGTTCCTCGGGCACGGTGACGCCGGAAGAAG
>JANXZZ010000168.1 GCA_025355245.1 Pseudomonadota bacterium | reverse complement strand
CACCTCGAGCTCGACCTGCTCGAGCGGCTGTGGAGCGCGACCGGCTGAGCCCGGGGGGAGGAGGGGCCGACTGGTATAATCCCGCGGCTGGCCCGACTGCCGACGCCGGCAGGAGCCGACGACCCGAATGCCCCCGATCCGTAACTTTTCCATCATTGCGCACGTCGATCACGGCAAGTCCACGCTCGCCGACCGCCTGATCCAGCTCTGCGGTGGGCTCGAAAAACGCGAGATGCAGGAACAGGTCCTGGACTCCATGGACCTCGAGCGCGAGCGCGGCATCACCATCAAGGCGCAGAGCGTGACGCTGCGCTACCGCGCCCGCGACGGCGTCGACTACCAGCTCAACTTCATCGACACGCCCGGGCACGTCGACTTCTCCTACGAGGTGTCGCGCTCGCTCGCCGCCTGCGAAGGCGCGCTGCTCGTGGTCGATGCGGCGCAGGGGGTCGAGGCGCAGAGCGTCGCGAACTGCTACACCGCGCTCGAGCAGGGGCTCACGGTACTGCCGGTCATCAACAAGATCGACCTGCCGTCGGCGGATCCAAAGCGCGTCATCACCGAGATCGAGGAAATCATCGGCATCGAGGCGAGCGATGCAGTGCTGGTTTCGGCCAAGACCGGGGAGAACGTCGATCTGCTGCTCGAGGAGATCATTACCCGGATTCCACCGCCGCGCGGCGATCCGGAGGCGCCGCTGCAGGCGCTGATCATCGACTCCTGGTTCGACAACTACGTCGGGGTCGTGTCGCTCGTGCGGGTCATGAACGGGCGCCTGAAGCGCGGCCAGAAAATGCGCATCTGGTCGACCGGGCGCGCGCACGAGTGCATGCGCCTCGGCCGCTTCACGCCGAAGCGCACCGACGGTGAGGAACTCGCCGCGGGCGAGGTCGGCTTCGTGATGGCCGGCATCAAGGAGATCGACGGCGCGCCGGTCGGCGACACGATCACGCTTGAGTCCTCGCCCTGCACCGCGCCGCTGCCCGGCTTCAAGCGCATCCAGCCGCGCGTGTTCGCGGGCCTGTTTCCGGTGTCGACCGACGACTACGAGCAGTTCCGCGACGCGCTGCAGAAGCTCAAGCTCAACGACTCGGCGCTGCACTACGAGCCGGAAGTGTCGACCGCGCTCGGCTTCGGGTTCCGGATCGGCTTCCTGGGCCTGCTGCACATGGAGATCGTGCAGGAGCGGCTCGAGCGCGAGTACGGCCTCGAACTCGTCACCAGCGCGCCGACCGTGGTCTACGAGATCCTGACCACCTCGGGCGAGGTGCTGCTCGTCGACAACCCGGCCAAGCTGCCACCCGTCGATCGGATCGCCGAGACCCGCGAGCCGATCATCACGGCCAACATCCTCGTGCCGCCCGCGCACCTGGGCGGAGTGCTCGAGCTCTGCACCGAGAAGCGCGGCGTGCAGAAGAAGATGCTGTTCGTTGGCGCGCAGGTGTCGCTGCAGTACGAGCTTCCCCTGGGCGAGGTGGTGCTCGACTTCTTCGATCGCCTGAAGAGCGTCAGTCGCGGCTACGCCTCCTTTGACTACGAGTTCAACCGCTTCGAGGCGGGCAAGCTGGTGAAGCTCGACGTGCTGATCAACGGCGATCGCGTCGATGCGCTGTCGCTGATCGTGCATCGCGACCACGCCTACCAGCGCGGCCGCGACCTGGTCGACAAGATGCAGGAGCTGATCCCGCGGCAAATGTTCGAGGTCGCGATCCAGGCCGCCATCGGCAGCCAGGTGGTCGCGCGCGCGAGCGTCAAGGCGCTCAGGAAGAACGTGCTGGCCAAATGCTACGGCGGCGACATCAGCCGCAAGCGCAAGCTCCTCGACAAGCAGAAGGAGGGCAAGAAGCGCATGAAGCAGGTCGGCACCGTCGAGATTCCCCAGGAAGCCTTCCTTGCCGTGCTCCAGGTCGGCAAGAAGTAGCCCAGGCACAGACCCTAACCACACGAGCGACCCCGCCGATGATCTACGACTTCTCACTGCTGCTGGTCGCGCTCGCGATCCTGTCGGGCGCCATCTGGGGGCTCGATCGGTTGCTGTTTCTGCCGAAGCGCCCGGCGGGCGGGCGCGAGCCGCTGGTGGTCGAGTACGCGCGCTCGTTCTTCCCGATCATCATCATCGTGCTGGTGGTGCGCTCGTTCCTGTTCGAACCCTTCAGGATTCCCTCCGATTCGATGATGCCGACGCTGCTCGATGGCGACTTCATCTTCGTGAACAAGTTCAGCTACGGGCTCAAGCTGCCCGTGCTCAACGTGAAGATCCTCAGCGTCGGCCAGCCTGCGCGCGGCGACGTGATCGTGTTCAGGAAGCCGAGCGATCCTTCGACCAACTACATCAAGCGCCTGGTGGGCTTGCCGGGCGACCGGGTCGAGGTGCAGGGCGATGCGATCACCGTCAACGGCAAGCGCATGGTCGCGAGCGACGGTGGCATCTTCCGCGAGGACGACTGCTACCGGAACTTCCACCAGGGTATCGAGCAGCTCGACGAGCACGCGCACCGCATTATGTATTGCCCGGTCGACACCCGGCGCATGCACGGCTGCACCGCGAGCCGCGACTACGACGAGTGCCCGGCCGACCCCACCAAACCGGCCCTGCCGTCCGGGGATCCGGGCGTCGAGGCGATCGGCATCTACACAGTGCCGGCTGGTTACTACTTCTTTATGGGCGACAACCGCGACAATAGCGCCGACAGCCGCTTCCCCGAGCTCGGCTACGTTCCCGAGGGGAACCTGGTCGGGAAGGCGGTCCGAATCTGGTTGAATATCAGTCTGCCGCCGCGCGTAGCCTTGCGCCGGATCGGTCAGGCGATTCGTTGAACACACCGAGAGGTCGAACCATGCGCAAGAACCAGCGCGGCATCACGTTCATCGGCATCCTGATCCTGGCGACCTTCATTGGCTTGTTTGTGTATGCAGGCATCCGCCTCGTGCCCCTGTACCTCGAGTACATGAACATCGCCAAAACCCTGGACACGCTCAAGCTCGACATGACCTCGGTCGATTCGCCACAGTCGATCCGGGTCGCGGCCGACAAGCGCTTCTTCATCGACGCGGTCAACGCCATCTCGGCGAAGGACCTCGAGATCACTCGCGACGGCGCCGCCTGGGTCGTGCGTGCGAACTACGATGCCGATGCACCCTTCGTCGCGAACATTTCCTTCAGTGTGCATTTCGACAAGACCGTGGTGCTCGGGGTCGCGGGCGGGGCGTGACCGGCGCGTCGACCTCCGACGTCGACTGGATCGCGGGCCGGCTCGGCTGGCAGTGCCGCGACGCATCCTTGCTCGCGACGGCGCTCACGCACCGAAGCGCCGGCGGCACGCACAACGAGCGGCTCGAGTTCCTGGGCGATGCGGTGCTGTCGTTGGTGATCGCGGACGAGCTCTACCGTGAATTTCCGCGCGCGAGCGAGGGCGACCTCAGCCGCTTTCGCGCCAGCCTCGTGAGCGGCGAGTCGCTCGGCCTCATCGCCGAGGGCCTCGGCCTCGGCGATCGGCTG
>JANXZZ010000156.1 GCA_025355245.1 Pseudomonadota bacterium | reverse complement strand
CGGCCGCCGCCGATCCCGGACTCAACGTCGCGCGCGGCTGGGCGCGCGCGACGCCGCCGGGCGTCAACGTCGGCGCCGGCTACTTCGACATCGAGGGCGGCGCGGGCGCGGACCGCCTGCTGCGCGCGCACTCGGCGCGCGCGCGCAGCGTCGAGTTCCACGAGTCGCGCCTCGAGGCCGGCATTGCGCGCATGCGCGAGCTCGCCGCCGTGCCGGTCGCGAGCCGCGCGCGCGTGTCCTTCGCGCCCGGCGGCCTGCACCTCATGCTCGTCGGCCTGCAGAGCCCGCTGCTGGCCGGCGAGCGCGTGCCGGTCACGCTCGAGTTCGAGCGGGCCGGGCTGCGCGAGCTCGTGCTCGAGGTCGCGGGCGCGGCGGCGAGCACCGATGCGGCCGCGGCCGGCACGCCCAGGCGCATCGTCACGCTCGCGCCGCACCTGACCGAGCTCGTGTACGCGGCGGGTGCGGGCGATCGGCTCGTCGGCACCCTCAACACCAGCGACTATCCGCCGGCGGCGCGTGCGGTCGCGCGCATTGGCGATGTGACCCACATCGATGCCGAGCGCCTGCTGGCACTCAAGCCCGACCTCGTGCTGGTGTGGGGTGACGGGTCGCCGGCGGACCAGCGGGCGCTGCTCGCGCGCCTCGGCCTGCCGACCTTGAGCCTCGAGCAGCACCGCCTCGCCGACGTCGCCGACCAGATCGAGCAGCTCGGCCGGGTGTTCGGCACCGAAGCGGTCGCGGCGCCGGCGGCGGCAAGATTGCGCGCGGAGTTGGCCACCCTCGGCGCGCGCTACCAGCAGCAGCGCCGCCTCAGGGTGTTCTACCAGGTCTGGAGCACGCCGCTTTACACGCTCGGCGGCCGGCACGTGGCGAGCGAGATGCTGAACGTGTGCGGCGCCGAGAACATTTTCGCCGAGCAGGCGCAGAACGCATTCATGGTCGACGAGGAATCCGTCTACGCGCGCGATCCCGATGCGATTGCACTTGCGGGCACGCCGGCGGAGGCGGCCGAGTGGCGCGCGCGCTGGGGTGCGCGCACGCCGCTGCGCGCCGTCACGGCGGGGGCGGTGTTCGCACTCGACCCCGACCTCACGAACCGCATGGGACCGCGGATCGGCGCGGGCACCGCGGCCCTGTGCGCGCGACTCGCCGAAGTGCGCGCACGCACGGCCCCGCTCAGGCGTTGAGGATCTCGAGCCGCCAGGCGCCGCCGCGCTCGGCGAGCCGGGTCACGCGCCCGAAACCGACGTCGAAGCGCGCACCGGCTTCCGCGGGCAAGTCGAGGCAGCGCACCAGCAGGGCGCGGATCGGTCCCGGGTGGGACACGATCGCGACCCGTTCGAAGGATGCGCCGAGGTCGATCAGGAACGCGTCCACGCGCTTCATCATGTCGCGGTAGGACTCGCCGCCCGGCGGCGCGTTGTCGAAGAAGTCCGCGCTCAGGATCTGTGTTGCCGTGTGGCCGATCTCGCTCCAGCGCTGCCCCTCCCACTCCCCGAAGTTGAGCTCCTGGATCCTCGCGTCGACTTCGGGCACGAGCCGGTAGGTCGCGCCGAGGCGATCCGCGAGCACGCGGCAGCGTTGCGCCGGGCTCGTGATGAGCCGATCCGGTGCACTCACGATGCGACTCACGCGATCCGCGTGTGCTTCCCAGCCCGCCGCACATTCCACATCCATTTGGCCGACGCAGACGTCCGCGGGAAGGGTCGGACGCGTGTGCCGGATCAGCGTGAGCTCCATCGGTGCCTCGGTGCCAGGTGGTTCGATGCAGGACCGCGGCGCCTTCGGAGGGCGCCCGGCCGTGCGCGTTGCGAAGGGCCCGGAGTCGCGACCGAACCCCCTGGGGTCCGGCCGCCACCACGGACCGCCGGCGCCACCATATCAGTCGGGCCGAACGCCCGGCCAGACGGCTTGCCGGCGCCGGTCGCCGATGTGAGACTTGCGGACTGACCATCCCCAAAGGATTCCCGATGAACCGCTTCCTGATCGGTTTGACCGCGGCACTGTGCTGCCTGCCCCTCGCCGCCGGTGTTGCCGCCCCGCCCGTCGCCGACAAGGCCGACAAGCCCAAGGACGCCGCCGCGAGCGACTCGGAGGTCCCGCGCCACCTCAAGGACGAGGTGTCCCACACCTCGGGCACGCTCACGATCGCCGGCAAGCCGCTCGTCTACCAGGCGGAGGCGGGCATCCTGGTCGTGCACGTCAAGGACCCGATGGACTCTGATCCGCCGACGGGCGAGAAGGCCGCCGCCGCCCCGATCGAGCCCGAGGCCGGCATGTCCTACGTCGCCTACTTCCTCGGCAAGGAACCGAACGCGGCCCGGCCGATCACCTTCGTCTACAACGGCGGCCCCGGCTCAGCCACCGTGTGGCTGCACATGGGCGCGTTCGGACCCAAGCGCGTGGTCACCTCGGACGAGTCGCACACGCCGGCGGCCCCCTACCGGATCGTCGAGAACACCTCGTCGCTGCTTCCCGAATCCGACCTCGTGTTCATCGATGCACCGGGCACGGCCTTCGGCCACCTGCGGGGCGCCGACAAGGAGAAGGCATTCTGGGGCGTCGATGCGGATGCGCACGCCTTCGCGAACTTCATCGTCGAGTTCCTCTCCAAGCACGGCCGCTGGAACTCGCCGAAGTACCTGTTCGGCGAGAGCTACGGCACCACGCGCTCGGCCGCGCTCGCCTACGTGCTGCAGAGCGAGAAGGCGATCGACCTCAACGGCGTGATCCTGCTCTCGCAGGTCCTCTCCTTCGACAACGGCCCGGACGATCCCAACTTCAATCCGAGCGTCGACCAGCCGTACGTGCTGTCGCTGCCGACCTTCGCCGCGACCGCGTGGTACCACAAGAAGGTGGCGAACCCGCCCGCGACGATCGAGCCCTTCCTCGCCGAAGTCGAGAAGTTCGCGACCGGGGACTACCTGACCGCACTCGCCGAGGGCAATTCGCTGTCCGCCGAGCGCCGCGCGGCGATCGTCGCGAAGCTCCACGACTACACGGGGCTGCCGGCCGACGTGATCGAGCACGCGGACCTGCGCATCAGCGGCGGGGTGTTCGAGCAGCACGTGCTTGGGTTGCGCACCGCGGGACGCCTCGACACGCGCTTCGCGGGCGCGACGATGGACCTGCTCGCCAAGGAAGCGGAGTGCGACCCGCAGTCGGCGGCGATCTCATCGGCCTACGTCTCGGCGTTCAGCGACTACGTGCGCCGCGAGCTCAAGTTCGGCGACGGCCGCACGTTCAAGCTGTTCGCGGACGTGTTCAAGTACTGGGACTTCCTGCACCAGCCGCCGGGCGTGCCGTTCAAGCTGCCGACCTCGACCAACGTGATGCCGGACCTCGCCTACACGATGAAGGCGAACCCGCACATGCACGTGATGATGAACGGCGGCTACTTCGACCTGGCGACGCCCTACTTCGCGGCCGAGTACGAGTTGCGGCACCTGCAGATCCCCGCGGACATCGCCAGGAACATCGAGGTCAAGCTCTACCCGTCGGGCCACATGGTGTATGCGCACGAGCCCTCGCTGATTGCGCTGCATGACAACGTCGCGGACTTCATCCGCCGCACGCACGGTGCGGGGGCGGCCGCGAACTGATGCGGCTGGTCCCGGAGACGCTGCCGCGGGCGCTCGGCGCTGGACTCTCGCCCGCGTATCTGGTCGCCGGCGATGAGCCGCTGCTGGTGGGCGAGGCGGCGGATGCGATCCGCGCGGCGGCGCGCGCGGCGGCCTTCACCGGCCGCGAGGTGATGTTCATCGAGCGCGGCTTCGACTGGGGCGCGCTGCTTGCGGAGCTGTGCTCGCTGTCGCTGTTCGCCGAGCGGCGCGTGCTCGAGTTGCGCATGGCGTCCCCCAAGCCCGGCGTCGAGGGCTCGAAGGCGCTGGTCGCCGCGCTCGAGGCGCCGTCCCCGGACGTGCTGCTGCTCCTGATCACCGACAAGATCGCCTACGCCGATCGCTCGGCCGCGTGGGTCAAGGCCTTCGAGAACCGCGGCAGCTGCGTCGATGCCGAGCAGCTGCTGCCCGAGCAGCTGCCCTCCTGGGTGGAGGCGCGCATGCGCGCGCAGGGGCTCAAGCCCGAGCCCGAGGCCGTGCAGCTGCTCGCCGAGCGCTGCGAGGGCAACCTCGTCGCCGCGCACCAGGAGATCGCGCAGCTGCTGCTGCTCGCGGGCCCGGGCGCGGTCACGCTCGAGGACGTCGCCGCCTCGGTCGCCAACAGCGCGCGCTACCACGTATTCCAGCTCGGCGAGGCCCTGCTCGCGGGCGATGCGGCCCGCGCGCTCAGGATCCTCGACGGGCTCGCGGCCGAGGGCGAGGAGCCGACGCTGGTGCTGTGGTGCATCGCCGAGGAGCTGCGCTCGATCCTGCAATGGACGCCCGGCTACGGCGGTCCGAAGCGCCTCAATCGCGGCGGCCGGCGCCGCAAGGAGCTGCTGCAGAGCGCGCACCGGCGCGTGCCGCGCGAGCGCGCGTGGGCGCTGCTCGGCGACGCCGCGCGGCTCGACGGCATCATCAAGGGCCCGCGCAAGGACGAGGCGTGGAGCTCGCTCGCCCGCATCGCGACGGAACTTTGCATCGCGCCGCTGAATCGGGCAGGGTGACCCGGGATGGCGAGGTCCCGAGCAAGCGCGCCGCCGGCGGCGGGCGCAGTGGCGAGCCCGACCGTGGGGCCGATGGGTATCTTCGGCGGTACGTTCGACCCCATCCACTACGGACACCTGCGGACCGCCTTCGAGCTCTTGCAGGCGCTCGAGCTCGCCGAGATGCGCTTCATGCCGGCCGGCCATCCGCCGCACCGCGAGGTGACGGTCGCCGAGAACCCGCAGCGGCTCGAGATGGTCAGCGTCGCGATCGCGGGGCAGCCCGAGTTCACGGTCGATGACCGCGAGATGCGCAAGGCCGGGCCCTCGTTCACGGTGGAGACGCTCGCGGAGCTGCGCCACGAGTTCCCGCGGCGCGCGCTCTGCCTCGTGGTCGGCATGGACGCCTTCCTCGGCCTGCCCAAGTGGCACCGCTGGCACGAGCTCCTGGAACTCGCGCACCTCGTCGTTGCCCATCGGCCGGGATGGCGCGCGCCGACCACCGGCGCTCTCGGCGAGATGCTCGAGGAGCACGGCACCGACCGGGTGCGCGAGCTGCACGACAGCGCTGCCGGACGGATCTATATTCACGCCGTGACGCAGCTGGAGATTTCCTCGACCGAGGTGCGCAACCTCATCCACGCGGGGCGCGATCCCCGTTACCTGATGCCGGACCGCGTCTGCCGGATCATTCACGATACGGGCTGCTATGCCCGCAAGGACTGAGCGAAGGGATGACCTCCAAGAAACCTGCCCGCAAGACCGCGAAGAAATCCCCCGCGAAGCGCCTGCCCAAGGCGCGGGGCCCCGCCGCGAGCGCCGCTGCCCGCGCCCAACCGAAGGCGACGCCGCTGTCGCGCCTGACCGATCTCGTGACCGCCGCGCTCGATGACCTCAAGGCCCAGAACGTCGCGGTGCTCGACGTGCGCGAGCTCACCAGCGTGACCGATACGCTCGTCATCGCCTCCGGTACCTCCGACCGGCACGTCAAGTCGCTTGCCGGGCGCGTGCTCGAGCGCGCGCGCAACGCCGGCATCCGCCCGCTCGGCGTCGAGGGCGAGCGCGAAGGCGAGTGGGGGCTTGTCGACCTGCAGGACGTCGTGGTGCACGTGATGCTGCCGCGGGTGCGCGAGTTCTACGG
>JANXZZ010000111.1 GCA_025355245.1 Pseudomonadota bacterium | reverse complement strand
ATGAGCGCGCGCAGCAGCTTGTTGTTGAGGCCGTGGCCGGACTTGAAGCCGCTGAACTCGCCGATCAGGCTGTGCCCAAGGAGGTACAGGTCGCCGATCGCATCGAGGATCTTGTGCTTGACGAACTCGTCCTCGTAACGGAGGCCGTCCTCGTTCAGCACCTTGAAGTCATCGAGCACGATCGCGTTGTCGAGCGTGCCGCCGAGCGCGAGGTTGCGCGATCTGAGCGTCTCGAGGTCGCGCATGAAGCCGAAGGTCCGCGCCCGGCTCACTTCCCGGAGGAAGGAAGTCGTCGAGAAATCCATCGATGCGCGCTGCGTGTGGCGGCGGAAGGTCGGGTGGTCGAACTCGATCTCGAAGTTGACCTTGAAGCCGTTGAACGGATCAAAGCGCGCCCACTTGTCGCCGTCGCGCACCTCGATCGACTTGCGGATCCGGACGAAGCGCTTCGGCACCGTCTGCTCCTCGATTCCCGCCGACTGCAGCAGGAACACGAAGGGCCCCGCGCTGCCGTCCATGATCGGCACCTCGACCGCACTCAGCTCGACGAAGGCGTTGTCGATGCCAAGTCCGGCGAAGGCCGACAGCAGGTGCTCGACCGTCGAGACGCGAACGTCACCGTTGACGAGAGTCGTGCCCAGCATCGTGTCGCCGACGTTCTCGGCCCGGGCCTGGATGTCGACCGGCTCCGCAAGGTCGACGCGGCGAAAGACGATGCCGGTGTTCGGCGCCGCCGGGCGCAGGGTCATGAACACCTTGCGGCCGGAGTGCAGGCCGATGCCGGTCGCCCGGATCGTGGTCTTGAGAGTGCGTTGGTTCAGCATGCGGAATTTAACAATACACAAACCCTTGACAATGGCTCAGCACCCTAGCACAGGCCTCAAAACCGCTACAAGCCTTTGACCCGATTGAGTGACGTCGCGCACGGCCGCCGGCCGGTCGTCCGGTCCCGGCACGCGCGGCTGCGCCGCCCGCTGCGCTCGCAGGCGCCCGCGGGCAAGCGCGTTCAACCGTCGCTCGTCACGCATCGAAGCCTCCGCGTCGGGCTCGCGCCCGACCTTCTTGATCCCGGCGCCGCCGCGCCGCCGCCTCAGTCGGCCTGACGGCGCAGGAATGCCGGGATGTCGAGCATGTCATCGCCTTCCACGTCCGGACGCAGGCCGTCGCCGACCGCGGTCTTGCGCCGGCCCGGGGGCGCGTTGTACGCCGCGTAGTCCGGCGGCGCCGACTGCAGGCCGGACTTCCGCGGGACCATCCGGAGGTTGTCGTTGCGCGTGATGACCGGCGCCGGCTCCGCCGCGCGCGGCGCGTTGCGGTTGAGTCCGGTGGCGACCACCGTCACGCGCAGCTCGTCCTGCATCTCGGGCTCGATGACGGTGCCGACAACCACGGTCGCATCGTCGCTCGCGAACTGCTTGACCGTGTTGCCGACCTCCTCGAACTCACCGATCGCCATGTCCATGCCGGCGGTGATGTTGACGAGGATGCCCTGGGCGCCCGCGAGGTTGATGTCCTCGAGCAGCGGGCTCGAGACGGCCATCTCGGCGGCGAGGCGCGCGCGCTCCTCACCCGTCGCGTGACCCGTGCCCATCATCGCCATCCCGGTCTCGCTCATGACGGTGCGCACATCGGCGAAGTCGACATTGATGAGGCCCGGGCGCGTGATCAGTTCGGCAATACCCTGCACGGCGCCCTGCAGCACGCCGTTCGCGGAAGTGAACGCATCGAGAAGGCGCGTCTTCGGACCCAGCACCGACAGCAGCTTCTGATTCGGGATCGTGATCAGCGAGTCGCAGAACTTGCCGAGCTCACCGATGCCAATCTCGGCGATGTTCATGCGCTTGTGGCCTTCCATCGTGAACGGCTTGGTCACCACCGCAACCGTCAGGATGCCGAGTTCCTTGGCGACCTGCGCGACCACCGGCGCCGCGCCCGTGCCCGTGCCACCGCCCATGCCGGCAGTGATGAACAGCATGTCGCAGCCCTCGATCAGCTCGACGATGCGGTCGCGGTCCTCCATCGCGGCCTGCCGGCCGACTTCCGGGTCAGCGCCTGCGCCCAGGCCCTTGGTGATGTTGGTGCCGATCTGCAGCGTCGTCTTTGCCTTCGACTTCTTGAGCACCTGCGAATCGGTGTTCAGGCAAATGAACTCTACGCCCTCAATGCCGGCCAGCAGCATGTGGTCAACAGCGTTGCAGCCAGCGCCGCCGACCCCGAGCACCTTGATCACGGCGCTCTGGCTGTATGCATCCATGAGTTCGAACATGTGTATCTCCTCCGGGTGAATCAAAAATGTCCTTGGAACCAAGACTTCATCCGCTCCAGAACGTTATGCACGTTCGGGCCGAGCGGCCGCGACATGCCATCCGGCTGGGATTGCGCACGCGCATAAAGCAGTAGACCGACACCGGTCGCATGAATCGGATTGCGGACGACGTCCGCGAGACCAGTTACGCCGTGCGGCACGCCGAGGCGCACCGGCACGTGGAAGACTTCTTCGGCGAGCTCGACCGCGCCTTCCATCTTGGCGCTGCCGCCGGTGATGACGATGCCGGCGGCGATGGCCTCCTCGAAGCCGGCGCGCCGCAACTCGTCGCGGATCAGGCCGTAGAGTTCCTCGTAGCGCGGCTCGACGATCTCGGCGAGCGTCTGCCGGGCGAGGCGTCGCGGTGGCCGGTCGCCGACGCTTGGTACCTCGATTGTCTCGTCGGGATTGGCGAGCTGGCTGAGCGCGCAGGCATAGCGGACCTTGATGTCCTCCGCGTACTGCGTCGGCGTGCGCATGGAGACCGCGATGTCATTGGTGACCTGGTCGCCTGCGATCGGAATTACCGCCGTATGCCTAAGCGCGCCTCCCGAGAAAACGGCGAGGTCGGTCGTGCCGCCGCCGATGTCGACCAAGCACACGCCGAGATCCTTCTCGTCATCGGTCAGCACCGCGTAGCTCGACGACCACTGCTCGAGCACGATGTCCTCGACCTCGAGCCCGCAGCGCTGCACGCACTTGACGATGTTCTGCGCGGCGCTTTCGGCGCCGGTCACGATGTGCACGCGCGCCTCGAGACGGATCCCCGACATGCCGATCGGGTCGCGAATTCCCTCCTGGTCGTCGATGATAAATTCCTGCGGGATGACGTGCAGGATCCGCTGGTCGGCGGGCAGTGCGACGGCCTGCGCGGCATCCATGACGCGGGCGACATCGCCCTGGGTCACTTCCTTGTCCTTTATCGCGACGATGCCGTGCGAATTGAGGCTGCGCACGTGGCTGCCGGCGATGCCGGTGTATACCGCGTTGATCTCGACGCCCGCCATCAGCTCGGCCTGCTCCACCGCGCGCTGGATCGACTGCACGGTCGAGTCGATGTTGACGACGACGCCGCGCTTGAGACCGCGCGAGGGGTGCGACCCGATTCCAATCACCTCGAGCTCGCCGTCGGCCTTGAGTTCGCCGACCAGCGCGACCACCTTGGAAGTGCCGATGTCGAGTCCGACGATGAGATTTCGTTCGCTACGCTTAGGCATCTTGGTCCCGCTTCCGATTCGCCAGCGATTCTTCGAGCGTGGCCGGTCGCGCCGGGCCGCTGCCACCCGTGCGCCAGCCGACGGCGAAGCCGTTCGAATAGCGCATGTCGAGAAACGCGATGTCATTCGGCCGGCCCGCGACGACGGGCGCGCCCACTTTCAGGAATCGATCGATCCGCTCCTCGAGCTGGCGGCGGCCGAAGCGCACCGTCACGCCGCTCGCGAGCTCGAGTTCCCAGGCGCCGCGCGCATCGAGGCGCAGTGCGCTCGTGCGCAGGCCTGCCTCGAGCAGGCGCGGCTGCAGCTGGGAAAAGAGGTCCGCGACCCGGTGCTCGCTGTGCTCGGGCCCGTCGAGGCGCGGCAGCTCCGGCGGCACGTGGCGGATGTCCCGTATGAAAAGTTCGCCGCGCGAATTGAGCAGCCCGGTCTCGCCCCAGCGCGCGACCGGCATCTGTTCCGTGACCTGCACGGCGAGGCCGTCGGGCCAGCGCCGCTGCACGCGCGCGTGGTCGATCCACGGTAGCGCTTCGATCGCGTGCTGCAGCTGGTCGAGGTTCGCGGTGATGAAGCCGCCGTGCAGCTGCTGCCGCACCACTTCCTCAACGTCGAGCTCCGATACGCGCTGGAAGCTGCCCAGCACCTCGACCTTGCGCACCGGCCGATTGAGGGCGAAGCCGATCATGCCGGCGAGCCCGCCGACGGCGGCAATCCCGAGCGCGATCGAGCCCAGGCGCGCCCAGTCGATCGACGGCAGGTGCCAGCGCCGGTTCTTCTCGACGCGGGTGCGGTTCTTGGCCCGGCGCGGCAGGAGCGAAGTGAGCGCGTTCACGGCCGCCCCCGCCCGGCGCCGCCGAAGCTCGTCTCGAGGATGCGCACGACCAGCTCGTCGAAGTCGATTCCGGCGACCCGCGCCGCCTTCGGCACCAGCGAGTGGCTGGTCATGCCCGGCGTCGTGTTGACCTCGAGCAGCCAGTTGCCGCCGTTCGCGTCGCGCATCACGTCCACGCGCCCCCAGCCGGAGGCCGAGGCGGCATCGAAGGCGCGCAGCGCCAGCGCCCGCAGCTCCGATTCGGCCGTGCCTTCCAGCCCGGGGCAGAGGTACTGCGTGTCTTCGGCGACGTACTTCGCGTGATAGTCGTAGTACTCACCGCGCGGCACGATGCGGATGCTCGGCAGCGCGACGCCGTCGAGGATGCCGACGGTGTACTCACCACCCTCGACCAGCGTCTCGATCAGGAGCTCGCCATCGTACTTCTCGGCGAGGCTCACCGCGGCCGGCAGCTGGTTCGGATTGAATACACGACTCACGCCCACGCTCGAGCCTTCGAGCGAGGGCTTGACGATCAGCGGGAACCCGACCTTGTTCGCGACGCCCGCGACGTCGGCGCCCGGCGCGAGACGCTCGTAGCGCGGCGTCGGCAGGCCGAGCGACAGCCACACCTGCTTGGTGCGGATCTTGTCGAGCGTGAGCGCGCTGCCGAGCACGCGCGAGCCGGTGTACGGGACGCCGAGTGCCTCGAGCAGGCCCTGCACGACGCCGTTTTCCCCGGCGCCGCCGTGCATGATGTTGAACACGCGGTCGTAGCGCTGGTGGGCGATCCCGGCGAGCAGCGCCTCAATGCCATCGACCGGCTCCGCCGCGACCTCGCGGCGCCGCAACGCCTCGAGCACGTTCGCACCCGAGTTGAGAGAGACCTCGCGCTCCGAGCTCGTGCCGCCGTAGAGCACCGCGACACGACCGAAGTCGCCGGGACCTGCGGGCTTGCGCAAAATGCTGGCGGCACTCATGCGCGTTCTCCGACAATGCGCACTTCAGGGACGAGCCGTACGCCGTGCTGGCGCTCGACTTCGCGCTGCACGTGGCCGATCAGGCGTTCGATCTCCTCAGCCGTCGCGTTGCCTTCATTCACGAGGAAGTTTGCGTGCTTGGTCGAGACCGCGACGCCGCCGATCCGATAGCCCTTGAGACCGGCCGATTCGATGAGCTTCGCGGCATGTGCACCGCTCGGATTCGTGAAGGTCGAACCACAAGTCCATTCGCCGATCGGCTGGGTTTCGCGGCGGCGCAGGAGCAGGTTCTTGATCGTCTCTGTGGTCGCCTGCGGATCCGCCGCAAACTCGAAGCGGGCCGCGATGAACCACTCGCCGGCGGTCGGCGCCTCGAGATGCCGGTAACCCCAGCGGTACTCGGCCGCGGCCCGCGTCCGGCGCGCGCCGCCACGGTCCACGACGTCGACTTCGGCGACGTGCGGCCAGGTCTCACCGCCCCACGCGCCGGCGTTCATGGCGAGTGCGCCGCCGATCGTGCCCGGGATTCCGGCGAAGAACTCGGCGGGTCCGAGCGACCACTTCACGCACTGACGCGCGACGCGGGCGCACGGCACGCCGGCGTCGGCGTGCACGCGGGTGGGACCGATGCGCTCGACGCGATCGAGGCCCAGGTGCAGCGAGACCACCACGCCGCGCATGCCACCGTCGCGGACCAGTACGTTGCTGCCGAGCCCCAGGAAAAAACACGGCACACCGGCCGGCAGCGCACTTAGGAAGCGCGCGAGCTCCTCCGCACTCTCGGGCGTGTAGAAGGCGTCGGCGGGTCCGCCGACGTGCCAGGACGTGTGCCGCGCCAACGGCTCGTCGAAGCGCACGTGCGGCAGGAACTCCGCGGCGGGCGTGAATTGGCGGGCGGCGTTCAATGTCGTGCTCCAGCAGCCAACCGCGAGGTGAGCTCGTGCGCGACCGCGCTGATGTGGCCGGCTCCCATCGTCACCAGCACGTCGTCGGCGTGCAGCAGCGGCGCGAGCGCGGCCGCGAGATCCTCGGGACGCGCGCAGAACACGGGCTCCACGCGCCCCCGCGTGCGCACCGCACGGCAGATAGCGCGGCCGTCAGCGTCCGCGATCGGCGCCTCCCCGGCCGCGTACACCTCGGTGACCAGCAGCACGTCGGCGGTCGAGAGAACCTCGGCGAAATCATCGAGCAGGTCGCGGGTCCGCGTGTAGCGGTGCGGCTGGAAGGCGAGCACCACGCGGCGCCCCGCCCAGCCCTGCTGGATGGCCTCCAGGGTCGCGGCAACCTCGCGCGGGTGGTGACCGTAGTCGTCGATGAGCGTCACGCGACCGGCTGCCGTGTCGATCTCGCCTAGCACCTGCAGTCGCCGGTCGATGCCGGAAAACTGCTCGAGTGCGCGCTGGATCGCCTCGTCGGCAATGCCGAGCTCCGTGGCGACACCAATCGCGGCGAGCGCGTTCAGGACGTTGTGCCGGCCGGGCACGCTCAGCGTGATCGGCAACGGCGTCTCGCGCGACGGGCGCGTGACCATGAACTTCGACTTGAGCCCGTGCCGCTCGATGTCGACCGCGCGAATGTCAGCGGCCTCGTCGATCCCGTAGGTCACGATCGGGCGGGCGATTCGCGGCAGCACCGACTTCACCTGCGGATCGTCGAGACACAGCACCGCGAAGCCGTAGAACGGCAGGTTGTGCAGGAAATCGATGAAGCTTTGCTTCAGCTTCTCGAAGTCGCCGCCGTGCGTGCTGAGGTGGTCGTTGTCGATGTTGGTGACGATCGCGGCCAGCGGCTGCAGGTGCAGGAACGAGGCATCGCTTTCGTCGGCCTCGGCCACGAGGTAGCGCCCCGAGCCGAGTCGCGCGTTGCTGTCGGCGCTCTTGAGGCGTCCGCCGATCACGAAGGTCGGATCCTCGCCGCCCTCGGCGAGGATGCTGGCGACGAGGCTGGTCGTCGTCGTCTTGCCGTGCGTGCCCGCGACCGCGATGCCGGACTTGAAGCGCATCAGCTCGGCGAGCATCTCGGCGCGCTGCACGACGGGAATGCGTGCCGCCAGCGCCGCGACCACCTCGGGGTTGTCGGCACGCACGGCGCTCGAGACGACCACGACGTTGGCGGTGGTGATGTGCTCGGCAGCGTGGCCGATCGTGACCTCGGCGCCGAGGGCGACGAGGCGATCGGTGACCGCGCTGCGACGCAGGTCGGTACCCTGGACACTGTAACCGAGGTTGAGAAGCACCTCGGCGATGCCGCCCATGCCACTGCCGCCGATACCGACGAAGTGGATGCGCTGGATCCGGTGCATGCGGGCGCTCATGCGCCGGCTCCGGCCGCGAGGCACAGGTTCGCCAGCCGCTCGGCAGCGCCTGGCATCGCCGCGCGGCGCGCGGCTTCCGCCATCGCATCGCGCCGCCGCCGGTCGGGACCGGCGAGCGAGCGCAGCTGGGTGGCGAGGACTTCCGGGGTCAGAGTCGACTCCGGCACGACCACGGCGCCGCCCCGGTTGGCGAGGAAACGCGCATTCGCGGTCTGGTGGTCATCGACCGCCGCGGCGAACGGAACGAGCAGGCCTGGCACGCCCGCGGCCGCGAGTTCCGCGATCGTGAGCGCGCCGCTGCGGCAGACCGCGAGATCCGCCCACGAGTACGCGGCCGCCATGTCGTCGATGAAATCGCGCACGTCGCAGACGACGCCCGCAACGGCGTAGGCGGCGGCGACCTGGTCGCGCCGATCGCGCCCGGTCTGGTGGAGCACTTCCGGGCGCTCCGCGGGATCGAGCAGCGCGAGCGCGGCCGGCACGACGCGGTTGAGAACGGCAGCGCCCTGGCTCCCGCCGAACACCAGCAGGTGCGCGTGCGGGCGCGGCATCGCGCAGCGCACCGGCAGCGCCTCGATTGAGCGCCGCACCGGGTTGCCGATCGCAATGGCGCCGAGACCCGGCGGGAAGCTGCCTGGAAAAGCCTCGGCGACCGTCCCGGCGAGTCGCGCGAGAATGCGGTTGGTGAGGCCGGCGACCGCGTTCTGTTCGTGAATCACCAGCGGCTTGCCGAGCACGCGCGCCGCAAGGCCACCGGGGCCCGCCACGAATCCGCCCAGCCCGAGCACCACGTCCGGCCGGGTGCGGCGGATCGCGCCAAAAGCGTCGCCGAGCGCCTGCAGCAGCCGGAACGGCGCCGTGAGCCAGCTCAGGATGCCCTTGCCGCGCAGTCCGGAGACGCGGACCCATTCGATCGCGATGCCGGCGGCCGGCACGAGCCGCGCCTCGATGCCGCGGTGCGTCCCGAGCCAGACGACGCGGCAGGCGCGCTCGCGAAGCACGTCCGCGACGGCGAGCGCCGGGAACACGTGGCCGCCGGTGCCTCCCGCCATGATGAGGACCGTGGTCACCGTGCGGGCCCTCGCAGCGCCACGGACTTGGAATTGACTGTCTCGAGATGGACGCGCAGCAAGATGCCGATCCAGCCGAGGGTCACGACCAGGCTCGAGCGGCCGTAGGACAGAAGCGGCAGCGTCAGCCCCTTCGTCGGCAACAGCCCCATGTTCACGCCCATGTTGATGAACGCCTGCAGGCCGAACCAGATGCCGAAGGCGGCGGCTAGATACGACTGGAACTTGAGCCCCGCCTCCGAAGCCGCGCGCGCGATCATCAGGGAGCGGTAGACGAGCGCGACCACCAGTGCGACGACGAAGGCGATGCCGACGAAGCCAAGTTCCTCGGCGAGCACCGCGAACACGAAGTCCGTATGCGCCTCCGGAAGGTAGAGCAGCTTCTGGATGCTGGCGCCAAGGCCGACCCCGAACCATTCACCGCGTCCGATCGCGATCAGCGATTGCGTGAGCTGGAAGCCCGTATTGAACGGATCCGCCCACGGATCCATGAAGGCCGTCAGCCGACGGAACCGGTAGGCGCTCGACACGGCAAGAGCGGCGAAGGCAAGGAGCGCGAGCGCGCACAGCACCGCGAAGTGCCGCAGCTTCACGCCGGCGAGGAACAGCACGCCGATGCCCGTCGTCAGCAGCACGACGCCCGAGCCGAAGTCGGGCTCGAGGAGCAGCAGCAAGGCGGCAAAGCCGAGCACCGCTAGCGGCTTCATGAAGCCGAGCACGCTGTCGCGGACTTCTTGTTCGCGACGGACTATGTAGCTGCATAGATAGATGAGCAGCAGCACGCGCGCCGCTTCCGATGCCTGGAAGTTGAGACCAGCGACGCGCAGCCAGCGGCGGCTACCGTTGACGTCATGACCAACGCCCGGTACCAGCACGAGCACCAGCAGCACGATCGATACGACCAGCAGCGGCAGGCTGAGCCGCTCCCAGACCGCCGTCGGAATCCTCACTGCGATCGCCGCGCAGCCCACGCCGACCAGCGCAAACATCAGCTGGCGCTCGAGGAAGAAGAACGGATCGCCACCGACCGCGGCGAGCGTGACCGACGACGAGGTCACCATGATGAGCCCGAGCAGCAGTAGCGCGGCGGTGAGCCACACCACGATCGGATCGAGGACGATGCGCGAACGTCCGGGCGAACGCAGGGATATAGCCACGGCGCTCACGAACCGAGCCTTCGTGCGGCGGCCGCGAACACCTCGCCACGCTGAACGTAGTCGCGGAACATGTCGAAGCTCGCGCAGGCCGGCGACAACAGCACGAGGTCGCCGGCGCGCGCTGCGCGCGCCGCCGCGGCGACCGCGGCTTCCATGTCGACGGCGAACTCTGTGCTGCAGGCGCCGTCGAGCGCGCGCGCGATCAGCTCGCGGTCACGACCGATCAGCACGGCGTGGCGAACCTTGCCGCGGAAGGCTGCGGCGAGCGGTGCGAAGTCCTGGCCCTTGCCGTCGCCACCCGCGATGACGACGATCGGACCGCCGAGTCCCTCGACCGACGCGAGAGTCGCACCGACGTTGGTTCCCTTGGAATCGTCGATGAACCGCACGCCGTGCCGCTCGGTTACCCACTGGCTGCGATGCGGAAGCCCCGCGAAGCGGCGCAGCGTCGCGAGCATGGGCTTGAGCGGCAACCCCACCACGGTGCCGACCGCGAGCGCGGCAAGCGCATTCGCGGCGTTGTGCCTGCCGGACAGCCGCAGCTCACCGAGCGGCAGCACGGGCTCGCCTTGCTGTGCGAGCGAGACCTCGCCATCACGGTTCGCAAGGCCCCAGTCGGCACCGGCACGAGTGAGGCTGAAACCGATGCGCTTCTGTCCGGCGCGCGGCATGGCGATGACGTTGGGATCATCGAGGTTGACTACGGCGACGGCCGCGTGCGCGAAGATCCTGGCCTTCGCCGCGCCGTAGTCGGCGAGCGTGGCGTAGCGGTCCATGTGGTCGGGCGTGAGGTTGAGAACCGCTGCCGCCGCGAGCTCGAGCGAGTCGGTGGACTCGAGCTGGAAACTCGAGAGCTCGAGAACATAGAGTTCCGGCACCGGCTGCGCCAGCAGGTCGAGAGCCGGCTCGCCCAGATTGCCGCCGGCTAGCGTGCGACGCCCGGCGGCGCGCGCCATCTCCGCAACCAGTGTCGTGGCCGTGCTCTTGCCGTTGGTACCGGTAATCGCGACAGCAGGCGCCTGCTTGGCAGTCGCGAACAGCTCGATGTCGCCGAGCACGGTGATGCCGCGCGACTGCGCCTCGCGGATCAGCGGTTCGTCGCGCGAGACGCCGGGGGAAAGCACGATCCGATCGGTGGCGTTCAGGATTGCGGGGTCGAAGCCGCCAAGGTGCAGCGGAAAGTGGCCGCCGAGCTTCGCGAGCCCCTCGAGGCCCGGCGGGGCGGCGCGCGAATCCGTCACTGTCACGGATTCGCCGCGCGCGTGCAGCCAGCGCGCCGCAGCGAGCCCCGTCTTGCCGAGCCCGACAACGAGGTTGCGGCGCGCGGCCATCAGCGGACCTTCAGGGTCGCAAGCCCTGCCAGCACGAGAACGACAGTGATGATCCAGAAGCGGACGATGACCTTGGGCTCTGCCCAACCCTTGAGTTCGAAGTGGTGGTGTATCGGCGCCATGCGGAAAATCCGTTTGCCGGTCAGCTTGAACGAGGCGACTTGCAGGATGACCGACACGGTCTCGAGCACGAACACGCCGCCCATCACGAACAGCACGATCTCCTGGCGGACAATCACCGCGAGCGTGCCGAGCGCGGCGCCGAGTGCGAGCGCGCCGACGTCGCCCATGAACACCTGCGCGGGATAGCTGTTGAACCACAGGAAGCCGAGGCCGGCGCCGAACAGCGTGCCGCAGAAGATCAGGCACTCGCCCACCGCCGGTACGTGCGGGATCAGCAGGTAGTTGGCGAAAATCGAGTTGCCGGAAGCATAGGCGAAGATGCCGAGCGCACCGCCGACCATCACGGCGGGCATGATCGCCAGACCGTCGAGGCCATCCGTCAGGTTGACCGCATTGCTGGTCCCCACGATAACGAAATAGCTGAGGGTGATGAATCCGGGCGCGCCGAGCGGCACCATGACGCCCTTGAAGAGCGGCACGTAGAGATCCGTGGCCGCGGGCACGGCGGCGCTGAAGTAGAGCGCGCACGCGGTCGAGAGCCCGGCGATCGACTGCAGGAGATACTTCCAGCGCGCGGGAAGTCCCTTTGAGTTGCCGACGACGAGCTTGAGGTAATCGTCGTAGAAGCCGATCAGCCCGAACGCGAGCGTTGCGCCCGAGACGATCCAGACGTATCGATTTGTGAGGTCCGCCCACAAGAGCGTCGATGCCAGGATCGCGACCAGGATCAGTGTGCCGCCCATCGTCGGCGTGCCTTGCTTGGTCAGGTGCGACTTCGGGCCGAAATCGCGCACGTTCTGCCCGATCTGGTGACTCGTCAGGCCGCGGATCATTCGCGGCCCGACGAGCAGCGAAATGAGCAGTGCGGTGATCGCCGCGAGAATCCCGCGCAGCGTCAGGTACGAGAACACCCTGAAGCCGGAGTAGTGCTGCGTGAGAATCTCTGCGAGACGGTAGAGCATTGGCGGTTATTCCCCGTCGGCCGCGCGCTGAGTGGCGCCGGCGCTGCTTGCCCGGAGGGCTTCGACCACACGCTCGAGACGATTCGAACGCGAACCTTTGACCAGCACCGTGACCCCGGGCGAGAGCAGCGTGCGCAGGTGCGAGGACAGCGACGTCGCGTCGGCGAACCACTCCCCGCCCGGGCCGAAGGCGCCGACCGCTTCGTGAGTGAACGAACCCACCGCGAATAGTCGCGATACGCCACGCTCCCGAGCCTCGCGGCCGGCGGAAACGTGCGCGTCGCGGCTTTGTCCGCCAAGCTCGTTCATGTCGCCGAGCACGAGCCATCGCTCGCCGGGAAATGCGGCCAACACTTCGAGTCCCGCGCTGAGGCTGCTCGGATTGGCGTTGTAGGAATCATCGATGAGCTGCGCGCCGTTGAGTCCGGCGTGCGACTGTAGGCGGCCCTTGACCGCTCGCATGCGCGCGAGTCCCGCGGCAATGTCCGCGAGGGAGGTACCACACGCGAAGGCGGCAGCAGCCGCGCCGAGCGAGTTCACGACGTTGTGGCGGCCCGCGAGTGCGAGCCGAACCGTCGCGCGGCCCGACGGCGAGGCGAGTTCGAACTCCTGCACAACCTCGCCGGGGCCGTTGCGGCGAAACGCGCCGACCGCGCGGAAATCCGCCGTCGGTGCGAATCCGAAGCTGACGCACCGTGCCGCGCGGCTCATTTCTCCCCAGAGCCCCGCGTAGGCGTCATCCGCGTTGATCAGCGCGGTCGCACCCGGTTCGAGGCCGGCAAAGAGTTCCCCTTCCGCACGCGCGACGCCGTCGAGATCGCCGAATCCCTCCAGGTGCTCGGCGCCCGCGTTCGTGACGAGGCCGACCGTCGGGCGAACGAGCGGCACGAGCGCCGCAACCTCGCCCGGATGATTCGCGCCGATCTCGATGACCGCCGAGGTGTGGCGGGGCTCGAGGCCAAGCAGTGTCAGCGGAACGCCGATGTGGTTATTCAGGGTTCCGCGGGTCGAGTGGCACGGCCCCTGCCCCGCGAGGATCGTCGCGATGAGTTCCTTGGTCGTCGTCTTGCCGTTGCTGCCGGCGACGGCGACGACCGGGATCTGAAACTGCGCGCGCCACGATTCCGCGGCGCGCTGCAGAGCGCGCAGAGTGTCATCGACCAGGATCTGCGACAGGGCGCCCGGCACCGGGCGCGATACCACCGCCGCGACGGCGCCGCGCTCGGCGGCGGCGGCGATGAAGTCGTGGCCGTCGAAATTCGGCCCGGAGAGCGCAACGAAGAGGTCGCCCGCGGCCAGCGAGCGGGAGTCGGTCGAAATGGCACCGAAGGCCGCGTCGGTACCCACCAGCGTGCCACCCATCGCCCCGGCGAAATGCGCGAGCGAGCGCTTCATGCGGCCCGTCCGGTCAACGCCAGCGCGAGCTCACGGTCACTGAAGTGCCGACGCTCAGTGCCATAGATCTGGTAGTCCTCGTGCCCCTTGCCGGCGATGAGGACGACATCACCCGGACGCGCCTGCGCCGCGGCGTCCGCGATCGCCTTGGCGCGGTCGCGCTCGACGTGCGCAGGCACCCGGCCGGTCAGCGCGCCGCTCAGCATCGCGACGATTCGGTCCGGATCCTCGGTGCGCGGATTGTCGTCGGTGATGACGATGCGATCGGCGATCGCCTCGACCGCAGCAGCCATGAGCGGACGCTTGCCCGGATCCCGGTCGCCGCCGCAACCGAACACGCACCACAGGTCGCCCTTCGTGTGCGAGCGCAGCGCCGCAAGGACCTTGCTGAGTGCGTCGGGCGTGTGGGCGTAGTCGACGACGAGCGTCGGGCCGTCGCGCCCCATCGCAAATGCTTCCATGCGTCCGGGCGGTGCGGCCGCCCGCGCGAGGGACTCGACCGCCTGGATGAGCGGCATGTCGGCCGCGAGCAGGAGCCCGAGCACCAGCAGGAGGTTGTCGGCGTTGAACCCGCCGATCAGGGCGGAACGCAGGCGAAACGGCCCCGCGTGCGTGTCGCCGGTCAGGTCGAGCCCGTCGGCGTGACGCTCGACCCGTGTTGCGGTCACGAAGCGTGAGGCGCGCAGGTCCGTAGCGATCGGCCCGACCGCCGTCAGCGTGACATTCTCCGGCAGCCGCGTAGCGAGCTCGCGGCCGAAGGGGTCGGCGATGTTGATGACGGCGTGCTCGACGCCGCGGCAGTGGACGATCCGTTCTTTAGCGGCGCCGTAGGCGACCATGCTGCCGTGGTAGTCGAGATGGTCGCGCGTGAGGTTGGTGAATCCCGTCAGCGGCAGGCGCACCGCGCCGATCCGATCCTGGTCGAGCGCGTGGGAGGACACTTCCATAGCCACCCAGCGCGCACCCGCATCGACGAGCGTACGCAGCGTGCGATGCACGGACACGACGTCGGGTGTCGTGTGGCTCGTCGAACTCACGTCCGGCGGCCGGCCAGTTCCGAGCGTGCCGATGTAGGCGCCGTCGTCGCCGAAACATTGTGCGAACAGCCACGCGCAGGTGGTCTTGCCGTTCGTGCCCGTCACGCCCGCGACGTCGACGGCGGCGGACGGTTCGGCGTAGAAGCGGTCCGCAACGTCGCCCAGCTCGGGACGCAGTCCCGGAACGGCAACGGCCGTCACGGACGGCGGTAGCGTCGGCGGGCGCCGGCCATCGGTGGGATCCCAGAGGATCGCGATGGCGCCGCGCGCGATGACCTCCTCGAGATGATCGAGGCCGTGGCTGCTCTGGCCAGCGAGCGCGACGAAGGCGTCGCCCGGCCGAACGCTGCGGCTGTCGAGGGTCAGGTCGCGCACGGCGATCCGGGGCGCGGCGACCAGCCCCGCGAGCAACCACGACAGCTCGATTTCGGACGCGCTCACGGGTGCCCCGTGAAGCGCGGCGCGACGGCCTGGGCAAGCGTCGCGGACGCCACGTTGGTCAAGTCATCGGGCGGGATCGCGAGCAGGCGCAGCGCCCCGCTGAGAATCAAGGAGAACACCGGCGCGGCGACGTCACCGCCGTGATGGACCGTGCCGTTCGGCTCATCGATCACGATGACTGCGGCGAGTCGCGGCGCGCTCGCCGGAACGATGCCGCCGAACACCGCCATGTACTTGTCGGTCGAATAGCCACCGGGCGTCGACTTGAATGCGGTCCCGGTCTTGCCGGCCACTCGGTAGCCGGGGATCCTCGCAAGTGGCGCCGTGCCGTCGGCCGTGACGACGTGCTCGATGAGGTGGATGACGTCGCGGGCAACCTGCGGGTCGAGCACCTGCTCGCCGGCGGGCGCCGCATTGAGTCGACGGAAGCTGATCGGCCGGCGCACGCCCCCGGCGGCGAGCGTCGCGTAGCCTTGAGCGAGTTGCAGCGGTGTCACCGAAATGCCGTAGCCGTACGCAAGCGTCGCCACGCTGAGCTCGCGCCAGTGCGCGTAGTGCGTCAGCAGCCCCGCGGACTCGCCCGGAAAGCCGCTCGAGGAGATTTGCCCGAAGCCAAGCGAATTCAGCGTCCCCCAGATGGCCGACTTGTCGAGCGAGAGCGCGATGTGCGCCATGCCGACGTTGGAGGACTTCGCGAGAATGGTCGCGATATTTGCCATGCCGAGGTTGTGCGGATCCTCGATGTACTTGCTGGCCACCTTGATGAAGCCGGGATTGGTGTCGATGACGCTGTTGGCGTTGAACTTCCCGGACGCGATCGCGGAGGCGATGATGAACGGCTTGATCGACGAGCCGGGTTCGAAAATGTCGGTCGCGGCGCGGTTGCGATAGCGGGCGCCCTCGAACTGCGTTCGGTCGTTCGGGTTGAACGACGGCTGGTTCACCATCGCCAGTACTTCACCGGTGCGCACGTCGATGACCATCACCGAGCCGGCGCGCGCGTTGAATTCGCGGATCGCGCTCTTGAGCTCGCGGTACGCGAGGTACTGGATCCGCAGGTCGATGCTGGTCGTGAGCTCCTCGCCCGGCCGTGCCGCGCGCACGCTGTCGACGTTCTCGACGAAATGCCCGGTACGGTCCTGGATTACGCGCTTGACCCCGTCCTCGCCGGCGAGCTTCTGCTCGTAGGCGAGTTCGAGCCCTTCCTGCCCCTGGTCGTCGGCGCCCGTGAACCCGAGCAGGTGACCCGTCACTTCACCCGCCGGATAGAAGCGGCGGGATTCGCGCTGCAGGTAGACACCGGGGATCCCGAGCGCCTTGATGCGCGCGGCCTCGTCCGGCTGCAGCTGTTTTGCGAGGACCGTGTACATAGACCCCGGATTGCTGGTGATCCGGCGCGTCAGCCACTCGCGATCGAGCGACAGCGCCTTGGCGAGGCGCGGCAACTGGTCGGCAGCGGCGATGAGCTCGGTCGAATTCGCCCAGACCGTGTCGACCGGCGTAGATACCGCGAGCGGCTCGCCGAAACGGTCGGTGATCGCGCCGCGATGCGCCAGGATTTTCACGTTGCGCATGAAGCGGTCGGCGCCCGCCTCGGCGAGGGTGCCGTGCTTGACGACCTGCAGGTCGACGGCGCGCGCCAAGATCGCGGCCGCGCCGAGCGCGATCCCACCGAGCACCCACCACCCCCGCAATCGGAACTGGCGCGCCGCGCTCTGCGCTTCGGTGCGCTTCCACTTCATGGCCGCACGATCTTCACGTCGGCCGCGCTGGGTATGGACATCTTCAGCTGGCGGTTCGCGACCTGCTCGACGAAGCCGTGCGCGCTCCATGCGCTCTGCTCGAGCTGCAGCCGGCCCCATTCGATATTCAGGCGGTCGCGTTCGCCCGTCAGGCGCTCGAGCTCCGTGAACAGCGTGCGCGCCTGGTGCTTTGTGTAGACGACAGCCGCCGCGGAGGCGAGCACCGCGGCCCATAAGGCGACGACCGCGACGAACAGCGTGCGGGAGCTCATGCGCGCAGCTTCTCGGCGACCCGGAGGACCGCGCTGCGCGCGCGCGGATTGAGCGCAATCTCGTCCGCGGTCGGATGGCTCGCCTTGCCGACGAGCTCGAGCCGCGGTCGCGCCGCGAGCGGAACGTCGGGCATGCCGCGCCAGAGTGGATCGCCCTCGGCCAGGCGCCGCATGAAGCGCTTGACCGGCCGGTCCTCGAGCGAATGGAAGCTAATCACGGCCAGCCGGCCGCCGACCGCGAGCACCTCGAGCGCCGCCGCGAGGGCGCTCTCCAGGAGTTCTATCTCGCGGTTCACCCGGATCCTGAGCGCCTGGAAGGTTCGCGTCGCCGGATGCTTGCCCTGCTCGCGCATGCGCGCGGGCACGGCACCGGCGACGACGTCCGCCAGCGCCGCGGTCGAGGCAAGTGGCGCGACGGCACGCGCCGCGACGATCGCGCGCGCAATGCGACGCGCCAGGCGGTCTTCGCCGAACTGTGCGATCACGTCGCCGATCTCCCGCTCGCTGGCGTGAGCGACGAACTCCGCCGCGCTTGGACCCGCGCCGGGATCCATGCGCATGTCGAGCGGGCCGTCGCGCAGGAAACTGAAACCGCGCGCTGGATCGTCGAGCTGCGGCGAGGAGACGCCGAGGTCGAACAGGATGCCGTCGGCGCGCAGATCGCCGAGCAGAGTCGTGAGCTGGTCGAAGGTCGCGTGATGAATCGTGACGCGCGCGTCAGCGCCGAATTCGTGCCGGGCGTCTTCAATTGCCTGCGGATCCCGATCGACGACAATCAGCCTTCCCCCAGATCCCAATCCCGCGAGCAACGCCCGCGAATGCCCGCCTCGTCCGTACGTCGCGTCGACGTAAGTGCCCTCGGGCCGCAGCGCCAGCGCCGCGACGACTGCCTCGAGTAGCACCGGCGCATGCGCAGGCACGGCAGCCTTGGCAACGTGAGCACCCGTATCAAAATCGTTGCGCAGCGAATCGCACCGCCGCGCGTGTGCTGCCATCGCTAAAGCGACAGCGACTCGAGGTCCGCGGGTAGCTCGGCGGGCAACTCTTCGTCCTTGAGCCACTCGTCGCGCCGCTGCGTCCAACGCACCTCGTCCCACAATTCAAATCGATTGCCCTGGCCGAGCAGCACGCCATCGCGCGTGAGCCCTGCAAAGGAGCGCAATTCCGACGGCAGCAGCACGCGGCCGTGACCGTCGAGCTCGAGGTCGGTCGCGTGACCGACCATGAGGCGCTGCATGCGCCGCGCCTGTGGGTTCAGCGTCGGGAGACGCATGAGCTTTCGTTCGATTTCTTCCCAGTCCGGCAGCGGGTACAGCAGCAGGCACTGGTCGCGGTCGATCGTGACCACGAGGCGGCCGTTCGAGCGCTCGACCAGCCGGTCCCGGTACCGGGTCGGCATGACCATCCGGCCCTTGGCATCGAGCGTCACTTGATTTGCGCCGCGGAACACGTATTGGATGGGACCGAGCCCCATTCCTCCCCACTTTTTCCCACCAGCGGGCACTATAGGGATCCGACAGGGGGAGGTCAACGCTCCGAAGTGACATTTCTCCTGCGGCGACAATCACTTACCAGCCGTCACCTCGAAGCGACTGGAGCGTCGAAAAGCGCCAAAATCAGGAGCTTACGTCAAACACTTGTTGCGTTATGTTAGGAGGATGCAGGAAGCGCGCCAACTTGCATCAATTCAGAACTGCGACGCGCGTCACGCCCGGCACGAATGGCCGGGCGTGACCGACAGAAAAAAGGTGGGAGTCGGCCGGTAAGCCGGGTTCTGTCGTGGGCAACCATTCCTCTGGGATGCACGTCGCCGTGCACCTCGAGCGACCTACCCGGGAACATGCGCGGGCAGCGCACTGCCGGCGGAAGCAAGCTTCCACCGGCCCGTTCCCCTATTTGGCCTTGCTCCGGGCGGGGTTTGCCATGCCACGTCTGTTACCAGACGCGCGGTGCGCTCTTACCGCACCGTTTCACCCTTACCAGCACCGGGCGAACCCGGCACTTCGGCGGTTTACTCTCTGTTGCACTTTCCGTGGGCTCGCGCCCCCCAGGCGTTACCTGGCGCCCTGCCCTATGGAGCCCGGACTTTCCTCCCCAGTAGCCGTTTCCACACGAGGTGGACGCGGTTCCTGGAGCGGTTGCCTGGCCGACTCCCGCGCGCACGATAGGCGCGTGCGCGCAGAAGCTCAAGCGTCCGTGCCAGCATCCCCGGGCGGGGCGGATTTGCGGGCCAGGGCGCGTTCATAGACGGCGTTGCGGCGCTCGCCGGTCGCCTCGACGATGGCGTCGACCGCGCGCGACAGCGGCAGCGCCGGCAAGAGCGCACCCAGCAGCCGGTCGACGAGGGCGGAGGCGGCAGCCGCGTCGGGTTCCCCGACCTCGGCGCCCGCGACAATGATTACGGCCTCCCCGCGGCTCATGTTGGCGTCGTTGCCGGCCGCCGTCGCAAGCGCACCCAGCGAATCGCGGTAGAAGGACTCGTGGAGCTTGGTGAGCTCGCGCGCAAGCACCGCCGGCCGCGCCGCGCCGAAGGCGGCGGCGAGGTCAGCGAGCGCGTCGGCCACCCGGTGGGGCGCCTCGTAGAAGACCAGCGTGCGGCTCTCCGCTGCCAGTGCCGCGAGCCGGCCTCGTCGCTTGGCGCCGCGTGCCGGCAAAAAACCTTCGAAAGTGAACCTGTCGGTCGGGAGCCCGGCGGCCGAGAGCGCCGCGATCGCCGCGCAGGCGCCCGGAATCGGCACCACCGCGAAGCCCGCGGCTGCGACGGCGGCGACGAGCCGATAACCGGGATCGCTCAGGAGCGGCGTACCCGCATCCGAGACCAGCGCCACTTTCGCGCCTTCCCCGAGCCGCGCGAGGATTTGCGGGATGCGCTCGACCTCGTTGTGTTCGTGCAGCGACAAGAGCGGCCGCGACAAGCCGAGCTGCGCGAGGAAGGCGCCCGTGTGGCGAGTGTCCTCCGCCGCCACGAGGTCGGCCTCGGCCAGCCGATCGCGCGCGCGCGCGCTCAGATCACCGCGATTGCCTATCGGGGTCGCGACGACGAATAGGGTGCCGGGCGCTGACACTATACTGGGCGGGAACCGCGCGAACCTCGCGCGGGGGCATCCTGCACGGAGGAACTGAGGCATGCAACGTGAGACGCGCCGCGACCATCGCGCGAGGTCGCTGTTGGTCCGGGCGAGCAGCGCCCTCGCCTGCCTGGCCGCGCTGGCCGGCTGCCCGGGCCCGGAGGCGGTACGCCCGGTAGCCGAAGGCGCACCGCTGCAGCGTGCCGAACGCCTCGCGAAAAGCGGCGATCACCGGGCGAGTGCCCTGGGCTTCGAGGAGGCCGCGGGCGCCATCGACGGCGAAGCGCGGGTCGCGACGCTGATCAAGGCCGAGCGCCAGTGGCTGCAGGTCCCGGCGCTACCCGAGGCGACGCGGGTAGAGGCGCTTGCGGCCGCCGTTCCTGGCATCGATCCGCAGACGTCGACGGGCATCGCGCGCGGCGTCGCGAGCGCGGACGTGTACCTCGCCGCCGGCGTGCCCGAGCGCGCGCTCGCGAGCCTGCGCGCGCTCGGCGAAGCGCCGCCGGGCGCCGAGGCCGACGTCCTGCTCGATCGCGCCAAGGCCCAGTTCATGCTCCAGCGCGCTTTCGACGGCGTGCGCTCGATGGTGCTGCGCGAACGCTTCTTGCTGCCCACCCAGCTCGCCGATGGCCGCCGGGAGCTGTGGGATCTGCTGCGCGCGGTGGCGGCCCGGGGCGCCAACCTGAACGCGTCGCGCGGCACCGATCCCACCGTCGTCGGCTGGCTCGAACTCGCGCGCGTCGCGACGCAGGCTGCGCGCAACCCGATCGCGCAACGCGGGCAATTGGCCGAGTGGATGAAACGGTATCCTCTGCACCCTGCCAATGGGTCCCTGATCGCCGCCATGCAGACCGAAACCGCGCCGCAAGTACAGCTGCCCTCGCAGGTCGCCCTGCTGCTGCCGCTGAGCGGACGCTTCAGCGACGCGGGCGAGGCGCTTCGCGACGGCTTCCTGGCGGCGTACTACCAGCAGGACGAAGCGTCGCGCCCGCGACTCAAGATCTACGATGCGACGGATGACGCCGCGGTCGCGTACCGGCGCGCGGTCGCCGACGGCGCGGGATTCATCGTCGGGCCGCTCGGCAAGGAAAACGTCCAGGCCGTGACGCGCGCGGCCGACGGCAGCGTGCCGACCCTTGCGCTCAACTTTCTACCCGACGGCGATGCGCTGCCCGCGCGCTTCTTCCAGTACGCGCTTGCGCCCGAGGACGAGGCACGCCAGGTCGCGGAGCGGCTGCTTGCCAGCGGGCGGCGCGTCGGCGTCGCGCTCGTGCCCGCGGGCGAATGGGGCACGCGCGTGCTGGTGGCCTTCCAGGCGGCAATGACCGCGGGCGGTGGTACCCTCACCGCGACGCGGAATTTCCAGAGCGGCACGACCGACTTCTCCGAACCACTGATCGAGATTCTCGGTTTCGACGAGAGCCAGCATCGCTACCGTCTGGTCGCGAACGCAGTGGGTCCGCTGCAGTTCACGCCGCGCCGACGCGACGACTTGCAGTTCGTGTTTCTGGCGGGGCAGCCGGTGCAGGGCCGGCTGGTGCGCTCGCAGCTCAAGTTCCACTATGCCGGCGACCTGCCGGTGTACTCGACCTCCGACATCTACGACCCGAATCCCATCGCCAACCAGGACCTCGAGGGCGTGTCCTTCGTCGACATCCCGTGGATGATCGACGACGACCGGGTGGTCGCCGACCTGCGCAACTCCGTGCAGCAACTGTGGCCCGCGAACGCACGCCGGCGCGGGCGGCTGTTCGCGATGGGCTTCGATGCGTGGCGCCTGGTGGGCGTATTGAAGGATGGCCAGGTACCCGTCACGGAACCCGTCCCTGGAATGACCGGACGGCTGACCGTCGATGCGGGTGGCCGCGTACGGCGCGGCCTCGACTGGGCGATCGTGGGTGCCGATGGCCAGGTGCGGCCATTGCCCGCGCCGGGCTCCGACCCCTAGCCGCGCTCGGGGGTCACTTCACGACCTTGAGTTGCGGCCGGCGCGGCTCGTCGCCGCCGGTCGGCTTCGTCGGCGGCACCGGCGGCGCACCGGGCGCCGGGTCATCGTCCGAGAAGATCATCCCCTCGCCGGTCTCGCGCGCGTAGATACCCAGGATCGCGTTCAGCGGCACCTGCACCTCGAACGGGCTGCCGTCGAAACGCGCGCCGAAGGTGACCCAGTCGTTCTTGATCATGAGCGCGGAAGTCGCCGTGTAGCTCGCGTTCAGGACTATCTTGCCGTCACGGATGTACTGCCGCGGAACCGCGACACCATCGATGGCGGCATCGACGACCAAATGCGGCGTCTGACCGTTGTCGGTCATCCACTCGTGCATCGCCCGCAGCAGGTACGGACGGCGTGAACTTAGCGGCGCCTGTGCCATCAGTGGGGAGGCGACCCCCCGGCCTCAGTGAATATCGCGAAAGTATTCGCGCTTCAGCAGGAATGCGAATCCCGTGAACACCAGCAGGAACAGGATGACCCAGACGCCGAGGTCGCGGCGCTTCACCTGGACCGGCTCGCCCATATAGTCGAGAAAGTTGACCGTGTCGCGCACGAACTCCTCGTACTTCTCGGGGGTCAGGGTGCCGGGCGAGGCGAGCGTGAAGCGCTCGATTGCCGGGATGGCGCTGTTCTCGCCGGCGGCGGTGGCGGTGAACACGGCCGTCTGCACGCCCTGCAGGTCGGCAAGCACGTGCGGCATCGCCGTTCCCGGCAGCACGGCGTTGTTGACGCCAGTCGGTCGCGCGGGATCGGCGTAGAAGCCGGTCAGGAAGGCGAACAGGTAGTCGGTGCCACGGCTGCGCGCGATCAGCGACAGGTCCGGCGGCGCATTACCGAACCACTTGCGGCCGTCGGCCGGCGGCAGCGCGCTCTTGATCGTCTCGAAGGAATGCTCCGCCGTGAACATCAGGTTCGCCTTGAGCTCGTCCTCCGAGATCCCGAGGTCGGTGCCGATGCGGTTAAAGCGCACGAACTGTGCGGAATGGCAGCCTGAGCAGTAGTTCATGAAATTGCGCGCGCCGCGCTGCAGGGACGCGGTGTTGCGGATGTCGTTGTCGGCGTGCGGCAGGTTGCCTTCATCCTCGGCCACGGCGGCGAGAGGCAGCGCGAGCAGCAGCGCCGCGCACACGGCCGGCAGGCGAATGCTAGTGCGCATTGTGGGTCACCCTCTCCGGCACCGGCTTGAAGCGGCCGAGCTTCGACCACCACGGCATCAGCAGGAAGAAGGCGAAGTAGACGCCCGTGAAGATCCGTGCGAGTAGCGGAAAGATTCCTTGGGGTGGCTTCATCCCGCAGTAGCCGAGCACTACGAACGAGACCGCGAGCAGCGCCAGCGCGACCTTCGGGAGCCAGCCCTTGTAGCGGATCGACTTGACGGGCGAGCGATCGAGCCACGGCAGGAAGAAGAGCACCACGATCGCCGCGAACATCACCAGCACCCCCCAGATCTGCGTGCCGAATGCCGACGGGACCGCGCGCAACATCGCGTAGAACGGCGTGAAGTACCAGACCGGCGCGATCTCCGGCGGCGTCTGCATCGGGTTCGCGATCTCGAAGTTCGGCGGCTCGAGGAATTTCCCGCCCATGGTCGGCGCGAAGAACACGACCGCACAGAAGATCAGCAGGAACACGCCGACGGCGAGCACGTCCTCGACCGTGCAGTAAGGGTGGAACTTCATGCCGTCGAGCGGGATGCCCTTCGCGTCCTTGTACTTCTTGATCTCGGTGCCGTCGGGATTGCCGGAGCCCACCTCGTGCAGCGCCAGGATGTGCGCTACGACCAGGAAAACGAGCAGAAGCGGCAGCGCCGCCACGTGCAGCGCAAAGAAGCGGTTGAGCGTGATGTCGGAGATGAAATAATCGCCCTTGATCCACTCGGCGAGCGAATCGCCGATCACCGGGATGGTGCCGAACAACGACACGATCACCTGCGCGCCCCAATAGGACATGTTGCCCCACGGCAGCAGATACCCCATGAATGCCTCGGCCATCAGCGCGAGGTAAATCAACATGCCGAAAATCCAGATCAGCTCGCGCGGCGCGCGATACGAGCCGTACAGCAGGCCGCGGAACATGTGCAGATACACGACGATGAAAAACGCCGAAGCGCCGGTCGAGTGCAGATAGCGGATCAACCAGCCCCATTGCACGTCGCGCATGATGTATTCGACGGAAGCGAACGCTTCGGTCGCGGACGGCTTGTAGCTCATCGTCAGGAAAATGCCGGTGATCAGCTGCAGCACGAGCACGAACAGCGCCAGCGCCCCAAACAGGTACCAGCTGTTGATGTTCTTCGGCGCGTAATACTCGGTAACGTGCTCCTTGAGCATTTTATCGAGCGGGAAGCGGGCGTTGATCCAGCCCCACAACCCGGTAGTGCCGCTCGTCTCGTAGCTCTGATTTCCCATCGTCATCGCTCCTTCGCCGGCAGCCTCAGGCCGCCTTGGTGCCGTCGCTGCCCACCAGAATCCGCCCGTCATTCACGAAGCTGTAGGGCGGTACGGTGAGATTGGACGGCGCCGGTACGCCCTTGAAGACGCGGCCGGCAAGATCGAATTTCGAGCCGTGGCAGGGGCAATAGAACCCCCCCGGCCAGTCGGCTGAGACCGTCACGTCCGCCGCCTGGAATTTCGCCATCGGCGCGCAGCCGAGGTGCGTGCAGACTCCGAGCACGACGAACAGCTCC
>JANXZZ010000098.1 GCA_025355245.1 Pseudomonadota bacterium | reverse complement strand
CCGACGCGATCAAGTTCGGAACGAACTGCGGCTGGAAGACGAAGCCGAACGCGTACGTGTCGGCGACTTCCGGCGTCAGCGCCGTGTTACCGCCGGCCGACGTGTTGATCTGCGCGGCCGGATTCACCAGGATGTGACCGTATTCCGCCGCCGTGACACCGGTGTTCGCGCACTGTGCCGCGGTGAAGTGCGGGGTCGCACCCCAGCACGGGTCCGCCGTACCGCCCGCACCAATCGCGGCCGGGTTGTAGAGGTCGAGGATGTTCGGCGCACGGATCGCGCGGTTGTAGCTGGCGCGGAACCGGATGTCCTGCAACGGCGCCCACTCAAGCCCGAGCTTGTACGTGTTGGTGTTGAATCCGCTGGTGTAGCTCGAGTACCGGTAGCCGCCTTCCAGCGCCAACTGATACACACCCGGCTTCTCGTCGATCAACGGCAGGCGCATCTCGCCGAAGAGCTCCGACACGTGGAACTGGCCGTGCACGGCGTGCGTGGGCGAGGAGAGTCCGCCTTCCGCGAGCGCCTGGCCGTAGATGTAGTCCGGGTCGAAGTCGTACTTCTCTTCGCGATACTCGGCACCGACGTTGATGATCAGGCCGCTTGCGGCGGACGGGAGCTTGACGCCGTACTTGCCGAGGTCGCCGGTCACGGACGCGTCCGTGATGTATTCCTCGGTCTTGACCGTGTAGCTCGACGGAACCGTCAGGTAGGCCAGCTGAGCGGGGGTGACGCCGCCCGCGTTCCAGATATTCCAGGGAATGCACGTCGGCGCTGTCTTGTTCACCGTTGAGGCGCAAACAGGGCCGCCGATCGGCACCCCCGCCACGACGCCCTTGGTCGGATTGGTCGGATCGTTCGCACTCGGATTCGGGATCACGTCGAGGGCGTTGATGACCTGCTGCTGGCCGAGGAAGTTGTTCTCGATGTCCTCCGCCTGCGAGATGCTGATCTGGCCGTAGGCATCGTAGGACCACACGTCGTTGAACTTGCCCTTCAGGCCGAGCACCTGGCGGATCGAGTTCGACGAGAAGTTGTCCTGGCGGCCGCCGCCTTCCACGTTTCGACGCCCGATGTAGGTCTGGAAGCTGTTGGCCGGGGTGCCGGGGTACTGCGCGTGGTTCTCCGCCAGAGTCGTCGGACTGCAGTACGCCGCGACTTCGCCGGCGGTGAGCAGCGGGTTCGCGCAGCTCACGGTGAACACCGACTGGCCGAAGAAGGAACCCGACGGTCCGTACTGCGCCTGCGAGACGTTCCGCGAGAACATCGTCTCGGAGTAGACGTTTATGTGCTCGTTGACGTCGTAGTTCAGGAACGAGCCGGCCGCGTAACGCTCGGCAGGACGCTGGAAGTAGCTCAGCGCGCCGTAGTTGTACGAGTCGGTCAGGCCGTGGTACGCGCGGAAACCGTTCGTCACCTGGTCGACGGTGTTGTCGACGATCGTGGTCGAGGCGCCGCCCACCTGGCCGAGCGCATAGAACCGGCCGGTGCCGCTGGTGCTCGAACCGCCGCAATGCGGGGGGCCGGTCAGCAGGTGGCCGTTCAGCGTGCAGCCCGCGTGGTCGAACTGCTTGCCGACGGCGGCGCCCGAGTTCAGGTACGAAAAGTACGCCGTCGCGTTGCCCTTGCCGTCAGCGAAGTTCGCGCCGGCAATGAACGAGATCTTCTTCTCGATACCGGTGTCCACCGTGCCCGGGGGCAGCGGAACGTTGCCGGCCTTCAGCAGTCCCAAGTCGGTGGCGTTGTCGTTCTTGTGCTGGTTGAAGCCGTAGTCGGCATCGAGCTTCACGCCCTCGTAATGGGTATTCATCACGAAGTTGACGACGCCCGCGACCGCGTCGGCGCCGTACACGGCGGAGGCACCGCCGGTCAGCACGTCGGCGCGTTCAATGAGGTCGGCGGGGATCTGGTTGATATCCGGCTCGGACGCAAAACCCAGCGCGGCGCCCGGGGCCATGCGGCGACCGTTGATCAGCACCATCGTGCGGCTCGAACCCAGTCCGCGCAGGCTGATCGTGGCGTTGCCCGAGGAGCTGATCGACTGACCCGAGCTCGCTTCCGCAACAACCTGGGGCAGGCTGTTCAGCAAGTCCTCGGTGCGCAGGAGGCCCGTCTGCTGGATCTCGACTGAGCCCACGCTCGTGACCGGGCTGATCGAAACGTCGTTCGGGTTCTGCTGAATGCGCGAACCGGTAACGACGACTTCCTGCTGCACGGAGGGTGCCGGCGCTGCAGGCGTCGAAGCAGGTGCTGTTTGCGCAAGTGCGAGCGGACCACCGACCGTGGTCGCGACTGCCGCGAGCGTGAAGCGAACTGCGTGCCGCAGGGCGCGACTTGAATTCGTCATTAGTTAACTCCCCATTTTTGAACACGTGACCGTTATTGGACCTGGACGCGTGACCGCGTCCAGCTAACGGAGGTCGCGGCAGCTGCCGCGAGACCTAGTGCGGAAATACTACACGGCCTAATTCTCATGTGCAAAGACGCTTGGGATTCCGCCGGGCCAAAATTAACGGAATTTCGCGGCCGGGCGGCTTGTTGCGCAACTCCAACAACGACGAAAACGGTCTGCTGCGTCGCAGCATTGCTCGAAAACGAGGTGAAATTGGCGTCGTCATTCGAACCAGCAGTTGCTGGCGACGGTGATGCGGCGGTCGGGGCCGTAGAAAGGCGCGACTTCGTGGAAGACGTAGGACGGAAACACGACGACCTGGCCTTCGTCGAGCCGCAGTTCGAGCGGCTTGAGCGCAAAGGGCGGCCTGAGGGTCCGGTTCGCCGGGTCAACATAAGACGCCGCGCCCTGGCGCGTATCCAGGAATCGCAGGATTCCGCTGCCGGGATGGGCCGCGACCGGCTCGCCCGCGCGCACACAGTAGACCGCCGACCAGGACGCCAGCGGGTGGTTGTGGGCGACGAAGGAGCCGGCGTAGCGCGTGACGTGAAACCACGTGTGGTTGTGAAATTTGAGGCCCGTTATGTCATGCGGCTTCAGCGTCGTCGTCGCGACGACCGTCCGCGCGACCGCATCCAGCACGAATCGGCGCAGCTCCTGGACGCACGCGTCCGGCCACCGGAACAGGTTGAAGCGACTCTCGAACGTCTCGCTCTGTGGTATGTGGCTTGGCGTCGGGTTCCGGTTCTCCTCGTTCTCGCGCGCGAGGAACAATTCTTCGAGTTCCCGGTTAAGACGCTCGCTGCCGGCGAGCCGCGCCTCGCCGAACGGCACGGCGAACAACGTGTTGATATTCAGGTCCATACGCGCGCTCACCAGCTCGACCAACCGCTCTGACCGGGCGCGACGAAGCGGACCCGGAGGCTCACGAGCACCAGATTGCCGGGCGAACGGATCAGCGCGACCTCGTGGGTGATCGCGGCCGGGAACACGGCCATCTGGCCGGGAACGGGCTGCCAGGTGTAGTGGCCGGGGGTGTACGGAATGCGCATGGCGGCGTTGGTTGCGTCCGCGAACATCGTGCCGAGCCTCGATTCGTACAGCCGCAGTGCCCCGCTGTCGCGTCGGGTCGCTGAGGGCTCGGGTGCTGCAACGCAATATATTCCGCACCAGGCGGTCAGCGGATAGCTCGTACCCGGCAGCGCCCCGTCGGGTCGGATGATCGTGAACCAGGCGCGCGCCTGCGGGGCGAAGCTGCGCAGCTGCGCCTCGTCAAACTCATTGACCGCGGCCACCACCGTGTAGACCCCGCGCAGTATCTCCCGGCAAACCGTCTGGACCGGTGCCTCCGGCCAATCGAGCAGGTCGTCGTGGCTCTGGTAGCAGAACGGATTCGCCGTGCGCGCGGTCGCCCGGTCGCTTGCGGCGCGAGCGCTCAGCAGGGCGCCGAGGACGGGGTTCAAGGCCTCGGCACCGGGCACGGGCACGACCCCGAACGGGGTCGAGAGGATCGGCACGACGGTGGGCGCGGTGAGCTTCATGCCGGGCGATCGCCGCTCGCTCAGTCGCCGAGCAGGTCGGACAGGGATTCGCGCAGCTGAGCGAGCTCGGTCGCGTAGTGACGGGCGCGGCCGGAGGAACCTCGGTAGATGGGCTCGCGCACCTGCCAGACGCTCGCAGTCTTGACGGCGCGCGCGGCCGGCGCGCGCTCCGACGTCGCGGCGGGGTCGAGCCCGAGGAACGACGCGAGCCGCGCCCGCTCCCGGTCGGGCGCCTCGACCAGGGCGTCGTAGCTGAGGTCGAAGATGTCAGCGCCGAAGCAGCTTTTCCAGTGGGCCATCAGGCGGCGATATTCCCGGAAATAGTGGCCGATATCCATCAGGTCGAGCGCATACGCCATCCGCGGGTCGAGGTGCAGGAAGAAGATCGACAGGCAGTTGTCGAGCGGACTGCGCACCGTATGCACGACCTTCGCATCCGGAAACAGCGTCTTGATGAGTCCGATGTTGAGGAAATTTTCGGGCCGCTTGTCGGTAACGTAGGGCGCGCCCGGAAAGAGCCGCGCGATCTCCCGGCGATACGTGCCTGCGAGCTCGCGCGCGCGCGCCGGCAGCAGGCTCGCGAGCGACTCCGGAAAAGGCGCAAGTTCGCGGTCGACGAGGCGCGGCAGCACTTCGAGCTCGCCGCCCGTCGCCACCTCCGGGTGCACCGACAGCAACTGCTCGACGAGCGTCGAACCGGAGCGGTACATGCCACAGATGAATATCGGCCGGGGTCGCGAGTCGGCACCGGCGATTTCCACGAGCGCAGGCGCCGGCGCCGCGATCAAACGGTCAGTCAGCGCGACCTGGCGACCGCGGTCGTAGTGCGCCACGTCGGCCGGCACGCTCGCGCGGCTCGCGCGATTCGCCTCCGAATACACCGCGAATGCCGGCGGATACTGCCGCGCGGCGTCGAGCACGCGTCCGAGGGCGAAGCCGACGCTGGCCCGGTCGGCCGGCGTCGCGGCCGCGTCCGCGAGTGCCGCGCGCAGTGACGCCGCGAGCTGCGCCGCCGCGGCCGGATCGCGCTCAACGTTGGCAAGGCGCGCGAGCGCCTCAAAGCGGCGCGGGTCGAGCTCGAGAATGCGCCGGTAGAGCGCGCGCGCGTCCTCGCGCCGACCGAGGTCCTCGCTCAGGTTTCCGAGGTTGAGGAGCGCCGGGATGAATGCGGGATTGAGCGCGAGCGCACTCTTGAGTTCGCGCTCGGCGGCCTCGTCCTGGCGCAGATAATCCGAGTAGATGACCGCGCGATTGAGGTGGACTTCCTCGGGACGGCTGATGCCGCGCGCGAGCGCCTGCTGGTAGGCGGCGAGCGCGGGCTCAACAGCGCCGATCCGGCGGCGTAGTAGCGCGAGGTTGTACCAGGCGTCCGCGAGGACCGGCCAGCGCTCCACAATGCGCTCGTACGCGGCGATCGCCTCCGGCACGCGGCCAGCGCGGTCGAGGCTGAGCGCCTCGTGCACCGCTGCCTCCGGATTTGCACCCATCGTCATGCCAGCCGTCCCGTCAGCCCCGGGGCCATGGTCCCACATCGACGCTCAGCGCAGACACCAGTGCGTTGCGCCCTGCTCGTTCAGGAACTGCTCGGCCGCGCGCCCCTGCAGCATTGCGAAGGTCGCGAGCATGCCCGCCTCGACGCAACTCGCGGCCGCGACCGTCACCGAGCGCGGCGCGCCCTCGACGGGCCAGCCGGTCCGCACGTCGAGGATGTGGCCGTAGCGGCGCCCGTCGACCTCGACGAAGCGGCGTGTGTCGCCGCTGGTCGCGAGCCCGCCGCGCGCGAGGTCGAGGATCAGTCGCGCCTCCCGATCGGTGCCCGGGCGCTCGACGCCGACCGCCCACGGCCCGGCCGCCGGCGCGCGGTTGGTGGCCAGATCGCCGCCGAAATTGACGAGTACCGCGCCGGGCGCGCCGTCGACAGCGAGCGCCAGCGCGCGGTCGACCGCGTACTCCTTGCCGATGCCGCCGAAGTCGATCTCCATGCCGGGTGGCACGGTCAGGTGCGGAGGTTCCCAGCTCAGGCGCTCGAAGCCGATCAGCGGGCGCAGCGCCTCGACGTCCTCCCGCGCCGGCAGCCGATTCCCGCCGTCGAAGCGCCAGACGCGGCGAAGCACGCCCGAGGTGATGTCGAACGCGCCGTCGGAAAGCGCATGGCACCGGGCCGCGAAGGCGATCAGCGATGCGGTCTCGGCGTCGACGGCGACCGGGCGCCCATCGCTGCGGTTGAGTTCGCTGACGACGCTGTCGGCACGGTAGCGGCTGAACTTGGCCTCGATGCGCCATGCCTCGGCCGCCGTCCGGGCACCCGCAGCTTCCGCGACCGACGGCTGGTCGGTCTCGACGAGAACTTCGCAGCCGCTCGCCATCGCCAGGAAGCCGACCGCGTACACCCCCGCGCCTCGAGGCGCGGGGCGGGAGGTGCGGATCGGGTCGCCTCAGAAACCGTGGCGCCAGCCCACCTGGAACACGATCGCACGCAGGCTCGGGTTCAGGTCGAACCCTGCGAGGCCCGCGAGCGGACTCGAGTGGACGCTGGGATTCTGACGGTAGGACTCGAGCCGGAAAGTGAGCTCGGCGCGGTCCTGCAGCAGGAAGCCGACCTTGAGGCCAATAGTCTCGGCCGTGAACTCGGCAAGGCGTGTATCGGGCGATGCGTAGGCCGGCAGCGGATCGGCGGCGTTGAGATAAAGGCGGTAGAAGCTCGCCGCGGACTGGTGATACCAGCGCACGTGCGGTTCCAGGTAGATGTCCTCGCCGTAGATGTTGAACTTGAGGCTGCTCTCGATCGTGTTCGCCTTGACGCTCCAGTCGTCGGTTCCGTGGCGGAAGGAAACGTCGAGCACGGTCCTCGCAAGCGCGATCTTGTTGTCGAACAGGACCGCCTTGCGCGTGCGCGTGTCGGGCCGGTACTCGAATAAGTAGTCGGTGACGGTCCCGGTCGCGTCGAGGACGCTGAGGATCTTGTACGGATCCGTGAGATAGCCGCGCTCCTGGTCGTAGACAAGGTTCAGCTGCGCGATCCACGCGGGCATCATGACCTGGCTCAGCGTCAGCATTCCGCCCTGCACGTGCTTCACATTGCTGCCGCCCTTGTCGGTCAGACGATAGTCGCTGAAAGGCACCGGCGCGCCGCCCGGCGGCTTGACGTGGTCGTTCTCGAGGTTGAACGCGAAGCCGAACGTCGTCTTCTTGCTGTTGAAGTCACGGCTCAGGCCCGCGTTGAGGCCGAACGAGTGGTAGTCGAGTTCGCGCGAGATGTGCACGCCGAGCAATCCGTGATTGGCGACGCCGAGCGGCTGGGACCAGCTGCTGTCGATCGCGACGCGCTGCTCGTGAAAGTTGGGATCGATCGGCTGCTGGCCCGGCGCAATCTGGTAGAGCGCCAGCGTGCGCAGCTGCGCGACCGTCTCGCCGGAAGGCGTTGTGTAGGTGACCGGTGAACCGTCGGGATTCTGCAGGCGCACGCCCGACGCGGTCGCGAAAGTCTGGAGCTTGCGAGCCGGCAGCGCGCCGTTGGGCGAGCCCCCGGACATCGTACATATTCGAAATTTAATCCGAAAACGCGTTCGTCGCCGAAGTCCTTGCGCATCACGACCGCGGGCTCCGCCGTGGTGATGCGGCTTTTGTTCTCCTTGTAATAGAGCAGGCCCGTGTCGAACTGCCAGGGTTGCTCCTCGTCGACCGGCGTATCGGTGGTGGTCTGCGCGGACGCCTGCGCACCGAGCAGCGAGCAGCTCGCCGCCATGAGCCCGAAGCGCAGTGCGCCCGGTGTCTTCTTCAATTGCATCCGCAGCCTCCGCCACCCAGAGTCCGGCCGCCGCTGGCCGCTTCCTTGCTGAAATACATCTCCTCGTTGAACGCGGCGTCGAGCGGGTAATCGTTGAACGCGAGTTGCGGCCGTACGGCCACCGCCGCCGCGGCGGCTTGCGTCGCGTGCGCGCCGCAACCCTGAAGGATTGCGCCGAGCGCGGCCAGCAGGATCAATCGACGAATCATCGTGAGAGACATCAGCGCACTCCTAGGCGCGCCGCGCGGGCGACGGGCCGTCCAATTGCAAATCGCCCCGCGCGGGCCGGGGCTGAACGAGCATGATACCGCGCGGCCGGCTTGGCCTCCGGCCCAATCGGCGGGGCCCCCGGTCGCCGCCTATTCCCGGTTCGGCGCCGGCAGCCGCGACTTCGCTTGACCGGAAGCTGACGGATTGATTCTGCGAAGTTGTGCAAAGGCGTCCGGCGGGCACTGTGCGCGGGGCCGGCAACGCCAGCGCTCAATGCTGCGCGCGCGCGAGAATCTGCTGGGCAAGCGCCCCGTAGTCGCCGTCGAAGTGGTGGCCGCCACTCAGTGCGACCGCAGTTACCCCGGGTGCGGTGAGTTTGCGGCAGGGCGAATCCGCTTCCTCGGCACCGTACAGGCAGAGTACGGAGGCGCCCGCCATGCGGGCGATTTCCGGCTTGGTCGGACGGCCGTCGTCCTCGCTGCCCGGAATCCAGTCGGCGACGTGGAACTCGAAGCTCGCGGTGTCGCTGAGCCCGAGCAGATTCACCGTCTTGACGCTTTCGCGCACCTCCGCGGGCAGGCGCGTGTAGAGGAACGGCAGCACGTCCGCTCCGAAGGAGTAGCCGACCAGGAGCACGCGCGAGCGTTTCCACGCGGCGCCGTAGCGCCGGATGATGCGCTCGAGGTCGCCCGCCGCGGCCTCGGGCGTGCGCACGCTCCAGAAATACTTGAGCGTGTTGAGGCCCACGACCGGCACCCCGCGCGCCGCCAGCGCCGCGGCAACATCCTGGTCGAGACCCGCCCAGCCACCGTCACCCGTGAGCAGCACCGCGAAAGTGTCCTCGGCGCCCGCGCTAGCGCTCGCCGCCGCCGGCACTTCCACCAGCGGCAGATCGCGTACTTCGGGAAGCGTTGCCGGGGCGGGCGTCGCGCGCTCCGTCAGCTTCTTGTAGGCGCTCCTGAACTGCGGCAACCAGTTGCGCTCTACCGAGAAGCCGTGACCGACCTTCGCCAGCCACACCAGCTCGGCCTTGGCGGTTGCCTCGACGAAGGCGCGCGTGGCAGGCGGATCGCAGACCTGGTCGACCTCGCCCTGGAACGCGACCCACGGCGTCGCGTTTTGCGCGGCCTGCTTGAAGAGCACGCCTTTCGCGACTTTCGGGCTGACCGACTTGCCGTAGTCGATGTCGTAGGCAAGGCCGCTGCCCTTGCAGATCTTCTGCGTCATCGCAAGATCCGGGCAGAAGCCGAGGCTCATCGCACCGTCGAACGTGCCCTTTGGCGACTGCACGATCGTTGCGTAGACCAGCGTTGCGCCCGAGGAATAGCCGATCAGGATCGGCGGCAGGTACGCGGGCAGCTTGAATCGCCGCTCGACCTCGTGCGCAAGACCCTCGAAATCGACGGCGAAATTGCGGCACGAATTCGCCGTCGCGTTAACGACCTTGAGGTAGTCGCGGATGTCGATGCCAACGACGAGGGCGTCCATGTCGAGAAGGTGCCGGGCCATGTCGACGACGCCAAGGTTCCAGCCGCCGTCGCCGGAGACGAACAGCGCGACGCTGGTCGCCGGTCCCTTTGGCCGGTAGATCGTCAGTTCGCGGAACGGGCCGTAGTGCATCTTCTGCTCGCCCGCGATCACGGGCGCGGGCGCATCGCCGCCGGTGCCCGCCTTCGGCGTTGCCGGCGCGCCGGCCTCGGCGGCAACGCCTAACGGGATCGGCAGCTTGACGAGGGCGAGTACGCACAGGAGCGCCGCTCCGCGTCGCCGGCCGGGAAATACGGCAATTGTCATTTTGCGATCAGCTCCTTGAAACCGCCCGAGATCAGCGTCGATACGTCGAGCAGCACGCGCGGTAGGTGCAGCCCACCGGGCGAGGCCATGTAGCGCGGCTCCCAGACCGGATCGAACTTCGATTTGTAGCGTCGCAGCCCCTCGAAGTTGTAGAACGATTCGCCGTGCCGGAACAGGAAACTGCCAAGCCGGTGCCAGAGCGGCGCAAGCGCGCGATTTTCGAGGCCGGCGAGTGGCGCCATGCCGAGGTTGAACCAGCGATACCCCTGTGCACGCCCCCACAGCATGAGCTCGATGAACAGGTAGTCCATCGCGCCTCGCGGGGCGTCGGGGCTGAAGCGCATGAGGTCTATCGACAGCTCCTCGAGGCTCTCGGTTCCCCACAGATTCGCGAACGCGACAATCTCGCCTTCGCTGCGCACCACTGCCACTGGAAATTCGGCGATGTAGCGCTCGCTGAATGCGCCGAGCGAGAAGCCCTTCTCGGCGGTCGCCTTGTCCTCGAGCCAGGCGTCGGAAATCCCCCGCAGCCGCGGCAGCAGCGCGGGCACCCCTGCGGCGGGAATGACCTGGAAGCTTGCGCCGTCGCGCTGGGCACGCTTTCGGGACTGGCGCAGGTCCGCCCGCGCACTGCCCTCGAGATGGAAGTCAGCGAGCGGGACGCGCGCCTCTTCGCCGAGCTTAATGAGCGTGAGCCCGAGGTCTATGTATAAGGGGAGCGAGCGGCCGCTCACCTGATAGAACACCGTCCGGCCGCCGCGCAGGTCGACGAGTTCGCGGAACGCCCAGACGAGCTCTTCCTCGCGGTCCGGCGGCGCGACCGGGTCGCCAAGCGCCACCCAGCTGCGACCGCTGACCTGGTACATCACGAACGCATCGCCCGATGGCGGGAACAGCAGTCGCTTGTCGCCCGCGAGCGCGGCGTTGGCGAGGCTCGAACTCGAGCGGCGGATGGCGAGGCGCGCACGCTCGAGATCGAGCGCGGCCGGATCGTGCGGCTGCGCCGGCGCCGGCTTCATGAGGTTGATCGCGACGAACGCTGCGAGCGAAACGACGACGGCAAGCGAGGCGCGCAGCATCCGTGGCGCGTCACCCTTGGCGGCGACCGTCCACCACAGTTCGGCCGAATAGGGCAGGTGGTGCTGCGCGAGGATCCCGATCCAGACCGACAGCGCGACGATGATGGCGACGCTGGCGAGCCAGCCGGGCGTGAACCGCTGGCTCATGATCGACGAAGGACGGTGAAACGCGCTTCGCCCCAGCCACATAACCAGCAGCACCAGGCCAAGATAAGCCGCTTCCTCGAAGTCGAGGCCCTTGAGGAGCGAGGCGACGATACCCGCGACGAGCAGCCAGAACGTGACGTGGTAGGCCGCCGCGAGCCGCCGGAATAGTCCGCGCGCGAGAATCAGCAGCCCGACCCCGATCACGCTGCCGGCAAGGTGGGAGACCTCGAGCAGCGGCAGCGGCACCACGTCGATCAGCTTGCCGAGGCGCGCATCAAGCGCGGGCGTCGCCCCCGAGACGAGGAGCACTGCGCCCGCGAGGAACACGAGCACGCCAATCAGCTGCGGCGCGACGGGCCTCAGCACCGGAGCGATCACCGAATCCGCGAAGCCGCCGGCGCGCCGAAGCTGCGGGCGTTGCCGGTAAAGTTCGTGGCCGACGAAGGCGAGCGTGGCGATGAGCAGCGGACCGAAGTAGTAGATGGCGCGGTACAGAATCAGCGCGCCGAGCTTCTGCGGTGCGGGCACGTCGGGCAGCGCAACGGCGACAAATGCCTCGATGACGCCGATCCCACCCGGCAACTGGCTGACGATGCCGGCGACGATCGCCACCGCATAGAGTCCCGCGAACGTGGGGAAGCTGATTGCGCTGCTCGGCGGCAGCAGCACGTACAGAACGCCCGCCGAACAGGTCAGATCAACCGCCGCGACCAGCACCTGCGAAAGCGCGAGCGTGGCACCCGGCGGACGCAGTGCCCACGAACCGATCGAGGCAGGCCGACGCGCGCGGGCGGCCCAGATGACGTAGGCCAGCACCCAGCCGACCAGGAGCGCGCCGACGAGCTTCGACCAGAGGTGCCCGAGGTGGAGTGCGCCGCTACCGGGTGCCGCAAGCAGGAGCGCGCCGCCCGCGAGCACGCTGACACCAATCGCGGTCGAGAGCGCGCAGACCGACACGACGGTCGCGACATCTACCGTCGTGAAGCCCTGGCTCGAGTACAGCCGATAGCGGACCGCGGCGCCGGTAAACGAGGCGAGGCTGAGGTTGTGGCCGAAGGCATAGGCGATGAACGAGGTCAGCGCGGTGCGCGCGTACGACACCGGCTTTTGGACGTACTTGACCGCGATCCAGTCGTAGAGCGTCAGCATGAAGTAGCTGCCGGCGGTGAGGCCGCAGGCGGCCGCGACCGCGGAGCCCGGAATCGCCCGGAGCGCCGCGACGACCTCGCGAAGCGGGTAGGCACCGAGCACGTGGTGCAGCACCACGGCCACGATCCCGAACACGACCACCGGGAACGCAGCCGCGAGCCAGCGGCGCCACGGGAATGGCTCGGGGGGGTCCTTCGATTCGGCGGTGTCCTCGCTCATCCGGATACTATGATCCCATGCAAGACGTACCGGTCGCACGGTGTATCGGCAGGAGGGGTCGCCGCCGCCTCGCCAGGTGCGTGAACGGATCCAGGAACTCCCGGCTGGCAGCACGGTCCGCACGTCCAGTCCCCTCATCAACCGTGGTCGATGAATAAAAGTAACACTGCACTCACCGAAGGGCCGATCGCCAAGACGTTAGTCGCGTTCACGCTACCGATCCTGTTCGGCAACGTGCTGCAGTCGATGAACGGATCCGTCAACTCGATCTGGGTCGGCCGTTTTCTCGGCGAGGCCGCGCTCGGCGCGACCGCGAACTCCAACTCGGTCATGTTCCTGCTGCTCGGCGGCGTCTTCGGCATCTCGATGGCCGCGACCATTCTGGTCGCGCAGTACATCGGCGCCGGCAAGCCCGACGCGGCGCGGCGTGTAGTCGGCACGAGCGCGACCTTTTTCGCGTTGCTCGCGATCGCGATTTCAATCGTCGGCTGGCTGCTGGCGCCGCAGCTCCTCAACTCTATGCATACACCACCGGAGGCGCTGCAACTTGCCCAGCAGTACCTGCGCATAATCTTCGTCGCGATTCCGTTCCTGTATCTCTACACCTTCGTGATGGCGGTCATGCGCGGCGCCGGCGACTCGCGCACGCCTTTCAAGTTCCTGCTCCTGTCGGTCGGCCTCGACATTGCGCTCAACCCGCTGCTCATCTTTGGCGCGGGCCCGGTGCCCCGCCTCGGCATCGGCGGCTCCGCGCTCGCGACGCTGATCGCGAACGCGGTCAGCCTGGTCGCGTTGATCGTATTTCTGTATCGCCGCAAGCATCCGCTCTGCCTGCGGGGCGCCGAACTCGCCTATCTCAGGCTCGATGGCGCCATCCTTGGCACGCTGATCCGCAAAGGACTGCCGATCGGCCTGCAACTCATCGTGATCTCCGCGAACGCGTTCGCGCTCATGTCGCTCGTCAACCGCTTTGGCACCCAAACGACCGCCGCCTACGGTGCCGCGTGGCAGCTCTGGAACTACCTGCAGATGCCGGCGTTCGCGATCGGCGCGGCGGTTTCGTCGATGGCGGCGCAGAACGTCGGCGCCAACCGCTGGGACCGGGTCCACCGCATCGCCGGCGCCGGGGTCGCGTTTCACTGCATCGTGACCGGCGCGCTCGTGCTGATCCTGGTCATGCTCAACAAGGTCGCGCTTGGCATGTTCCTGCCGGCGGGGCAAGCGCTCGAGATCGCCGGCCATATTAATGCGACGAGCGCGTGGTCCTTCGTCTTCTTCGGGATATCGATGGTGCTTTTCGGCGTGGTGCGCTCGACCGGCGCGGTCGTGCCGCCGCTGGTCGCACTCTTTATCGCCTTGTGGGTCGTGCGCATCCCGATCGCGATCGGGTTCGCTCCGCGCTTCGGCGCCGATGCGATCTGGTGGAGCTTCCCGATCGCGTCCTCCGTGTCGGCGCTGCTGGCCTACGCCTACTATCGCTGGGGTGGCTGGCGCCGGGCGCGCATGATCGCGCCGCAGCCAGCAGCGGCGGGTGCCTGATCGGGCACACTGGCGTGGACAAGCCGAGCCTGATGAACCCTCGTTCCCGGGAGTGACGATGCCTTATTCGTGCCTGCGCAGCCGCGTGCTTGTCAGCCTCGTGCTCCTCGGCGTGGCGCCCATGGCGGCGGCCATCGACGTCTTCGCGGCCGGCGATGTCGCCCAGTGCAGCGGTGCGGCCGCCTCGAGCGATGCCGCGCAGACCGCGAAGCTCATTCCCGATGGTGCGACGGTGCTGGTCCTCGGCGACACCACCTATCCACTGGCCGACGCAGAAACGATCGCCGCGTGCTACGAACCGACGTGGGGCCGCTTCCGGGCTAACACCTTCGCGGTACCCGGCAACCACGACTACGTCGACGGCTCCACGCACGACTTCCGCGCCTACTTCGGCGCGCGCAACCCGCAACGCACGTGGTTCCGCGCGCAGGTCGGAGACTGGTGGGTGATCGGCCTCGACAGCAACGTCAGCGGCAGCGCGCTGGCGCGACAGCAGCGCTGGCTTGAGCGCGAGCTGCACGCGATCGCCGGCGACGGCAAGTGCATCGTGGCGCTCTGGCACCACGCGCTCTTTTCGACGGGCCTGCACAAGGGCGATGGCGCGCGTATGAAACCGGCATGGCGCGCCCTCGATGCGGCCGGCGCAGACCTGGTGCTCAGCGGGCATGAACACTTCTACGAGTCCTTCGAACCGCAGGACGCAGACGGCAAGCCGCGCGCGAACGGCATCCGTGAGTTCGTCGTCGGCACCGGGGGCGCCCACCTCGTCGACATTTCCCTGTCGTCGCGCCATCGCGCCTACGGCCGAGTGCACGGGGTGCTGGAGCTCAAGCTCGACGCGGATCGTTACAGCTTTGCGTTCAAGACGGTCGACGGGGATGTTCGCGACCAGGGTTCCGCGAGCTGCCGACGGTCCGTGCATGCGGGCACGACCGGCTAGGGCCTGTTAACGCTAGTGAGCGCGTTTGGCACGCTGAAGAGTAATAGGCTCTAGGAAATCAGGCGGACTCACGCGGCGCGGCACCGAGCAGCACTGCGAGCAATCGCATTCGAGGACGAGTGACATATGGAAAACACTAGTTCGCGCGTAACGGTTCACATGGCGGCGAGTCTCGACGGCTTCATCGCGCGAAAGGACGGGCGCGTCGACTGGCTAGAAATCTCAGACGAATTCGCAGCTGGGGACACCTTGGACCCAGAATTCGTCAAGGCCTTCCTCAAGACGATCGACTGCTACGTAATGGGGTCGCGAACCTACGAGACCGCGTTGAGTTTTGAAGCAAAAGGGCTCGGATGGTCATACGGCGACAAACCCACGTTCGTCCTCACTAGCCGTGATCTGCCGCGAACCCGCGACACCGTCAAATTCCATTCCGGCGACCTTTTGCAGTTCGTAGACGGGCGCCTGCGTCGCGCGTTTCGTAACATCTGGGTTGTGGGAGGTGGCGCAGTTTCCGGCGAATGCCTCCGTCTCCGGCTAGCCGACGAAGTTCGTTATTCGATCCTGCCGATCTTGATTGGCGATGGGATACCGTTCTTTGAGAGGCTCGACAGAGACATCCCTTTGCATCTGACGGAGGTCAAAGCCTACAAGAGCGGCATGGTGGGGCTTCGTTACGAGGTGCGAGGAGATCGTGGCGATCCATGGAAGGCCACCTAACGCGAATGAGAACCTGGGCGCTACAAGCTGACTCTGTACCGTCCTCGCCATGAGATCGAGCGCCTGTTCGGAACGCTTAAGAGATTCCGTTGCATCTTCGGCCGCTTCGATGAGCTTGACCTCGTGTTCATCGCGTTCATCTCATTCGCGCTCGTCATCGAGGCCTTGCGCTAGGGTTAACAGGCCCTAGGCCGCCAGGCGCGTGCCGCGATCTCAGTCGACGAAGCGGACGGCAGCGACCGCCTGGGCCGCGATTGCCTCGATGGCGAGCGGATCACCGGCGCCCTGCGCCAGCACCGCGAGAGCGCCCTGCCCCGCCGGCAAGATCACGCCGCGATACCCGTCCTCGTCGATCGGCATCGGCCGCGACACGTGCTCGTGCTTCAACGGCATGATCGTCATCGGCCCCTGCGCCGTCTGCACGACCAGGTGCGGCACGCGCCACCCGCGGAACATGCAACTCTGGGCGTAGGTGATCGGCGGGCCGCCGGGCGTCAGGGCAACGCCCGCGCGCTTGAGCACATAGGCAACTGCCTCGTCCGGTACCCGCGCGTCCGTCACGGCCCACGAATCGGGTTCGCCGACCACGTGTCCGACAAGCGCGTTCGCCAGCGCGTAGCGCGGATAAATTGTCAGCAATGCGCCGAGGACGAGCGTGGCGAGCACGCCCGATGCTGCAACGGCGAACCACACCGGAATGCGCCGCGACCGTCGGGGCGTCGCGAGCGGCGACACGCTGGCGGCCGGCGGCTGCGCCTCGAGCTCGACGCGCGTCGGTAGCGCGCGCGGCGGCACGGGCACGGCGAGCGCGCGCGTCAGGCGGGACTCGAACGCCGTGAGCTCGGCCGCGAATGCCGTGCACAGCTCGCAGTCCACGAGGTGTGCGGCGACCTCGGCTGAGCGCTTAGCCGGCTCGGCGAGCAGCGCCTCTTGTACGTGCGTGCAGTTCACGGGGTCGCCTCGCCCACGACGGCGTCGCGCAGCTTCTGCCGCGCGCGAAACAGGCGCGTCAGCACGGCGCCCGGTTTGAGCCCCATCTGCTGCGCAATTTCCTCGGTCGAGTATCCCATCAGTACCTGTAAGACCAGCGGCTCCCGGTAGTCGTCCTCGAGCGCGAAAATCGCGGCGCGAAGCTCCGCGAGTTCCTGCACGTCCTCCGCGCCGAGCGCGGGATCCTCGAGGCTCGACAGCTCCTCGATATCGACCATTTCGAAACGCTTGCGCTCGAAGCGCCGGGCGAACTCGCGGCGCGCGATGGTCAATAGCCATGGCCGCGCGGCCGCGTCCTCGCCGAGGCTGTCGAGCGAGCGCCATGCCCGCAACAGCGTGTCCTGCACGACGTCCTCCGCAACCGCGCGGTCGCGCGCCAGCCAGAATGCGAACCGGAACAAGTCCGGTCGCAAGCCGCTGCACAGCGACTCGAAGCGCGCATGTCGGCGCGCCGTTTCCGCGGGGTCGCTCATCAAGGGGGACCGGGCCTTTGCGTCACTTATTACGGCGGGAGGTGCCCAAAGCTCAGCGCGCATGGTACACGCGGGCCGTGCATATCGCGGCGCAACATCCGCACGGGCGGGGCGCCGCGCGGAACCCGCGTAATAAAGTCTGTCCGGCCCCGGTCTACGGGTTGCGGGTAGCTACGTGCGGACGGAGCCGTTGCCGCACGCGGGCGTTGGTCCACGCATTAATAAGTGTGCCCCGCAGCATGTCGATCCGGGAAGCGCCCCGCGGCGCACGCTTCGGTTCGCCGATCGCGGATGAGATCGGCGAGAATGGCGACATTCGTTCGGCGACTGGACCCGCATGCGCAGCACCCTCGGATTTGGCCTCGGACTGAGGCCGGTCCACTACACAGCGATACTCGAGAGCCCGCCCGCGGTTGACTGGTTCGAGGTCATCACGGAGAACTACCTCGTGGGCGGCGGTCGCCCGCTCGATTTCCTCGACAGAGTTCGCGCGCGGTACCCGGTCGTCATGCACGGCGTGTCAATGTCGATCGGCAGTACGGCGCCCCTCGATGAGGAATATCTTGCGCGCGTTCGCGAGCTTGCGATCCGCTGCGAGCCCGAGTGGATCTCCGACCACCTGTGCTGGACCGGGATCGGGGGACAGAACCTTCACGACCTGATGCCCTTGCCGTACACCGAGGAGGCGATCGCTCACGTTGCCTCGCGCGTCGAGCAGGTGCAGGACCGAATCGGAAGGTCGCTGGTTCTCGAAAACGTCTCGAGCTACGTGAGCTATACGAGCTCGGCAATGACCGAGTGGGAATTCCTTACGCAATTGACTCAACGCACGGGCTGCGGGCTCCTGCTCGACGTGAACAACGTCTACGTCAGCGGTCGCAACCACGGCTTCGACCCGCACGACTTTCTGGACGGCGTGCCGCTCAAGGCGGTCCGCCAGTTCCATCTCGCCGGCCACCAGGACCACGGCACCCACTGCATCGATACCCACGACGCGCCGGTGCGACCGGAAGTCTGGGACCTGTACGCACACGCGGTGCGGCGCTTCGGCACGATCAGCACGCTGCTCGAACGCGACGACGCCATCCCGCCGCTCGCGGAGCTCGTAACCGAGCTCGGTCAGGCCCGCGCGGTGGCGCTGGCGGCCGCCGCAGAGGCGGCCTGATGCGTCTCGCCGAACTCGAAGCCGCCGTTCACGCGCACGTCCTTCGCGGCGGCGAGTTGCCGCCGATCCTGATCGCGGCGGTCGAACCCCCGGCGGTCGAGCGCTGGGAGATCTACACCGAAGGGTATCGTTTGCGGCTCATCGAGGCGCTCGGCCTGCAGTATCCGGCGCTGCGACGGCGCCTCGGCACCGAGACCTTCGCGGCGCGCGCCGAGCGGTTTGTGTCGG
>JANXZZ010000097.1 GCA_025355245.1 Pseudomonadota bacterium | reverse complement strand
CGAGGTGCGCGCGGCCGAGCCCCCGTGGGGCGAGGGCTTCGACGTCGTGCTCGCCAACATCCTCGCCGAGCCGCTCGTCGAGCTCGCCCCGCGCCTGGCAGCGGCTGCGCGGCCGGGTGGCTGGGTCGTACTGTCGGGTCTGCTGACGCCGCAGGCGGCAGTCGTGGCGAGCGCCTACGTAGCGTGGTTTGATATGGCACCTCCGCGCGAGCGCGAGGGCTGGGTCGGCCTCGTCGGCCGGCGTCGCTGAGGCAGTCACGTGTTCACACAGTGTCCGGAGTGCGGCACGGTATTCCGGGTCACGGCGGCCGTGCTGCGCGCGGCGCAGGGGCAGGTGCGCTGCGGCGTCTGCGATGCGAACTTCGATGCGCTGCGCTTCCTGACGGACGCCGTCGACGGCGAAGTACCGACGTCGCCGACCGCGGACCTGCCGCACGCACCGGCTCCCCCCGCACCGCCGGCAGCGCCCGCCGTCCCGCGTGCCGCGCCACCGCCGCCACCACCTCCGCCGCCACTTCCGCTGCCACCGTTGCGACCGCCCGCGCCGCCGCCGGCAGCCCCGACGCGCGCAATGGCCGCCACGCGTACGACGCCCTCCGCGGACGAGGACCGGGCACTTGCCGAGATCGCCGCGGTCCTGGCACGCGACGCGCACGCGGCGGAGGTGCGAGCGAACCGCGCGAGCGCGACCAGGGCGCCGGCTCCCCCGCATCAGCCGCAGCCCGTCGTCGCGGCGCCCGCGCCGAGCGCCGAGATCGACGAGGCCAATGTTCTCGAGCCGAGCGACGTCGAGAACATCGTGCTGGGCGGCGACGGCCCGGAGGGTGCCGAAATTTCCGACGCCGCGCTCGAATTCAACGTGCCGCCGGGCCAGTGGGATCGCGTGTTTGTCGCCGAGGACGGGACCGACACGATGACGCGGCTCGATATCAACCTGGGCGAGCTCGAGCTCGCACCCGCTGATGTCGCCGGCGAAGTGAACGCTGCCGAGCAGCTCCTCAGCCTCGTCGATTCGCCGCCCGCCGTCTCGCCACCGCACCGGGCAGACGCGCGCACCGCACCCTCCTCGGGCGAGCTCACGCTCGCGGAAGATTCGCTGTCGCGGACCGACGAGTACGCGCTCCTCGAGATCGAGCTTGCCGACCGCCAGCTGCCGGCGCCCGAGCCCGCCGCCCCCGCAAAAGCCGCGGACCCGGAGCCCGTCGAGGTCGACCTCGAGTCGCAGGCCACGGACCCGGGCGGCATCAACGTCGAGGACACGTGGTTCGATCCGGTTCAGGCGCCGGCGGCTACGGCCGCGCGCGCCCCCGCCGAGGCGCCCGATGCACCGCCGCCCGAGAACTTCGATTTTCCGATCGACGAGACGGGCTTCGTTCCCGAGCTCGAGCCCGCGCGCCCGGGGCTGCGGGCCGGCCTCGCCGCGGGCGTGGCCGCCCTCGCGCTCGCGCTGCTCGTGCAGATCGTTCACCACAATCGCGAGGCACTCGACGCCTCCGAGTTCGCCGGGGGGACGCTGCGCAGCGTCTACGCGCGGCTCGGCCTGCCGATCGAGCCGCACTGGGATCTAGGCGCCTACGACGTCAAGCAGTGGGGAGCCGCGACCGACAACGCACCGGGCGCGCTCAAGCTGCGCGCCAGCCTCGTCAACAAGGCGACCCGCGCGCAGCCCTACCCGTTGCTGCGCGTGACGCTGGAGGATCGCTTCGGCGCGAAAGTGGCGCGCCGCGAGTTCACGCCCGCGGAGTACCTGCCGGGCCGCACCGCGCCTACTCAGCTGCTCGCACCGGGGGCGCGCGCCGATGCTGACCTCAGCCTTGCCGATCCCGGCAGTGAGGCGGTCGGCTTCGAGCTCGACGTCTGCCTGCCGCGTGCCGGCGTGCTCACCTGCGGCAGCGAGCCGCGGACGCCGGGCGGCGGCTGATGCAGCTCGGCCCTTACCTGCTCGCGGCGCCGCTGGCGCTCGCGCCGATGGCGGGCGTGACCGACCGGCCGTTCCGGATGCTCTGCCGCCGGCTCGGCGCAGGGGTTGCGGCCTCCGAGATGGTGACGAGCGACGTCAGGCTCTGGGGCACGAAGAAGTCGCGCCTCAGGATGGAC
>JANXZZ010000075.1 GCA_025355245.1 Pseudomonadota bacterium | reverse complement strand
CAAGGGGCTCCTGACCGCGCGCTGCACCAGCCAGCGCGAGTTGCCGCGGGTCTCGACGCGGCGGTGGTAGATCTGCTCCATGCTGAAGGGCACGAACAGGTCGCCCAGGTTGTGCAGCGTCAGCACCGGCACGCGGACGTCGCCCGCCAGCGGCGGCACCCAGCGAAGTCCGTCCTGCCGCGGCGGGTTCGCGTTTGCCTCCGGCAGCGCGCGCGGGATCGCCTTGTTGAAGGCGAGTTCCGCGGCGGTGGGCTCGGCGCCGTCGGTGAAGCGATAGACCGTGTGCGCGGTCGTCTCGGGCCCGTGCAGCAGGATGCCGCCGGCATCGCGCTTGAGGCCAAAGGTGCTCCAGGCGGAGGCGTTCGAGGAGCGCTTGAAGCCCTCATCGAAGATCGGCCGCGGGCCGCCCGTGAGGTTCTTGACGATGCCGCCGAGCTCAAGCGCCGCAGGCGTGTCGCGCAGCACTATTGGCGTCTGCGGTGCTGCCGCCGTCGGGAAGGAACTGAACAGCGCGCTGACGACGCGCGGCGCGCGCTCGTCCCAGTTGACCGCCGGGAATGCGACCGGCCCTTCCCCCGAGAGTTGCTCGGCCGCGAGCGAATAAGCGACGAAGTAGTCGTACAGCTCAAGGTCGCCAAGCACGCCGCACATCGGCATCGCGCCCGCGTAGCGCACCTTGTTGTGCGCCCGCGCGAGCGTCTCCGCCTCGACCGCGGCCGCGGCGATGTGGCCGCCCATGGAATGGCCGACGATGTAGATGCGGCGCGGCGCCGCGAGCTTGCGGCCGTTGTTCGCGGCGATGCGCGTGAAGGCAAGCGCGAGTGCGTTCGTGTCCTCGACGCCGGCGCGTACGTCGTAGCCGTTCGCGCTGTAGGTCGAGGCAGCCCAGGCGTAGCCCGCCTCGATCAGCTCGCGCCTGAAGTGCGGCTCCGCCGGCGTCAGCAGCTGGCCGTCGCCGCGGTAGCCGTGCGCGTACATCACGAGCCGTCCGTTCCAGTTTTGCGGCACCTCGATCCGATAGCCGGCGCCTGCTTCCACGCCCCACCAGCGATCGGTCGCGACGCCGGGATCCGCGAGCGCGGCGAAGGGCAGCGCCGCCCCGTCGACCAGGAAGCGCGCCTGGTCGTGCGGTCGCTCGGCCGGCCCCGCAGCATCACCCGCGTTGATTGCGCAGGCGCCGAGCAGCGTCGCGCCGAGAGCGGCGGCGAGCAGGGGTAAACGCAGTGACATGCTCATGCCGCAAGATTGCACGGCCCGGGGCGCTCTGGCTACCCGTGCGGCGCGGGCCGGCAGGCCTGCGCGGGCGCTTAATTTCCGGGAACTGTGAACGCCGTCCGGCGTCTCACGAGGGGGCTCCCGCGGTTGCTTTGACCGGGGTCGGGGCGGGGGCTAGACTCCTCCTAAGTGCTTGATTCAAGGTGTTGCAATGAGTGATTCCCCAGCCACCTCGGCGGGTTCCGCGGACGCGGCGAGCTTCATGCCGCCGGCGCCGCTGCTGTTCACGGATGCCGCCGCCCTCAAGGTCGGCGAGCTGATCCGCGAGGAAGCGAATCCCGCCCTCAAGCTGCGCGTCTACGTGCAGGGCGGCGGCTGCTCGGGCTTCCAGTACGGCTTCACCTTCGATGAGAGCGTCGAAGACGGCGACATGACCGTCGAGAACCAGGGCGTCACGCTGGTCATCGATCCGATGAGCGTGCAGTACCTGATCGGCGCCGAAATCGACTACCGCGAGGGCCTCGACGGCGCGCAGTTCGTCATTCGCAACCCCAATGCGAAGACGACGTGCGGGTGCGGATCCTCGTTCTCCGCCTGACTTGACGCGCTCGCTGAAGCGGCGCTGAGGCCGCCGGTCGCGTTATGCCTAAGCCCGCGCGCATTCCCGACGTCCTCGCCGCCGTCGACCTCGGCTCCAACAGTTTCCACATGGTGGTCGGGCGCCACGCGCACGGCCAGATCACGATCGTCGATCGCCTGCGCGAGATGGTGCGCCTGGCCGCCGGACTCGACGAGCACGGCCGCCTCGCGAAGGAAGCGACCGATCGCGCGCTCGCCGCGCTCGCGCGCTTCGGGCAGCGCTTGCGGGACATGCGTGCCGAGGGCGTGCGCGTGGTCGGCACCAATACGCTGCGCAAGGCGCGCCGCAAGGGCGCCTTCCTCGAGCGCGCGCGCGAGACGCTCGGCCACCCGATCGAGATCATTTCCGGCATCGAGGAAGCGCGCCTGATCTACGCTGGCGTCACGCAGACGATGCCGCTCGAGGCGGGCCGGCGCCTGGTCGTCGACATCGGCGGTGGCAGCACCGAGTGCATCATTGGCGATGGCTATGAGCCCAGGATCCTCGAGAGCCTGTACATGGGCTGCGTCGCGCTGAGCGCGCAGCATTTTCCGGACGGGCGCGTCGCGGCGAAGCGCTTCGAGCGCGCGGTCGTGGCCTGCGAGGTCGAGCTCGAGCCCATCCAGGTGCCGTTCCGCGGCATCGGCTGGGAACACGCGGTCGGCAGCTCCGGGAGCGTGCGCGCGGTCGCCGAGGCGATCCGCGAGCTCGACCCGACCGCCACCACGATCACGCGCGAGGGACTCGCCGAGCTCACCGATCACCTGGTGCGCTCCGGCAACGTGCGCGCGGCGGGACTCAACTCGATCACGGATGAGCGCTGGCCGGTGTTTCCGGGCGGACTTTCGATCCTGACCGCGGTGTTCAACGCGCTCGGCATCGACTCGATGAAGGTCGCGGACGGCGCGCTGCGCGAAGGCCTCCTTTTCGACATGGTCGGCCGGCTCACGGACGAGGATGCGCGCGTGCGCGCAGTGCGCTCGATGGCGGAGCGCTTCCACGTCGACCTCGAGCAGGCGGCGCGCGTCGAGGCAACCGTCATCGATCTCTTGCGTCAGGTCGAGAGCGCCTGGTCGCTGACCGAGCCGCTGGTCGAGACCGCGTTGCGCTGGGCGGCGCACCTGCACGAGATCGGCCTCGACATCTCGCATTCGAGCCATCACAAGCACGCCGCCTATCTGCTCGAGCACGCAGACCTGCAGGGCTTCCCGCGCGAGGAGCAGCGCCTGCTCGCCTGCCTCGTCGGCTGCCAGCGGCGGAAGATTGCGCTGGAGCGCAGCGAGGAGCTGATGCCGCCCTGGCACGGCAAGGCGCTGTTCCTGATCGTGCTGGTGCGCCTCGCGGTGCTCTTCCATCGCGGCCGCTCGCGGGTCGCGCTGCCGCCGATCCGCCTCGCCGCCGAGGGCCAGTCGCTCGAACTGCGCCTGCCGCGCGGGTGGCTCAGCGAGCACGAACTCACGCGCGCCGATCTCGTGCAGGAAGTCGAGTTCCTGCGCGCCGTGCGTTTTCGCCTGCGAGTGTTCTGAAGCGCTTGCCCTAGCTCTCGGCGTACCAGCCGAGCATCGTCTGCTGCGCCGAGCGCGGCGCATCTTCGCCCGGTCGCGTGCGCACATAGGTGCCATCGGCGCGCAGCAGCCACGCATCGGTATTGTCCGCGAGCCAGGTCTCGAGGTCCCTGAGCACGCGGTCGCGCAGCTTGTCGCGGTCGATCGGGAACGCGACTTCGATGCGGCGGAAGAAATTCCGCTCCATCCAGTCGGCGCTCGCGCACCACAACTCGTGCGCGCCGCCGTTCAGGAAATAGTAGACCCGCGAGTGCTCGAGGAAGCGACCGAGCACCGAGCGCACGCGGATGTTTGCCGAGACGTGCGGGATGCCGGGCCTGAGCGCACAGATGCCGCGCACGATCAGGTCGATCTCGACGCCCGCGCCCGAGGCCTGGTAAAGCGCCTCGATGATCTTGGGCTCGATCAGCGCGTTCATCTTGGCGATGATGCGCGCGGGCTTGCCGGCCCGGGCGTTGTCCGCCTCGCGCGCGATGCGGTTGAGGAGCGTGTCGTGCAGCGTGAACGGCGACTGCAGCAGCTTGCGTAGCTTCGGCGTGCGCGTCAGGCTCGTCATCTGCAGGAACAGCTCGTGGAGGTCCTGGCCAATCGCCTCGTCGCAGGTGAACAGCCCGTAGTCGGTGTAGGTACGCGCGGTGCGGGCGTGATAGTTGCCGGTGCCGACGTGGCAGTAGCGCCTGAGCTGGGTGTCCTCGCGGCGCACCACCAGGATCAGCTTGGCGTGCGTCTTGTAGCCGACGACGCCGTACATAACGTGCGCGCCCGCCGCCTGCAGGCGGGTCGCGAGCTCTATGTTGGCGGCCTCGTCGAAGCGCGCCATCAGCTCGATGATGACCGTCACGTCCTTGCCGGCCATCGCGGCCTCGACCAGTGCGCCGACCACCGCCGAGTCCGACCCCGAGCGATACAGCGTCTGCTTGATCGCGAGCACCTGCGGGTCGCGCGCCGCCTGGCGCACGAAGTCGACGATCGGCGCGAAGGACTGGAACGGATGGTGGAGCAGCAGCTCCTTCTCGCGGATGCACGAGAACAGGTCGCTGCGCCCGACAATGCGCGCCGGAATCCCCGCGGTGAACGGCGGGTACTTGAGGTCCGGGCGGTCGACCAGATCGTAGACGGCGGCGAGGCGGTTCAGGTTCACCGGCCCCGGCACCTGGTAGAGATCGTTGGCGCCCAACTGGAACTGCTTCAGCAGGAAGGTGACGTGATCGGCCGGGCAGTCGTGCGAGGTCTCGAGGCGCACTTCGTCGCCGTAGCGGCGCTCGGCGAGCTCGCCCTCGACCGCCCGCCGCAGGTCCTCGACTTCTTCCTCGTCGACGAACAGGTCGGAGTTGCGCGTCACACGGAACTGCCAGCAGCCCTCGATCTTCATGCCCTCGAACAGCTTGCCGACGTAGCGCTGCACGATCGTCGAGAGATAGGCGAGCGTGAGCTGGCCGCTGTCGCCGTCGAGCTTCGGCAGGCTGATCACGCGCGGCAGCGAGCGCGGCACCTGCACGATGGCGAGGTGGGTGTCGCGACCGAAGGCATCGGTGCCCGCGAGCTTGACGATGAAATTGAGGCTCTTGTTCTGGATCTTCGGGAACGGGCGCGCCGGGTCGAGCGCAAGCGGCGAGAGCACCGGCTCGACCTCGAGCTGGAAGTAGCGCTCGAGCGCCGCCGATTGCGCGCGCGTGGTGCCCTTCGGCTGCAGCAGGTGGATGCCCGCCTCGGTGAGCGCGGGACCGAGCTCGTCGTTGAGCACGCGGTACTGATCGGCAACGAGCGCGCGCGCGCGCGCGTGGATCGCCTCGAGCTGCTCGGCGACCGGCTGGCCGTCGGGGCCGACCGTGACCGCGCCGCGTTCCTGGCGCTCCTTGAGGGCAGCGACACGGATCTCGAAGAACTCATCGAGGTTGGCGGAGCTGATCGCGAGGAAGCGCAGGCGCTCGAGGAGCGGTACCGCCGGGTCCTGGGCGAGATCGAGGACCCGCTGGTTGAACTCTAGAAAGGAGAGTTCCCGGTTTATGTAGTAGTCCGGGGCCTTGAGATTCACATCGTCCATGCGCGCACCCGTGCTGGAAAAACACGATAGCACGGGTACCCGGTACGCCTGTGTTACAGCGGCGGGGCTCAGCGCGCGGAGGCCACCTGCGCGTGCTGCGCGGCAGCGTCGAGGCTCGCCAGCAGCACCCGCGCCTTGGCATCGAAGTCGGCGCGCAGCGCCGGCGTGATCGGCAGCGCGGGCAGTGTCTTGATGGAGGCGGGATTCCGGTGCACGCCGCCGACCCGGTACTCGTAGTGCAGGTGCGGGCCGGTGGCGAGGCCCGTCATGCCGACGTAGCCGATCAGATCGCCCTGCTTGACGCGCTTGCCGACGAACATCGCCGGCGCGAAATGTGACATATGGCCGTAGACGGTCTCGACGCCACCCGAGTGCGCGAGCATCACGACGTTGCCGTAGCCGCCCTGCACGCCGCGGAAGGTCACGCGACCGTCGCCGGCCGCGCGGATCGGGGTGCCGACGGGCGCCGCGTAGTCGATGCCTTTGTGCGCGCGCATGTGATTCAGGATCGGGTGCCAGCGCAGGCCGAAGCCCGAGCTGATGCGCGAGAACTGCACCGGCGCCAGCAGGAAGGCCTTGCGCAGGCTCTTGCCGTCCGGCGTGTAGTACTCGCGGTGCCCGTCGGGCAGCGTGTAGCGCAGCGCGCGGTAGGTATGGCCGTTGTTGACGAACTCCGCGGCCAGGATGTCGCCGTCGCGAAGGTAGGCACCGTCGCGCCAGACCCGCTCGAGCACGATCGTGAAGGTGTCGCCGGGCTGCAGTTCTTGCGCGAAATCGATGTCGTAGCGAAAGACCTCGGCGAGCTGAAGCGCGACCTGGTCGCTCGCGCCCTGGTCGTTCAGCGTCTTGAAGAGCGAGGAGCTGATGCGCCCGTGCAGCGGCACGATGCGCACCTCGAGCGGGTTCTCGATCAGCTTCGCGGCGAATTCGCCGTCGGGCGCGCGCGTCACGTTCAGGGTCGCGGTATCGCTGACCCGCCGCTCGAAGCCCGTGAGCTCGCCGTTCAGGCTCGACAGCCTGAGCACGTCGCCGGGCTTCAGGAAATCGAGGCTCTGGCGGATGCCGGGGAGGCTGCGAATCGTCGCCAGGTCCTCGAGCGAGAGCTGCAACCGGCGGAAGATCGAATCGAGCGTGTCGTTGCGGCGCACGACCACGTCGACCGCCGAGGCGAGCGGCTTGAGTGCCGCCGTCGCTGCGCCGCCGAGCTGCTCCGTGGCGCTTGCGGGCGCACTCGCGAGCGAGGCAGGGGCGGCGGTGGCGTCGGGCGTCGGCGCGGCCGGAAGCGTCAGCCAGGCCAGGCTCGCGAGTACCGCGCCGGTGACGATCCCGAGGGCCAGCTGGCCCCACGCCCTGTGGCGCGCCGGAGGCGTGCAGGACGCGGACGTCGAGGCTTGTTCGATCGCGTGCGGCACTGCACCAAACCCGTGGACTTAAAACGCGGTGAGGCTACGGAGCCTCCCGGACCCGGTCAACCCCCGGAACGCTCAGGAATTTCCGCTGACGGCCGCGGCCGCATCGGGGTGCCCTTCGACGCGCGCGCCCGTGGGCGCTGCCGGCAGCGCCGCGCGCCGATTTGCGCTCGTGTCGCACCGCACCTAAATTGGCACACCCCGCGCCGGGTCGGGGATTGCCGGGGACCGTTGGGATGCAGAGCGCGGCCGAACAGCTCGTCGAACTCAAGCGCGGGGCGCACGAGATCCTTCTCGAGAGCGATCTCGTCAGGAAGCTTGGGCGCGGCAAGCCGCTCATCATCAAGGCGGGCTTCGACCCGACCGCGCCCGACCTCCACCTCGGCCACACGGTCCTCATCAACAAGATGCGCCAGTTCCAGGTGCTCGGCCACGAGGTCGTGTTCCTGATCGGCGATTTCACCGGCATGATCGGCGACCCGACCGGCAAGAACATCACGCGCCCGCGCCTGACGCGCGAGGAAATCGAGGCCAACGCGCGTACCTATGAGAGCCAGATCTACAAGATCCTGGATCCCGCGCGCACCCGGATCGACTTCAACTCGCGCTGGAGCAATCCGCTCGGCGCCGCCGGCATCGTCGAACTCGCCGCGAAGTACACCGTGGCGCGCATGCTCGAGCGCGACGACTTCGCGAAGCGCTACAAGGGCGGCCAGCCGATCGCGATCCACGAATTCCTGTATCCGCTGATGCAGGGCTACGACTCGGTCGCGCTGAAATCGGACGTCGAGCTCGGCGGCACCGACCAGAAATTCAACCTGCTAATGGGTCGCGCACTGCAGGCGCATTACGGCCAGCCGCCACAGATCGTGCTGACCATGCCGCTGCTCGAGGGCCTGGACGGCGTCAACAAGATGGGCAAGTCGCTCGGCAACTACATCGGCATCGCCGAGCCCCCCGATGCGATGTTCGGCAAGCTCATGTCGATCAGCGACACGCTGATGTGGCGTTACTTCGAGCTCTTGTCGTTCCGGGCGCTGGCCGAGGTCGAAGGTCTCAAGCAGGCGGTCGCGGGCGGACGCAATCCGCGCGACGTGAAGTTCGAGCTCGGTGTCGAAATCGTAGATCGCTTCCACGGCGTAGGGGCGGGCCCTAAGGCACGCGCGGCCTTCATCGCGCAGTTCCGCGACGGCGCGGTGCCGGCGGACGTTCCGGAGCTCGAAATCGCGGTCGAGACGGCCGGAACTCGGCTGGCGACGGTTCTGAAAGAGGCCCAGCTGGTCGCCAGCACCTCCGTCGCCTACCGGATGATCGAGCAGGGAGCCGTCCGGCTCGACGGCGAGAAGGTCAGCGAGCGCGAAATGATGGTCCGGCCGGGTGGGCCGCACCTGCTGCAGGTCGGCAAGCGCGGCTTCGCCCGCGTGACACTGCGCGCGAAAGCCTAGTTTTCAAGCACTTTCGGAACATTTTCGAGTTTGCCTTTGACAGGGCGGATCGCGGCGATATACTGCGCGCCCCCTGAAGAGGCTGGCCTCGGCGGGGGCCCCTGTCGACCGGTTTCGGGCCAATTGGCAAGTGACTGGACGGCAGTTTTGTGTGCCGCAAGGTGTTGACGGACCCGATTTCCCGTCTATACTAGGTGGCTCACTGGCGGGTGCTGCTTAGCAGCGCGCCAAATCCCTGTAGCCTTGCGCTGCGGGCGCTTTTTAAGAATCAGCAGGTAATTTGTGTGGGGACTCGCGTCAAGCGTCTTAGGACGTTGTA
>JANXZZ010000069.1 GCA_025355245.1 Pseudomonadota bacterium | reverse complement strand
AAGGGATGACGCGCGCGCCGTCTGGGCGGCATGACGCTCGGCCGGTCGCCAGCCTTCGCGCGGTGCCGGTCCGCTATCATGTGCCCAGCGGTGCATCGCAACGCCAGGTGAGGATTGTAGACCAGCATGCCGACGCGCGGGGCTTCGCCGGGTTTCCGGACGGATATAGAAGGTCTGCGCGGTATCGCGGTGCTTCTCGTCGTCGGCTGTCACTGCGGAGTGTCGGCGCTCGCGGGCGGATTCGTCGGCGTGGACGTCTTCTTCGTCCTGTCCGGTTATCTCATCACCGGTCTGCTTGTCGCGGAGGTGCGCACCACCTCGCGGCTTGACCTGCCCAGCTTCTATGCGCGGCGCGCCCGAAGACTCCTGCCCGCGAGTGCGCTCGTGCTGGTGGTCACCGTGGTCGCGGCTACCGTGGCTCTCGCCCCGCAGGAACTTGCTTTCGCCGGTCGCGCGGCGCGCGCTGCCGCACTTTATGTGAGCAATGTCTTCTTCGACCTGAACGCTGCGGACTACTTTGCTGCCGACGTTCAATCGAATCCGCTCCTTCACACCTGGTCGCTTGGCGTCGAGGAGCAGTTCTACCTCCTTTGGCCCGCGCTCATCGCGATCGGATTTCGCCTTGACAAGTCGCTTCGCTTGCTGGCGCCCATACTGGTGTCGGTGTCGATTGTCTCGCTGGTGGTCGCGGTGCGCACGACCGCCACTGCCCCGACGTTCGCATTCTATGAGCTGCCCGCTCGCGCCTGGGAGTTCGGTGCCGGCGGCGCCTTTGCGTTGCTTCCCACGGGCACGCACAGAGTGCGCGCGGTCTACTGGCAGGCTTGCGGCGGCCTCGGCATGCTCGCGATCCTAGCCGCCGCCACGCTGATTCCTGCCGGCGCCGGATTCCCCGGTTGGATCGCGCTCGTCCCGGTGGCCGGCACTCTGGCGGTGCTGGTTGCCGGCGCCCGACTTCCGCAGCGCGGCGTCGGCGCGTTGCTGGCTTTGGCGCCGCTGCAGTACCTCGGCGCCCGCTCGTACTCCTGGTACCTGTGGCACTGGCCGTTCGTCGTGTTCTGCGCCGCGGTCTTTCCCGGCGCCTCGGTCGGCGCGAAAATCATCGCCTCCGGCGGCGCGCTGGCCGCCGCCGCCCTCACCTTCCGGACGGTCGAGCGCCCGGTTCGCAAAAACGCCTTCCTGGCGGCCCGCCCTCGCGGCTCACTCGCCCTCGCGGCGGCGGTCACCCTCGGTTGCGTCGGTGTGGCGCTATTCGGCGTGCGTTACGCCGGAACACTGTCGGACAGCACTGTCCTGCGACCGATCGTCGCCGCCACGACCGACATCGCCGACATGCCACGCCAGGATTGCGTCACCCAGGGCGTTTCGCCGCAGCTGAAGCGCTGCGACTTCGGCGCGCCCGCATCCTCGTTCGGTATCGCGCTGTTCGGCGACTCGCATGCTGTGCAGTGGTTCAATCCGGTCCGAACCGTCGCGACAGCGAAAGGCTGGCGCCTGACAACTTTCCTGAAGTCGGACTGCGCGGCGAGCGACAACGTCGAACTGCCGCCCCGCAGCGGCAGCGCCGCGTGCGGCGCGTGGCGCGCCGAGGCAATCGAGCACATCAAGGCCCTGCGTCCTGCCGTGGTCCTGATGGCGAGCTTCAACTCCAAGATCAGCCGCGGCGCTCCTCGCGGCCGCGCGGCGGCCCTCGAATCATTGCGCCAAGCGACGCGCCGCACCCTCGAGCAATTCGTCGCGGCGGGGTTGCGCGTCGTGGTCGTCCGCGACACGCCGCTGCCACCGCATGACATCCCGACGTGCCTGGCTCGAGGTGCGCTACACGCCTGGCTCGGCGCGGTGACCTGCGACTTCGAACGGTCCGCGGCGCTTGATCCCGGCGCCGCTGCGGCGGAGGACGAGGCTGCCGCGGGACTCCCCGGAGTGGAGTTCCTCGACCTGAACAGCGAAATCTGTCCGACTCCGGCCTGTCCCGCTGCACGCCAGGGCATTCCGATTTACCGTGACGACAATCACTTGACCGGCACCTTCGCCGGCAGCCTTGCGCCCGCGGTTGCGGCACGCTTGCAGCACCTCGCTCCCGAGTTGCCGTAGCACTCCGGCGTCGGGGCTGCCTTACCGAAAGGGGCCCGCTCGGCGGCATTGTGCAAACTGTCGGCACGACCACGCGCGAAAACCGAGACGATTCGCGCGATCGGCGCATGGCGATGCGCCGCGAGCATCGCCGCCGATCATGATGCTATCGACGTGGCGCCAATGCTCGTCCGCCACGCCGAGCGTGCGGATGCCGCCGTTGATGACGATGGCAAGCTCCAGCCGCGCGCGCTTGAGGCGCCACACGGTGTCGTAGTGGAGCGGCGGGATCTCGCGGTTCTGCCGCGGGCTCAGGCACGCCAGGAGCGGAGGACCGCCCGCTCGAATCGTGCAACAAGCTCAGTCGAGTCCGCTCGCGGTCTCGCGAATGAGCCAGTCGACGACCGCGACCAGCGCCTCGCGCTCGCTCGCGCCGCTGGCCTTGGCTTCCTCGTAGACGCGAACCTGGCGGTGCGCGCTGGTGCCGCGCTTTAGGATCGTGCGGGCGTGCTCGACTTCCTTGAGGCAATCGAGCGCGATCGCGTCCTCGCGCAGCATCGCCATCATTTCATCGATGAGCTCGGCAAAGGGCACGAGCTCGCCACGCGCGAGGTCGAGGAGCCCCTCGTCGGTGCCGTAGCGCATCGCGCGCCAGCGATTCTCGGTCAACAGCAGGTCCGCGTAGGTGCGCCACTGCTGGTTGCGGCAGCGCAGCCGGTACAGCATCCGCAGCGTCGTCTGCACGAGCGCCGCAAGGCACGCGGAGTCCTCCACGCTCGTGCAGCAGTCCATGATCCGGGTCTCGAGCGTCGGGTAACGCGAGCTCGGGCGCAGGTCCCACCAGATCTTGGTCGTGTCCTGGATGAGCCCGGTCTTGATCAAGAGGTCGATGTGGCGCTGGTACTCGCCCCAGCTCGCGAACCGCTCCGGGAGCCCGGTGCGCGGCAGGGCGCTGAAGATCGTCAGCCGGAAGGACTTGAACCCCGTCTGCTCGCCTTCCCAGAACGGCGACGAGGAAGACAGCGACAGGAAGTGCGGCAGGAAGTACGAGAGCTGGTTCATCAGGTCGATGCGCTGCTCGTTGTCGGCGAGCCCGACGTGCACGTGCATGCCGCAGATCAGCATGCGCCGCGCCGCGGCCTGCATCTCCTGCGCGAGCGCGACGTAGCGGTCCTTGTCGGTGTGCTTTTGCTGGATCGTGCGCGCGAAGGGATGGGTCGATGCGGCGATCGGCGCGAGCCCGTGCCGGCGCGCGACCTCGACGACGCTGCGGCGCAGGTGCTTCAGGTCCGCCTTCGCCTCGGGGATCGTCTTCGCGACCTTGGTGCCGATCTCGATCTGCGCCCTCAGAAACTCCGGGCTCACCATGCCGCCGCACAGCTGCTGGGCCTCCTCGACGAGGCCGTGCGGAGGATCGTTCGCAAGGTCGCGGGTCTTCAGGTCGACGAGGAGGTATTCCTCTTCGATGCCCACGGTGAATGGCGGATCCTTCGACATGTCAGCCCCCCGTCGCCCGCGGCTCGCGGACGTCCCGGATTTGGTAGAGCGCCTCGTCGGCAAGGATCGGCGAGAGCGTGCGCGTCAGGATACCGGCCCAGCGCTCGATTCCGGGCGCCGTCAACAGCTGGTCCTGGCGCACCTCGATGCAGACGTGCGGCAGCCCTTGGCTCTCGGCGTGGCGGTCGACCGTGTAGTCGGCGGGATGGCGCCCCGAATAGGGCTCGTTGTCCCCCACCTCGAGGCCGGGCTCCGCCCGCAGGCGCGCCAGCAGCGGCACCGCCATGCGCGGGTCCCGGTCCCACAGCACACCCACATTCCACGGTCGCGGTCGGCCGCCCATGGCGGGCGTGAAGCTGTGGATGGCGAGCAGCGCCGGCACGGCGCCGCGGCGGCGGCAGTCTCGCAGCCGTTCGGCGATCGCGGCGTGGTAGGGCTCGTAGCACGCCACGGACCGTTCGCGGATCGTCCCGGGCGTGAGTCCGACGTTGCCCGGGACCGGCTCGCCGTCCGCGAGCGTCACGAAGCAGGACGGATCCTCGAGCCGGCGGTTGCAGTCGATCACGAGGCGCGAGTAACCCGCGAGAACCGCCGGAGCCGGGAGGCGGTCGGCGAGTGCCCGGGCAAGGCCGGCGGCGCCGATGTCCCAGGCGATGTGCCGCTCGAGCGACGCCGCGCCGAGTCCCAGCGTGCCGAGCGCGGCCGGAATGGCCCGGCTGGCGTGATCGCAGGCGATCAGCACGCGGCTCGCCTCGGCCGGGCGGTACACCTCGAAAGGCGCGGGATCGGCGGGGCCGAGGAGTCCTGTGGCGGGGCGCGCGGATGAGTCCGCGCGGGCAGTCGTGGGAGCGCTCTTCGGTACGGACACCGGGACCTTTGGCTGGGGTCGCGGCCCTCTCGGGCCGGGTGTCCCGATTGTAGACGAGCGGCGATTGCCGCGTCAGCGCAACAGCCCCCGCTTGGGCGGTGGCAGCTGCGCGATCGGCGCGGGCTCGGCGATGTAGAACCCCTGCGCGTAGTCGACCCCGATCTTGGCGAGCGTGTCGAGCACGTCCTTGGACTCGACGCGCTCGGCGATCGTGCGGATGCCCATCGCGCGCGCCACCTGGCAGATCGCCTCGACCATGCTGCGGTCGACGGGGTCGCGGTAGACGTTCTCGACGAACTGGCCGTCGATCTTCAGGAATTCGACCGGCAGCGTCTTCAGGTACGAGAAGGAGGACAGGCCCGAGCCGAAGTCGTCGAGCGCGAAGCGTACGCCGCGGTCCTTGAGCTCACGCATGAAGTACACGACGTGCGAGAGCGACGCGATCGCCGCGGTCTCGGTGATCTCGAAGCAGAGCGCCCCGGGGCGGATGTCGACGTTTGCCAGCTCGCCGAGCAGGAAGTCAAGGAAGCCCTCGTCCGACAAGGTCGTGCCTGACAGGTTGATCGACAACGTCGCATGCTCACCGACCCGGCCGCGCGTCAAGAGCTCCGTCAGAGCGTGGCGCACCACCCAGCGGTCGATGGCCGGCATCATGTTGTAACGCTCGGCGGCCGGTATGAACTCGT
>JANXZZ010000048.1 GCA_025355245.1 Pseudomonadota bacterium | reverse complement strand
TTCGCTCCCAGGATCGCGGCGTCGAGTTCCTCGATCGAGGAGAGCGTCTCCACCCAGAGGACGTCGACGCCACCGCGCACCAGCGCCTGCGCCTGCTCGGCGAAGGCCTCCGTCGCTTCCGCGCTCGAGAGCGGGCCGAGCGGCTCGAGAATCTCGCCGGTCGGGCCCATGCTGCCCGCGATCACGATGTCCGGCCGCACGCTCTCGGCGGCCGCGCGCGCGACGCGCGCGGCCGCCTCGTTGAGCTCGGCGACGCGACCATGGGCCTGATGGAGCTTTAGGCGATGGCGCGTTCCGCCGAAGGAGTTCGTCAGGATGATGTCGGCGCCGGCGGCGGCGAAGGAGCAGTGCACGTCGGCGATCCGCTCGGGGTGCTCGACGTTCCAGAGCTCCGGCGCGTAGCCCGACTCGAGGCCGCGATCAAACAGGCCACTGCCCATCCCGCCGTCGGCCAGCAGCCACGGCCGCCGTGCGAGCAAAACTTCGAGTGCGTTAGCCACGGTCGCATCCGCCTGGCGTGCGCAAGGGCGCGCGGCGCGAATTGAATCCGGGCAGAGAAACAGCGAGCAGCGTCATCGAACACCTGGGCGTCACAAAAGCACGCGCCGGGCGATGTCGAGTTGCGGGGGGCGGCGCGGATGCGCCAGCAAGAACCAACGAGCGACGGACTTGACGTTCCGTGTCGCTTTAGCCGGATTTCTTACGCGCCCGCAAGCTGAACTTCAAATCGGCGCTCGCACAGACTACCGGGTCGCGCGCTGCGGCGTCAACGCGGCCCGGGACGCGCTGCCAGGGCCGCGGCGGTCCCTCGTGTCGAGCCTGGCGGGCCCATATGTTAAGGCTTTGGCGGCGGCGGACTCCGCCGCCAGCCCCCCTTAAGCGCTCGCGGTGCGCAGCGAATGCCCCCGCGTCCGCGTCCAAAATCGCCCGGAGCCGCGCAAGGCGTGCGTGTAATCTGCCGTCGGCACAACCATTCCGATACGAACCGCGGGATTTTCCGATGAACAACGATGCACTCGAGCGGCTCGAGACCAAGCTCGCGTTCCTCGAGCGTGCCGGGGTCGAACTCGAGGACGAGGTCTACCGTCAACGCAAGGAGATCGACGAGTTGCGCGCGCGGCTCGGCGCACTCGCAAGTCGAATCGAGGCGAGTGCGGCGCCGGCCGCCGACGGCGCGCCAATTCACGAGCGTCCGCCTCACTACTGACGTGGGCGGCTCTGTCACGCGCTCAGCGGGACGCGAGCAGCACAGCGACGCGTCCGCGATCAGAGTCGAGCGATGCGCAAGCAGTACGAGCGCGCCGCCGGGCGATCGTCCACGTAACAATGTGCGGCGCGCGTCCGCGACGCGAGTGCAGCAAGCCGTTTCAACGGCCGCGCAGCACCGTTGAGTCGGATCAAACGCGCTGCCGTGGCTGAAACCCCGGCAATGCAGCCGGAATGCGTGTACAACTCATGAGTAACGCCCGGCGCTCTTGCTCGGCCCCATGCTCGGGATTTCGCGCCATCGCCCGGACCCGATTGCCGACTTGTAATTCTTGCGGTTGGAGCCTGTCCCAATGTCCCTCGCGCCTACCGTTCCCGATGATCTTTCCTCGGCGTTGAGCGCGTACCGACATGCGTTCGGGCATCCGGTGCCGTCGGAAGTCGTGCGGCTCTTCTCCCTGCGCATCGGGCCGTTGGTGATGGAGATCCGCCAGGCCATCGCACTCGGCAAGCCGGTGCCGGCGTGGCTCGCGCGCTCGCGACTCCCCGACACGGCGGCATTCCCCGAGTGGACCACGGGCGCGCCTGGATACGGCTCCGGCCAGGCCGTCGCTCGCAAGTAAGCGGCCTCGGCTCTCGATTGCCCGCGCGGGTCGCGACACGCCAAGCGAGTTTCACGCCGGCGCCTCGGTGGCCGATGGGCCGCGAAATCGTGTACCTTCGATTCCAGTCAGCCCTGATCCACCGACTGGAGGTTCCTTGCGTCAGCCCAACTACCAGCACCTGAAGAAGCAGCGCGAAGCTGCGAAGAAGCGCGAGCAGCAGGAGAAACTGCTGAAGCGCCAGCCCCCCCGCCCGCCCGAAGAAGCGCCGAAGGAGTCGCCATGAGTAAGGGAATGAATCGGAAGAAAGAGACCAAGAAGAAGCCGGCCAAGTCGCTGGATGAGAAGCGCGCCGCCAAGAAAGAGAAGCGCGACGGCCGCGGCTAGCCCCAAACGCCGATTGCCGGGCACCCGCCTCCTCCCCGTGCTACACTTTCGGGGATCGTAGCCCGTTCGTTTGTCCCAGGCGCCTCGCGCGCCCTGTACGCAGCCGCATTGACCTCGATCAGGTGACAGGACGCACTGGTCGACGGTTCTCAGGGGCTGAACCCTCCGAGTCTTTGACTGCACTGCCTGTGTTGTGGCGTGTCGCTATCGCGGCCGCCGTTGTTTATTTATTGGGATTTTATTCATCATGACCAAGATTTATGTCGGCAACCTGCCGTTCACGGCCACTGAAGACGCGGTCCGCACGCTTTTCGCCTCGCACGGCGCAGTCACCTCGGTGGCGCTCCCGACCGATCGCGAGACGGGCCGCCCGCGCGGCTTCGGTTTCGTCGAGATGGCGAACGCCGATGCGGCCACCGCAATTGCGGCGCTTAACGGCCAGCAGATGGGCGGCCGTGCGCTGCGTGTCAACGAAGCGCAGGATCGCCCGCCCGCCCGCTCCGGCGGCGGCGGCGGCGGCGGCGGCGGCGGCAACCGCTACTAAGCTCCTTCGGGAGTGAGCGACCGGGGGCTCAAGCGAGCGCCCCGGTCCGGGTTCGGCCACGCGGCGCCCAGCGCGCCGCGTGCGCCCGAACCGTCAGCTTTGGCGTCGACGACTCTCCGAACCCTCGTAGGCTGCCCAGCCGACGACGATGCCGACACCGATGCCGAACAACACGCGCGCGGCGGCGTTCAGCATGCGGCCGGTCCAGAGTGCCTCGCCCGCGCCGTCGGCGTCCCGCGTGAGCTGACTCAGCCACGCGAGCGCGAGCCCACCGAGGCCAAACCACACGAGTTCGATCCACGGCGGTGCCCGTCGCGGGGCGGGTCCGGGGAAGCGGCTGCGCGCAGCCTGCCATCCGCAGCCGACGAGCGTGCCCCCGAGTACCCCCATGAGCCATCGCGGTGCGGCAAGCTGCGCGGCGATGCCGGGCAGATCGCCGGCCGTCATCCCGACGAGACCGGCACCGATCATGAGTAGGCCGACACCAGCCGCCGCGGGCAGCGGAAGATCCCTCGGCTCACCCAGCGGCATGTACGTTCTCCCAACACGAGCGCCGTTACGGAACCTGCCGCAACGGTCGAGCCCACCGGTCGACGCGCGCTCTTCGGCGCTGCGGACCGACTCTACGGACTGCCGCGACGCGCATCAACCTTGCACGGCGCCACCCGCGAGCCGCGTCGGCGCGGTCTTGCGCCCACGCCTGCCACCGCGCCGGCGCAATGCTGCAGGTGCGACGGCGGATTGCTGCCAAGCGCCCCTCGCACGGGGCGCGCTCGGTGGTTGCGACAATGCCGCGGAATTCGCACACTGTGCGTCCGCCACAAGCTCGCCAAGGGGGAGTCGACCATGAGAGTCACGACTGTCGCGCGTCTCGGCGTCATTGCCGTGTTCGTGGCCCTCGTCGGGGCCTGCAGCGGTCACACGAATACGGGACCCGTCGTCGACCGCGTCGCGATCGCGACCGCCGTCGATTCGCCCGATCGCCAGGCCGACGACCGCAAGCTCGACGCGGCCCGGAAACCGAAGGAGATGCTGGCGTTCTTCGGTATCGCGCCGGGAATGAAGCTCCTCGACCTCTTCTCGGCCGGCGGCTGGTACGCCGAACTCGAGGCTCGCGTCGCGGGCCCGACCGGCGAGGTCTACGCGCAGAATCCGCCCCAGTATCTGGCGCGCTGGACCGACAAAGCCATCGTGGCACGACTCGCGGGCGGTCGGCTGCCGACCGTACACCGCCTCGACCGCTCGGTCGACGCGATGGAACTGCCCAAGGCGCACTTCGACGGCGCGGTCGCCAACGACGTGTTCCACGACTTCTACTGGCTCTCGACCAATGTCGACGGCGTGATCCACCAGATCTACGACTCGCTGAAGCCCGGCGGCTTCTTCGCTATCGTCGATCACGCGGCGCCCAACGGCACCGGCGACAGCTTTGCGCGCGACGTCGGTGGCCAGCACCGCATTGACGAGGCGTTCGTCAAGCAGCGGCTGCTCGCGGCCGGCTTCAAGCTCGAGGCCGAGAGCCAGTTGCTGCGCAATCCCGATGACGATCGCACCAAGCCGTTCTTCGCGCCGGAGATGAGCGGCAAGAACACCGACAAGTTCGCGTTACTGTTTCGCAAGCCGCGCTGAGTTGCCGACCGGCGGTCCTCTCGACCGCCTGATGGCACGCTGGCCGGCCGCTTTCAACACCAGGAGTTCTGATGCCCGTCTCTCTCTATGACCTTTCGATTCCGGCGCTGACCCTCGGCCTCAACAACCTCTCGGCGATCCTCGACAAAGCGGCCGCGCACGCGGAAGCGAAGAAGATCGAGCCGAAGGTGCTCGCCGACACGCGCCTCATCGCCGACATGTTCCCGCTGGCCCGTCAGGTGCAGATCAGCTGCGACACCGCGAAGGGCGCAGCGGCGCGCCTCGCCGGGGTCGAGGCGCCGAAACACGAGGACAACGAGACGACACTCGCCGAGCTCAAGGCCCGCGTGGCGAAGACGCTAGACTTCATCAACAGCATCAAGGCGGCGCAGCTCGCCGGCGCCGAGACCCGCGAGATCGTCCTGCAGTTTCCGCGCGTGACGCTCAAGTTCACGGGACTCGACTACCTGCGCAAGTTCGTGCTGCCGAACTTCTATTTCCACGAGAGCATCGCCTACGCGATTCTGCGTGAGAACGGCGTGGATCTCGGCAAGGGCGACTACCTCGGCGCGGTCCAGTAGTCCCGAACGGACGTCCACCGGACGCGCAGGGCCATGTGGAAGACCCTGCGCGTCGCGGTACTGCTGCTGATCCTCGCCTACGTCGCGGGCAGTAGCTGGCTCGAGCAGCTTCGCGTCCATTCCTGGAAGCAGACGCTCGACGTCGGCATCTATCCCATCGCCGGTGACGACAGCCCGCTGACGCGCGACTACATCGCGCACCTGGGCCATGGCGAATTCGCCGCGCTCGAAAGCTTCTTCGCCCAGCAGGCGAAGGACTACGGGCTGCCGCTCGCCGCCCCGATTCGCGTCGTACTGCTGCCCGAGGTCAGCTCATTGCCGCCGCCACCACCCGCAAACGGCGGCGTCCCGGCGACGGTCTTCTGGAGCCTGCAACTGCGCTACTACGCGCTGCGCCACGGCGGGGTAGCAAGCGGTCCGGCGCCGCCGATCCGGATCTTCGTCATCTACCACGATCCCTCCCGCACGCCGCGCGTGCCGCACTCCGCCGGGCTGCAGAAGGGACTCATCGGCGTCGCGCACGTCTTTGCGGTGGCGCGGATGGGTAAGACCAACAACGTCGTGATCGGGCACGAGCTGCTGCACACGCTCGGCGCCACCGACAAGTACGACCCGGCGACCGACGCGCCGCTCTTTCCGGCGGGCTACGGCGAGCCGGGTCAATCGCCGCGCTTCCCGCAGCACCTGGCCGAGCTCATGGGGGGGCGCATCGCGCTGTCGCCAACCGCGCAGGAAATGCCCGAGTCGCTCGCCGAGTGCGTGCTCGGGCGCGTGACGGCCACGGAAATCGACTGGCGCGGCCGCTAGCGCGGCGCGACAGGCAACCGCGCGCGCGCGCAAGGCATACACTTCGCAGTCCGCGCCGGGGAGAACTGAAATCATGCGTACTTTTCTGGTCTCGATCGTGTTGGCCGCCGCCGCGGTTCCGGTGAGCGTCTCCGGCGCCGAGCCGCCGAGCCGGCCGGGCGTCGATGCGCCCGAGCTCGCGCCCCTGGGCGCGCTCGCCGTGGGCGTGCGCACGCTCGAACTCCTCGAACGTGACCAGCCTGACGTGCTCGCCTTCGATGCGGCGAAGGGCGCAGCCCCGCTTCACGACCGGCACCTGACGGTCGATGTGTGGTATCCCGCCGAGCGCACGCCGGGCGCCGTGCCCGAGACCTATCGAGCCGCGTTGCCGTCCGAACCGCCCGCCGCGGCGGCGAGCTTCTCCGTGCCCGGGATCGCCGTGCGCGACGCGCATCCGACCGGCGGCCACTATCCGCTCGTCGTCGTCTCGCACGGCTACAGCAACGTGACCGTCGCCATGAGCTGGCTCACCGAGAACCTGGCCTCGAAGGGCTACGTGGTTGCCGCGATCCGCCACGAGGATCCGCCGATCACGGAGCGCACCGGTTTCCCGGCGGTGCTGCTGCGCCGGCCGCTCGACATCGCCTTCGTCGCAGCCGCGCTGCAAAGCTCGCTCGGCCGGGACGGACTCGTCGATCCTGCGCGCGTCGCCCTGGTCGGCTACTCGATGGGCGGCTACGGCGTGCTGACCGCCGGGGGCGCGACGATTGACCCGGCGAGCCCGGTTACACAGCTGGTGCCGGCCGGACTCCTGCTGCCCTATGCGCACGGCGGCGCGCTCGAGGATGCCGTGCACGTCAAAGGCGTGAAGGCGGTGGTCGCGCTCGCGCCCGCCGGCGGCGGCACGCTCGCGACCTGGGGGCACGGCGGCCTCGCGGCGCTGACGGCGCCGCTGCTGTTGATCGCCGGCGATCACGACCGCACGGTCGACTACGCGAGTGGCGCGCGCGCGTTCTTCGACGAAGCGACCGGCGCGCATCGCTACCTGCTCACGTTCCGGGAAGGCGGCCACGCCATCGGCCTCAACTCCGCGCCCGAGGCCATGCGCGAGAAGCTGTGGGACCTCGACTGGTTCGAGGATCCGGTATGGCGCAAGGAGCGGATCGTCGAGATCAACCTGCATTTCATCACCGCGTTCCTCGACCGCTATGTGAAGGACGATGCGACGCGTACCGCCTACCTCGACGTGCCGGTCGCCGAGTCGGATGCGGCGCGCTGGCCTGCGCCAGGCCCGGCGCACTATGCCGACCTGAGTCCGGCGACGGACGGCAACACGGTATGGAAGGGCTTCCAGCAGAAGCACGCCGCCGGGCTCGAGCTCCTGCAGCACCCCGCCGGCGCAAGCACGCCGTAGCGAGCGATCGTCGGACGCCTCGCAACGACTCCGCGCGCGCGGCGCCGGGCCGTCCTCGCTACGCGCGCGCGCCGACGACCAGCGAGGTCATGCTGAGGCTGCCGAGGTCGAAGCCGGACACCGGGAACGAGATCTCCTCGCCCGGCTGCTGGGTACCGATCACGTAGAGCAGCGGCAGGTAGTGCTCCGGCGTTGGCACGGACAGCCGCGCCGCCTCGCCTTGCGAGGCGAAATCGACCAGCGCCTCGGCATCGGCGGCCCGGGCGCGATCGCGGACCCAGTCATCGAACTCCCGAGCCCAGGCGGGCGAGGCGCTTGCGCCCTCGCGCGCCAGGCGCGCGAGGTTGTGCACGATGCCGCCGCTGCCGAACACGAGGACGCCTTCCTCGCGCAGCGCCGCGAGCTTGCGGCCCACCGCGAGATGGAAGGAAGGCGGCTGCGTGCCGTCGATGCTGAGCTGCACGACCGGGATGTCGGCCTCTGGGTAGGTGTGGACGAGCACCGACCAGGTGCCGTGATCGAGGCCCCAGTCCGTCGCCTGGCGAACGTCGAGGGGCGCCAGCAGCTCGGCGACGCGCGTGGCGAGTGTCGGGGATCCCGCCGCCGGATAGCGCACCGCGTACAGCGGTTGCGGGAAGCCGCCGAAATCGTGGATCGTCGGCGGCTCGAGGTTCGCCGTCACGAAGCTGCCGCGCGTGTACCAGTGCGCGGATACCGCGAGGATGGCCCGGGGCCGCGGCAATGACCCGCCCAGCTGCCGCCAGGCGCGCGTGTAGCCGTTGGTCTCGAGCGCGTTGGTGGGACTGCCGTGACCGACAAAGAGGGCCGGAAGACGCTCGGACACTCGACTCATGTTGCCATTCTCCCGCCGCACCACCGCGATCCGTCCGCTCCCGGTCCCGGCGCGGGTAGCGGGACAATGGGGGCAATTCCGCCCGATTTCCAGCGCTCGAGGACCGCTGCCGGGTCGGACGACATTGCTGCAGGGCCGGCTCCCCGCGTGCCGCTAGAATGGCCGCGACGCGCCTGGCGGCGTCCCGGCACGGCACCCGACGCACCGGCACGCTCCCTGCGGTCCCATGGATTCAAGACCCTCGCCACCCGTCCGGCCCGCGCTTCGCCGGCGCGAGCTCCTGAAACGCGCTGCATTCTCGACCGCCGGGGTCGCTGCCGGTGGCGTCGCGCTCAACGAGCTCTCGCCCGCGGTCTTCCCGGAGCATCTGCCGGTCGATGCGAACGCGAGCTACTGGAGCCGCGCACTCCCGGCGGTGAATCCCGCCCTCGGTACCTCGCTCGAGGCGGACGTTGCCGTCATCGGCGGCGGTTTCACGGGCCTCTCGACCGCCTACTACCTGCGTCAGCTCCTGCCCGGTCGGCACGTGGTCATTCTCGAGGCGCAGCGCTGCGGCAACGGTGCCTCCGGTCGCAACGGCGCCATGCTGCTGCCCTCGACGGGCGACCGGTACCTGATCGCGGGCGCCGACCCGGTGATGGATCGGCGCATCGACGCGCTGACCACGGACAACATCGCGCGCTTGCGCGCGCTCGAGCGCACCCTCGGGCTCGACGCCGAGATCGAGACCCCGGGCGCCGTGCACGCCTTCGCCGACGCGGCCGATGTGCCGGATATGCGCGCCGGCGCGAGTCGCCTGCGCGACCGCGGCATCCCCGTCGAGTTCTGGGACCGCGAGCAGACGACGGCGGCGATCGGAACCGGCGCCTACGCGGGCGCCCTGTTCGATCCGCGCGCGGGCCAGGTGCACCCGGGCAAGCTGGTTGCGCTCTGGAAGCGCGCCGCCGAAGGCGCCGGCGTCTCGATCTACGAGAGCACCGCGGTGCGCCACGTGGAGGAAGGCGCCGTTAATGTGCTAACGACCGACGCGGGCCACACCGTCCGGGCACCCGTGCTCGTGCTCGCCGCGAACGCCTACAGCTCGCGGCTCGGCTACCTGCGGCGCGCGGCGGCGCCCGTCTGGAGCTACGTCGCGATCACGGCGCCGTTGACGGCGCCCGAACTCGGCGCCCTTGGCTGGAATCGCGGCTGCCCCTACGACGACAACCGGACCGAACTCTTCTATCTCGGCGTCACCCGCGACCGGCGCATTCACATTGGCGGCGGACACGTCGACTACCTATTCAACGACGGCGCGCCAGGCACCGCGACGGCGAGCAAGCGCCAGCGCGCGCTCAAGGAGATGCTCGGACGCCTCTACCCGACGCTCGCGAACGTCGACTTCGACGCGAGCTGGGCAGGCGCCGTCGACATGTCCCTCGACGCGTCCCCCGCGCTCGGCCGCACGGGCGGCCACGGCAACATCTATTACGCGATCGGCTTCTCCGGCCACGGCGTCAACCTGACGTCCGTGTTTGGCCGGGTGCTCGCCGACCTCATCGCCGGGCACGAGGAGGCGTGGCGGTGGTTTCCGTATCTCAACCGACTGCCGCCGTACCTGCCGAACGAGCCGTTTCGCTGGCTCGGCATCCGCGCGCGGCTCGCCGCGATCCGGGCCCGGGAATAGCCGGCGTGGCGACGGCACGTGCCGGCGGCACTGCTAGGCTCCGGGGGGGCCGGCGCGCGGTCAGGACCGGCGCGGCGGGGAATAGAATGGCCGGTCAGCGCGTCTACCCTATGGCAAGCGCCCGGCTCCGAACAGCCACGCCCACTCTCGAGTGACATGAGCAACGAGCGGACGCGCTTCGATCAGGAGGTTCTGCCGCACTTCGAGGCGGCGTACAACCTTGCGCGCTGGTTGTCGCACTCGGCGGTCGACGCGGAGGACATCCTCCAGGATGCTCTGTTGCTCGCCTTTCGGAATCTCGACGCCCGGCGCGGTACGAACACGAAGGCTTGGCTGCTGGCGATCGTCAGGAACGCGTTCCTGTCGAGCCGGCGACGCAGCGCGCCGCGCGCGCGCCTGACGGATACGATCGATGCGCTCGATGCTGAAGTGCCGCCGCCCGCGCTCGTGAGCGCGGACGACCCCGAGCACGAGGCGATTGCCACCGATCGCGCGCGCTCTTTCGATGAGGTTCTCGAGCAGCTGCCGGAGGAATTTCGCGAGGTGCTGGTGCTCAGGGAAATGGAAGGCCTTTCCTACAAGGAGATCGCGACCGTCACCGCGGCGCCCATCGGCACGGTGATGTCGCGCCTCGCCAGGGCGCGCACGGCGTTTCGCAGCGAATGGCTCACGGCAACCGGAGGGTCTGACGATGGCCTGTCCTGATCCCCTGTTCGTGCAGGCCTACGTCGACGGCGAACTCGGTGCCGACGCCGCGGTGCGGATGGAGGCGCACCTGGCCAGCTGTGCGACCTGCGAGTCGCAGCGCCAGGCAATATTCTCGGTCGCGCGCGCGATCGGCACGCGCGCCAGCTACCGCCGGCTGCCCGCCGGGCGCCGCGAGGCCGTGCTCGAGGCGTTCAGGCGCACGACTGCGCCAGCCGGCGGCGCTGCGGCGGCCGCGACCGGGGTTCGCCACGGACGCGCGTGGTACTACTGGACGGGAACCGCGAGCGGTGCGGCCGCCGCCGCGCTCGTCGTGTTCGCGCTCGGTGGGGTCCTCGGGCAGGGCCGTGAGGCGACTCTCGTCAACGACCTCGTCGGCGCGCACATCCGTTCGCTGCTGTCGGATCGTCTCATCGACGTCGAGTCGAGCGACCGGCACACCGTGAAGCCGTGGTTCGCAGGGCATGCAGACGTGTCCCCGCCCGTCGCCGATTTCCCCGAGCAGAACTACCACCTCGTCGGCGGGCGCGTCGACTATGTCGATGGTCGGCGCGCCGCGGTCGTCGTCTACCGCCACGGCGCGCACGTGATCAACGTGTTCGCATGGCCCGATTCCGGGGCACGACTGCCGGCGGGCCTCGCGAGTCGCAACGGTTACAACCTGTCGTGCTGGAAGACCGCGTCCGTCGATTTCTGCGCGACCTCGGATGCGGTCGGCGAGGAACTCGCCGGGCTCACCCGGCTGCTCCAGCCACTCACGGGTGCTCCTCGGGAATAAACGCGATCGACCCCGCGTCTAGCCTCCTGCAAGCCACCAGGAGGCACCATGTCCCGCCACGATCCGTCCCTCTCGCGTCGCGACGCCCTCAAGTGCCTGGCCTTCGGCTCGGCCGGCACCCTGTTCACGCTCGCCGGGGGCATCCTGACACCCGTCGACCTTGCCGTCGCCGCCGAGCGCGGGACGGGGGGTGGCGTGCCGCTGTTCGTGCAGATCAGCGACACCCATATCGGCTTCAGCAAGGAGGCAAACCCCGACGTCGCCGGCACGCTCAAGCGCGCGATCGAGCGCGTCAATGCAGTGACGCCATCGCCGGCGCTCGTGCTTCACACCGGCGATATCACGCACCTGTCGCGAGCGGCCGAATTCGACATGGCGGCGGAGCTCCTAAAAGGCCTCAACGCCGGTGAGCTGCACACGGTCCCGGGCGAACACGACGTCGCGGATGCGACCGTGAGCGAGTACTTCAGCCGCTTCGGGCGCGCCTCCGACAATCGCGGCTACTACAGCTTCGACCACCGCGGCGTGCATTTCATCGCGCTGGTCAACGTCCTCAACTTCCAGCCGGGCGGCCTCGGCGCGCTCGGGCCCCAGCAGCTGGAGTGGCTGGCGGCGGACCTGAAGGGCCGCTCGTCGAGTACCCCGATCGTGGTGTTCGCGCACATGCCGCTGTGGACGATCTACCAGCCCTGGGGCTGGGGAACGGCCGACGCGGAGCAGGCTCTCGGCAATCTGCGGCGCTTCGGGTCGGTGACCGTGCTGAACGGCCACATCCACCAGATCATCCAGAAGACCGAGGGCAACATCAGCTTCCATACCGCGCGCTCGACCGCCTATCCGCAGCCGGGGCCGGGCGAGGCGGCGGCGCCGGGTCCGTTGAAGGTCGCACCCGAGCTCCTCTTGAAGTCGCTCGGCGTCACGAGTGCCGAGGTCGTGAGGTCGAGCCACGCGCTCGCGCTCACCGATTCGACCGTCGGCTAGCCCGCCGCGCTCTTCCCGCCAGTCCCGGAATTCCCCCCAAATGAAGCACTGCATCCTTGTTCGCGTGCTCGCCGCGCTGCTCTTCGCCTCGCTTATTCTCGTGGCGGCGCCGGGCAGTGCCGCGGCGCCGGCCAACACCACCATCGAGCTCAAGACGTTCATGTTCTCGCCTACCACGGTTACCGTCGTCGCGGGCACGACCGTCACGTGGAAGAACCTCGATCCCGAGCCGCACACGATCGCGAGCGTCGATGGCGCGTTTCGCTCGGGCGCCCTCGACGAGGGCGACAAGTTCTCGTTCACTTTCGCGACGCCGGGCAGCTACCGGTACGTGTGCTCCATCCACCCGCAGATGGTCGGCACCGTGATCGTCACGCCCCCCGCACAGTAGCTTTGCCCGGCAATCGCGAGTGCCGCGGCATGCAAATTGCGCCGCGCATGCGCGCCGACTATAGTTCGACGGCGTCAGGTGTCGGGCCGCTCACCACGGCCCGGAGAATTGGGAAGCCGGTACCAGCCCGGCGCTGCCCCCGCAACGGTAGTGGAGTGTTGAGCACGACGTGGAACCACCGAGTCGGTCGTCGACTTGGGAAGGTGTCGTGCCGGTCCGGAGCATCTCCGGGCCACTCCAGAGCCCGGAAACCAGCCCGACGCAGGTAGCCCGATTGATCGCGGTGGGCGGTCGCTGGCGGTTCGTCACAGTGTCGCGTCGCTGCCCAGCACGCCCGTGCTGTCCGCCCCTCCCGCACGATCCGTCGGCGTCAAGAGCACGCGTCCGGACACCGGGAGTGGACAATGACCGCGCGTCACCGATCCATAACGTACCTTCAGATTCAGTGTTTGCGGGCGCCACGACCGAGCGTCGGGCCGCTCGCCCCGGGAGCAGACCCACGTGTCGCGTGAAAGCATCCGCGTGCGCGCGCGGGCCGAAGCGCGTTTCGTCGAGGAGGCCACCGCCAATGGCACGGGGCTCTACCTGCTCGGCTGCCCGATCGTCGTGCTCTTCAATGACGCGCGCGTGCGCGTGGCGGATCCGGATCCCGGGGCGCCGACGCCGCGCCGCGCGCCACCGCCCGCAGGCTCGCGCGGCACGGCCTCCCCCTAGCGCAGCGTCGTCGCCGCGGCACCGAGGCGCTCGAGCGCGCGCGCCAGCGTAGCCGACACCACCGCGTCCCGCACGATCGACTCCTCGTCGCAACGCGCGCCAAGCAGCGGGATCGCGACGCAAGCGTCGCCGACCACGATCGTCGACATCGTCGACAGCGTCTCGCGCAGCGCCGCCTGCGCGAGTGTCGCGCGCGGGGATGCGTTCCAGAGTGCGACCGGCTTCGCGACGAAGGACTCGTTGCCGACCATCCAGTCGAGCGCGTTCTTCATGACCCCGCTGACGCCGTGCGCGTATTCGGGACTCGCAATGACGACGGCCGCGGCGGCGTTGAGCGCTGCTCGCAGCGCCGCGACGGGCTTGGGCTCGTCTGCCTCGAGGTCGACGTTGAAGAGCGGCAGGCGACCGAGGCCGTCGAACACGACGAGCGCGACACCCGGCGGCGCAAGCCGTGCGGCCGCGCGCAGCAGCATCGAGTTCAGCGAGGCGGCGCGCAGGCTGCCGGAAAGGCCGAGGATCTTGATCACGGGCGCCCGCGGGAGTCGGCCTAAAGCTGCCGCTAGGCTAGCACGGCGCTCCCCGGCGTCCGCCCGTCTTCACGCCCGCTCGATTGCGGCGAGGTAGCAGCCCTGTCGCGCATTGTGCACGTGCAGCCGGTGGTTGCGCGCATCGCCGAGCAGGCGCCCGATCAACGCAGCCAGGTCTTTGCCATCCACCACGTCGGCGTCCGTCATCATCGCCTCGGCGTCGAAGGCGCGCACGGACAGGAGCCGCCGGGTGAGGTAGGACGGCAGCTCTCCCACCTCCGGCGACGCGCGGGTCGCGCCGTCGCGGACGAATATCGCATGCCGCGACCGGTAGGGCGTATTGCCGGGCAGGTGTTCGTGGTTGAGGAGGATCGCGCGTTCGCCAAGCCTTGCGTCCTCGAGCGACACGCGACACGGATAGCCCGGGGAGCGATCGACGCGGTAAGCGCGCGCGCCGAGCGTCGCGAGCGCCGCGTCGCTCGCGCCGTATAGGTGCTGAAAGTGCGCGGCGTCGAGGCCGAGTACGCGAAATTGCATGGAGTCACCGGCACGGTCTGGGGAGGTGCGCCAGTGTCGGTGGCCGCGCTGCGCGTGTCGCTCCGGTTCTTGCGGGCGAATCCGCCCACGTACTGGCCGCGGTTGGACGACGCCGCGCCGAACGGGCAAGCTCGCCGTCCGACCCCAGCGACCCTGTGACCGGAGCACCCGTGGCCGTCCACCCGATCCCCTACTTCACGCCCGCAACGTTCAGGTTCCTGCGCGGCCTGGCCCGCCACAACGAGCGCGACTGGTTCCAGGCGCACAAGACCCAGTACGAGGAATTCGTCAAGGAACCGAGCCTGCGGCTCATCCGCGACCTGCAGCGCCCGCTGCACACGCTGAGCCCGCAGCTGACCGCCGATCCCAAGCCGATCGGCGGCTCGCTGTTCAGGATCTACCGCGACACGCGTTTCTCGGCCAACAAGGCGCCCTACAAGACGCACATCGGCATCAGCTTCTATCACGCCGCAACCAAAGCGACCGCGCGCGGACTCGCGGGCAACGCGGCGATGGGGCGCCTCGATGCGCCGGTCCTGTACCTGCACGTCGAGCCGCGCGGCTGCTTCACGGGCGGCGGAATCTGGCACCCGCAGGCCCCGACGCTGAAGCGCCTGCGCGACTTCATGATCGACAACCCGCGCAGCTGGCAGAAGATCACGGGCGCCAAGTCGTTCACGAAGTACTTCGAGCTCGGCGGTGAGACGCTGTCGCGTGCGCCGCGCGGCTATGCGCCCGATCACGCGCTGCTCGAGGACCTCAAGCGCAAGGACATCGTCGCGAGTTCGCAACTGAGCGCGGCGGAAGTCACGAGCCCCGCGCTGCCGGCGACCCTCATGAAGCGCTTCCGGGCGATGCGGGGGCTGCTCGAGTGGTTGTGCATGGCCCTCGAAATCGACTTCTGAGGGTGGCGGGGTCGGCGACTCGCCGGCTCAGGGCAGGCGCCGGTTGGCGTCCTCGACGTAGTCCTGCAGCGAGGCGACGCCAAGGCGCTTCGCCTCGAACAGGCTCTCGAGGTGCTCGCGCGAGTTGATGAGGCCGCGCGCACGCAGCACGCCCTTCTCGTCGATGAGGACCGCGAACGGCAGGCGGCTCACCTGGTAGGCCACGCCGAGTGGCGCCGACACCACGTAGGGGAAGGCTTCGAGGCCGTGGCTCGCCACGAACTCCTTCTGGCTCGCGAGGTCGCCGTCGCTCGCGAGCGTGATCGCAAGCCACGACTGCTCGGAGCGACGGCTCGCCGTCAGCACCGGCAGCAGCGCCTTGCAGACCGGACAGGTGGGGGATACGAACATCAGCAACGCGCTCAGGCCATCCGCGCGCGGGCCACCGAGGGCGAGCTCCCGCTCGTTGAGATCGGTGACCTTGAGCGTCGGGGCGAGCTCGCCGATCTTGAGCCCCTTGGAGAGCATCAGGGCACCCGCCGGCGCGATGCGCTCGTGGAGCACGCCGACCTGGCGCACGAGCGCAAGCACGACAATCGCGAGCACGATCACGAGTGCCCAGAGGAGCGCGTTGGCGACAACAAGTGCGGTCACGCCGGACTCCCGCGGCGCGCAGCCGCGGGGACGACGCGGCCGAGCAGCTCGTCGACCGTGAGATAGATGAGCGCGGCGATCGTAACTCCACCGCCGACCGTGAGCGCATCGACGGCGCCGAGGTCGCGCACGGTCCACGGTGCCGCCGTCGTGGCGAGCGCCGCGGCGAGCACGAGGTTGCGCACCACCATCCACGAAGCGATCGGGCGCCGGTCGTTGCGCGCGCCGCAGCCGCAGTCGAGTTCGAAGCGATGGCGGCGCAGGTTGATCGCGATCGCGGCGGCGTAGCCGACGAGCAGGAGGACCCCGGCCGCGGTCGCCGCGCGCCGCGCCGGGCCGACGGCGAGCGCGACCGCAATGCCAAGCTCGATCGCCGGCACGAGCCACTTGAACAGCGGTGCGAGGCTCGCCGGCAGCAGGCGGTAGTTGACGAGGACCGACTCGAACTCCGGCAATGCCCGCCACTTGTGCCAGCTGGCGCTGAGCAGCAGGAGCCCGATCCCGGCGAGTACCAGGAGGCCCAGGTCCGGATCGATCATCGGCGCCATCCCGCGGCGGACCCACGGCCCGCGCCCTCATCGATCGATCGGCCCACCGTCACCCCCCTCGCAACCGAGCGTGCGTCGATGGAACGGTAGGGCCCCGCGCGCACGGCGTCAATTCGGGCCGGAAGTCGCGCCCGGCGCGACTCAACCGCGGCGACGATCGATGACGTGCCTGGCCTTGCCCGTCGAACGCTCGAGCGTCATGGGGTCGCCAATGACGACCTCGACGGAGATGCCGATCGATACCTTGACGAGGTGCGCGAGCTTGTTGGCGGCGGCCTCCCGCGGTGCGGCGCCGGACGGCGCGCCAGCCGGCCACTCGACGTGAACGGTCAGCGCATCGAGATGGCCCGCGCGCGTGACTTCGAGCAGGTAGAGCGGCGCGAACACCCGCTCGCGCAGGATCAGCTCCTCGATCTGGCTCGGAAACACGTTCACGCCGCGGATGATCAGCATGTCGTCGGTGCGGGCCCGGATGCGGCCGAGGCGGCGCATGCCGCGCGAGGTGGGTGGCAGCAGACAGGTCCGGTCCCGCGTGCGGTAGCGGATCACCGGCAACGCCTCCTTGCTGAGCGAGGTCAGCACGAGCTCGCCTTCCGTGCCGTCGGGCAGCACCGCGCCCGTGTCGGGGTCGACGATCTCGGGGTAGAAGTGGTCTTCCCAGAGCACGGGACCGTCCTTCGACTCGACGCACTCGCTGGCAACACCCGGTCCCATGACCTCCGAGAGGCCGTAGATATCCACCGCATCGAGTCCCATGCGCCGCTCGATCTCCGCGCGCAGCGTGTCGCTCCACGGCTCCGCCCCGCAGATGGCGGTCGTGAGCGACGCAGTGCGGCCGTCGAGCCCCTGGCGCTCGAACTCCTCGGCAATCGTGAGGAGATAGGACGGCGTCACCATGATGAGGTCGGGACGAAAGTCGCGAATGAGCTGCACTTGCCGCTCGGTCTGGCCGCCCGACATCGGCACGACGCTGCAGCCGAGACGCTCGGCGCCGTAGTGCGCGCCGAGCCCGCCGGTGAAGAGCCCGTAGCCGTAGGCAACGTGCACGATCTGCCCGGGTCGTCCCCCGGCGGCGTAGATGGACCGCGCGACCAGCCCTGCCCAGGTGTCGATATCGTTGCTGGTGTAGCCGACGACGGTGGGCTTGCCAGTCGTGCCACTCGAGGCGTGGATGCGCACGACCGACTCGCGCGGCACCGCAAAGAGGCCAAAGGGATAGTTCTCGCGCAGGTCGCTCTTCACGAGGAACGGAAAGGCCGCGATGTCTGCCAGCGAGCGCACATCGTCGGGGCGTGCACCCGCGCGGTCGAACGCGCTGCGGTAGTGCGGCACGTTGCGGTAGGCATGATCGAGCGACCAGCGCAGCCGCTCGAGCTGCAGCGCCGTGAGCTCGTCGCGACTCGCGGTCTCAATCGCATCGAGCCCGGCGCGCGCGCCGCTCCCTGTCGTGGTCATCCTTCCCCCCTCGTGCAATGCAGCGGCGCGAATCCGTCGGCGCCGTGCTCAGCCAGGCCCGGGCCCCCTGAAGTCGGGCGGCCGTTTCGAGCGGACGGCGTCGAGGCCCTCGCGCGCGTCGCCGAGCCGAAAGCCCAGGAATTCGAGCGCGAGCGAGGCATCGAAGCTGGGTCCCGCCGTGCGCAGCCAGTTGTTGAGCGCGTGCTTCGTAAAGCGGATGGCGCTCGCGCTGCCAGCCGCCAGGCCCCTGCACACCTCGAGCGCGGTCGAAAGTACCGCCTCGTCCTCGACGCACACCCCGACGAGCCCGATGCGCTCGGCCTCGGCACCGGTCAGGGGCTTGTTGGTGAGCAGGTAATAGCGGGCCTTGGCGAGCCCGCACAGCAGCGGCCAGATGATGACCGCGTGATCGCCGGCCGCGACACCGAGCCGCGTGTGGCCGTCCAGCAGCCGCGCGTTGCTCGCGGCGATCGACACGTCCGCGAGCAGCGCGACCGCGAGCCCGGCCCCGACCGCCGTCCCGCGGATCGCCGAGACGACGGGTTTCGAGCAGTTCACGAGGTTGTAGACGAGATCGGAAGCTTCCTTCCACACGCGGATCAGCGTCGCCTCGTCCTCGATCATACGTTCGATGAGCGCGAAGTCGCCGCCCGACGAGAAATGGGCGCCCGCGCCGCGCACGAGCACGACGCGGACGGTCGAATCCGTGTCGATCGCGCGCCACACGCTCGAGAGATCGCCGTGCATCGCCGCGTCCGCCGCGTTCAGGCGGCCCGGGTTGCCGATGACGACCTCGAGAATGTGCGGCTCGGGCTCCTCGAAAGCGAGACTGCCGAACTCGGCGCGGTAGCGGGTGACATCGATGGGCATCGTCAGGTCTCCCCTGTCAGGCGCGGTCGGTCGGCGCGGCCGCGCGGGTCCGTCTCACGACGCCGGTCGCGCCGCGTCCGGAATCGCGTGCACGCTCACCATCGTCAGCACGTCATAGGAGGCGACCGTTTCGCCACCCTGGTTCGTGATCTCGGTATCCCAGGTGACTTCGCCCCAGCCCTTTTCCGGGCGCAGTGCCTTTTCCTTGCACGTCAGGCGCACCTTGATCCGGTCGCCCGGCTTCACGGGCTTCACGAACCGCAGGTGATCGAGGCCGTAGTTGCCGAGCACCGGGCCGTAGTCGGGATCGACGAACAGCCCTGCCGCCGCGGAGATCAGGAAATAGCCGTGCGCCACGCGACCGCCGAACAGCGGGTTGCGCGCCGCTTCACGCTCGTCCATGTGCGCGTAGAAATTATCCCCCGTCAGGCGCGCGAACTCCTCGATGTCCTCCACCGTGACCGTGCGCTCGCCGGACTTGAACGTATGGCCGATCGCGAGCGCGCCGAACGGCATCCGGAAAGGATGGCGGCCGGAGTCTAGCTCGGCGGCACCGCGCACCCAGCGCCCGGTAACCGCCGCGATCGTGTCCGGGGTTCCCTGGATCGCCACGCGCTGCAGGTAGTGCATGACGCCACGCATGCCGCCGAGCTCCTCGCCGCCACCCGCGCGACCAGGGCCGCCGTGCACGAGTGGTGCCAGCGGCGATCCATGCCCGGTCGACTCCTTCGCGCAGCGCCGGTTCACGACCACGATCCGGCCGTGGAACGGGGCAAGCCCGAGCACGAGCCGCGCGGCGAGCGCATCGTCCGCGGTAAAGACCGAGGCGACGAGACTGCCGCCGCCGCGGCGAGCGAGCGAAATTGCCTCCGCGACGTCCGTGTAGGGCAGCACCGTCGCGACCGGCCCGAAGGCCTCGACCTCGTGGACCGCGCGCGCACTCCCGGGGGCGTCACAGAGGAGCAGCACGGGTTCGAGGAAGGCTCCCTGCGGCGCCGCTGCGCCGGCGGCCGAGGCTCTGCCCGGATCGCCGCACACGATGCTCGTTTCGGCACGCAGTTCATCAATGCGAGCCAGCACCTCGCGGCGCTGCTCGAGTCCGACCAGCGGGCCCATGCTTACGTCCGCCGCCCGCGGATCGCCGACGACGACCTTCGCGAGCGCGCTTTTCAACGCGGCGAGCGTGTCGGGGAGCAGCGGACGCGGCACCAGCACGCGGCGAATGGCCGTGCACTTCTGGCCCGCCTTCACGGTCATCTCGCGGACGACTTCCTCGATGAACAAGCCGAATTCCGGCATCGCGGGAATCACGTCCGGCGCGAGCACCGAACAGTTGAGCGAATCGGTCTCGGCGAGGAAGCGCACGGATTCGCGCACGATGACCGGATGGGTCTTGAGGCGCTGCGCCGTCGCCGCCGAACCCGTGAACGAAACCGCATCCTGGCAATTGAGGTGATCAAGGAGATCGCCGAGGCTGCCGGCCACGAGCTGCAGCGCGCCTGCCGGCAGGATCCCCGATTCGACGATGCGCCGAACGACCGCTGCCGTCAGGTAGCAGGTCGCGGTCGCCGGCTTCACGATGGCGGGGACACCCGCGAGCAATGTCGGCGCGAGCTTCTCGAGCATCCCCCACACCGGGAAATTGAAGGCGTTGATGTGCACCGCGGCGCCCTCGAGCGGCACGCAAATGTGCTGGCCCACGAAGCTGCCGCCCCGCGACAGCATTTCGAGGTTGCCGTCGACGAAGACACGACTGTTCGGCAGCTCACGGCTGCCCTTGCTTGCAAACACCAGCATCGTACCGATGCCGCCGTCGATGTCGATCCACGAATCCGCTTTCGTCGCGCCGGTGCGGTAGGAGATCTCGTAGAACTCGTCCTTGAACTCGGCAAGGCGCTTGCCGAGCGCCCGCAGCTTCGCCGCGCGCTCGTGGAAGGTGAACCCGCGCAGTGCCGGCCCGCCCTGCTCGCGCGCGTGCTCGAGGACTGCCCTGAAATCGATTCCCGCGCTCGACGCCGTACCGACGGTCGCGCCCGTGGTCGCGTCCTTGAGCGCGACGCCGGCGCCCTCGCCCTCGACCCACTGACCGAGTACGTAGCTCTTGAGCTTCACGGCGATCCTCCCGACGCGCGCGCACCCGCGGTGCGCGCCCTGTCCCATTCGACGAACCCCTGCCCATTGCCCGCGAGCGTGCGCAGCAGCGGCGAGGCGGCCCAATCCTTTGCGCCGTAGAGCCCCGCAAAGTGCTCGACACCCGCGAGCACCGCCGCGAGGCCAATCGTGTCGGCGTGGAACATCGGCCCGCCGCGCAGGCGCGGAAACCCGTATCCGTTGCACCAGATCGCGTCGATGTCCGCCGCCGCGAGCGCGACGCCCTCCTCGAGCAGGCGCGCGCCCTCGTTGATGAGCGCGAAAATGCAGCGATTGACGATCTCCTCTCCCGTGAAGCTGCGCCGAATCACGCCGAGGCTCGCCGCCTCGCGCTCGATCAGCGCATCGACATCGGGATCCGGAATCGGATCGCGGCTACCCGCCTCGTAGCGATAGGCGCCGCGTGCGGTTTTCTGCCCGAGGCGCCCGGCCTCGACCAGCGCGTCCGCCACCCGGTAGTAGCGCGGGTCGCTCGGCCGGTCCTTGCGCTCGCGGCGCACGCGATAGCCGATGTCGAGTCCCGCGAGGTCGCCGACCGCATTCGGGCCCATCGCCATGCCGAACTGCCGGAGCGCCCCGTCAATCTGGGCGGGACTCGCGCCCTCGAGCAGCATCAGCTGGTTCTCGCGACCATAGGCGTACAGCATCCGGTTGCCCACGAAGCCGAAGCCGTTGCCGACGACGACGCCGAGCTTGCCCATATGCCGCGTGGTTGCCAGCGCGGTCGCGACCACGTCCGGTGCGCTCGCGGCGCCGCGAACCACCTCTACGAGACGCATGACGTTGGCGGGGCTGAAGAAGTGCATGCCGACGACCGCTGCGGGGCGACTCGTCGCGGCGGCGATCTCATCGACATCGAGCGTCGAGGTATTGGTCGCGAGCACGGCGTCCGCACGGCAGATCCGATCGAGGGCGCCAAAGACCTCGCGCTTGACGGCCATGCTCTCGAATACTGCCTCGATGACCAGATCCGCTGGCGCCGCCGCCGCGAGCTCCGCCGAGCTCGTGACGCGGCCGATGGCGGCGGCGGCCTCGGCAGCGCTCATGCGGCCCTTGGCCGCGGCGCTTTCGAGGATCGTGGCCACGCGCTTGAGACCTGCGGCGACCGCGGCTGGCTGCGGGTCGATGAGTACGACCTCGTGGCCGGAGGTCACGAGGCTGATGGCAATTCCCGCGCCCATCGTGCCCGCGCCGATGACGGCGACGCGCTGCACGCGTCGCGCGGTCGGGCGCGGCAGCGGGCCTGCGCGCGGACGCTCGGCGAAGAAGAGATGCCTGAGGCTTCGCGAGGCGACCGAGACGCGGCACTCCTCGAAGCGGCGCCGCGACAGCGCGAGCGCGGCAGCGAAGGGCTGCTCGCCGGCCGCCTCGACGCAGTCGACGATGTAGCCCGGCGCCAGCAGGCCCGGCTGCTCCCGCGCCGCCCGGGCGCGGCGCTCCGCGAACATCGCCGGGTCGGGCTTCGGGCCGGGCACGCTCGCCGCGCACAGCCGCCGCGGCGGCACCCGTGCCTGCACGAGCTCGCGTGCGTAGGCGAGCGCTCCCTCGAGCACGTCGCTGCCGCCGATGAGCCGATCGAGGATCCCGAGTTCGTGCGCGCGCGCGGCGCCGATCGGGGTGCCGCCCAGCATCAGGTCGAGCGCGACGCTGGCGCCGACCACGCGCGGCAACCGCTGCGTGCCTCCCGATCCCGGCAGCAGGCCGAGCTTGATCTCCGGGAGGCCAAGCGTCACCTCGGCGGTCGCGCAGCGGTAGTGGCACGCGAGCGCGAGTTCGAGCCCGCCGCCAAGCGTGGTGCCGTTGAGTGCGGCGATGACGGGCTTCGTGCAGGCCTCCAGCCGCAGCAGCACGTCGTTGAGCAGCGGTTCGCGGGGCGCCGCCTCGAACTCGTGAATGTCGGCACCGGCCACGAAACACCGACCGGCACCGTGGATCAGGAGCGCACGCACGGCCCCATCCGCTTCGGCGGCGACGACGGCAGCCAGCAGTGCCTGGCGGACCGGATGCGCGAGCGCGTTGACCGGCGGACTCTCGATCGTGAGGATTGCGATCCCGTCATCGACCCGGCAACGGACGGGCAAGTTCATGTGCGCGGACTGCCCACTCAGACGCGCTCGAGGGCGAGTGCGATCCCCTGGCCGACGCCGATGCACATCGTGCACAGCGCGCGCATGCCGCCGGTGCGGGTCAACTGGTTGAGTGCGGTCGTCGCGAGGCGTGCGCCGCTCGCGCCGAGCGGATGTCCAAGCGCAATCGCACCGCCGTGCGGATTGACGTGCGCCGCATCGTCGGGGAGCCCGAGCTCGCGCAGTACGGCGAGCGCCTGGGCGGCGAATGCCTCGTTGAGCTCAATCACGTCGAGCTCGGCAAGCGACCAGCCGAGGCGTGCGAGCAGCTTCCTGCTCGCCGGGAGCGGCCCCATGCCCATGATGCGCGGCGCAACACCGGCAACCGCGGCACCCGCAACCCGCGCGCGCGGCACGAGGCCGAAGCGCCGGGCCGCGTCCGCGCTCACGAGCAGCACGGCCGCCGCGCCGTCGTTCACGCCCGAGGCGTTGCCGGCCGTCACGGTGCCGCCCTCACGAAACGGCGTGCCGAGGCGCGCGAGCGACTCGAGGCTGGTCGCGCGCGGATGCTCGTCGCGATCGACGGTCACGCTCTCGTTCTTCTTGCCGGGCACTACCACCGGCACGATTTCCTCGGCGAAGTAGCCACTCGCCTGTGCGGCCAGCGCGCGCTCCTGGCTCCTGAGCGCAAAGCGGTCCTGGTCGGGACGGCTGATCGAGAAATCGGCGGCGACGTTCTCCGCCGTTTCCGGCATCGAATCGACGCCGCACTGTTTCTTGAGGAGCGGATTCACGAATCGCCAGCCGATCGTCGTGTCGAACATCTGTACGTCGCGCGCGAACGGGGTCGCCGCCTTGGCGAGCACGTAAGGTGCGCGGCTCATGCTCTCGACGCCGCCCGCGATCACGACGTCGGCCTCACCGCTCTTGATCATGCGGGCGCCGATCGCGATCGCGTCGAGGCCCGAGCCGCACAGGCGATTGATCGTCGCGCCCGCGACCGTCTCCGGAATCCCCGCGAGCAACGTCGCCATGCGCGCGACGTTGCGGTTGTCCTCCCCCGCCTGGTTCGCGCAGCCCATCAAGACGTCGTCGATGGCAGCGGCATCAAGCGCGGGATTTCGCGCGAGCAGCGCGCGCAACGGGATAGCGGCCAGGTCGTCCGGGCGCACGCCCGACAATGCGCCGCCGTAGCGCCCGATCGGGGTCCGGATCGCATCGCAGATGAAGGCTTCACGCATGTCCTCGGTCCTTATCGTCCGGAGTCGGTAGTCGGAGTCTTGAGCCGGTGCGAGCGTCCGCGCAGGTGCGCGATGACGCGTCCGTCGGCAGCGGTGACCACCATGTCGTAGAGCCCCGTGCGGCCGCCGAGCCACTGCTCGAGCGCAACCGCGGTCAGCACGTCGTTAAGTCGCGCGGGCGCGACGAAGTCGACCATGACGCCGGCGGCGACAGTCGGCTCGCCGTGGCTGTTGCACGCGAACGCGAATGCGCTGTCGGCGAGCGCGAAGATGAAGCCGCCGTGGCAGATGCCGTGGCCGTTGGTCATGTCCGCGCGCACCGTCATCGTCACCCGCGCCATACCGACGTCGACCTCGACGAGCGTCATGCCGAGACCCTGCGAGGCCCGGTCGGTCGCGTAGAGCGCACGCGCGGTCCGTTCGGCCGATTGCTGATTCGTGACGGTCACCTGAACTCCGGTCTTCTCATGCGGCTCAGGTGCCGGTGAACCGCGGCGCGCGCTTCTCGGTGAACGCGGCCACGCCCTCGGCATAATCCTTCGACCAGCCGAGCTCGCGCTGCAGGTCGCGCTCGGCATCGAGTGCTTGTTCGAGCGTGCGCCCCCACGCCTCGCGGATCGCGGCGCGCGTCGCCGCGAGCCCACGGGTCGGCGCGGTGGCGAGCTGGGCAGCGAGCGCGTCGACGACACCGGCGAGTTCGGCGTCCTCGACGCAGCGCCAGATCAGTCCCCATGCGGCCGCCTGTTCCGCCGGCAGGCGCTCCCCGAGCAGGGCGAGGCCGAGTGCGCGCGCGGTGCCGGCGAGGCGCGGCAGAATCCAAGTACCGCCGCTGTCGGGTACGAGGCCAAGCTTCGTGAAGGATTGGATGAAGGTCGCGGAGCGCGCCGCGATGACGATGTCGCAGGCGAGCGCGATGTTGGCGCCTGCCCCTGCCGCGACGCCGTTGACGGCCGCCACCACCGGCATGGGCAGGTTGGCGAACGCGAGCACGAGCGGCTTGTAGTTCTTTTCGATGGACTCGCCGAGGTCTGCGCCCTTGCCACCGGGCGCTACCGCCCGATCGCCAAGATCCTGCCCGGCGCAAAAGCCACGTCCGGCGCCCGTGAGCACGAGCACGCGCGCGCCGCGCGGCACGAGCTGACCGAGCGCGTCCTTGAGCTCAGCGTGCATCGCGGCGGTGAAGCTATTGAGCTTGTCGGGGCGATTGAGCGTGATGCGGCCGACACCGTCGGCAATCTTCAGCAGGATGTTTTCGTAGGTCACGCTATATCCCCAGGAACTTGGACTTCGCTCACTTGTCGTCGTAGCTGAGCTCGAGCTCACGACTGGTCGGCCGCGCCTGGCAGCAGAGCACGAATCCGGCGTCGAGTTCCCAGTCCTCGAGCGCCACGTTGTGTGCCATCGTGACGGACCCCGCGACGACACGCGCGCGGCAGGTCGAGCAGACGCCCGCCCGGCAGGAGAACGGCAACTCGAGCCCGGCGCGGGCCGCGGCGTCGAGTACCGACGAATCGGAGGGCAGCATCGCGAAGCTGCGACGCCGGCCGTCCTGGATCACCGTTACCGTCGCGGCGTCGGCGGCCGTTGCCGTCGGCGTGCGCGTTTCCTTGGCCGCGAGTGCCACCGAGGTCGTAAAGCGCTCGAAATGCATGGGCGCGGTCGTGCCGAGTGCGCGCAGCGCCTCGCGCGTCGCCGTCACCATGTCACCCGGCCCGCAGATGAAGATCTCATCGACCGTTGTCGGGTCGAATAGCAGCCCGGCGAGTTCGGCAATCTTCGCGCCGTCGAGCCGGCCGTTGAAGAGCTCGATCTCCTGCGGTTCCCGGCTCATGATGAAATGCACGGCGAAGCGGCCGAGGAAGCGGTTCTTGAGCGCAAGCACGTCCTCCAGGAACATCGTGCGCGCCGTGGTGCGATTGCCGTAAACGAGCACGAACCGGCTGTTGGGTTCCTTCTCGAGCACCGCCGTCACGATCGAGAGCACCGGGGTGATTCCGCTACCCGCGGCAAAGGCCACGTAGGAACGCGGCGCGTCCCCTCCCGCCGCCCGGATGAAACGCCCGGTCGGACTCAAGGCCTCGACCGAGTCGCCGACCGCGGTCTCGTGGGCGAGGTAGTGTGAAAGCCCGCCCGGCCCCTGCACGCGGATCCCGAGACGCAGCACCTCGCCCGCCGCGCCGTTGATGATCGAGTAGGTACGGCGCACTTCGCGGCCACCGAGCGTCGCGCGCAACGCCACATGCTGCCCGGGCTCGAACCGGTAGTCCGCGCGCAGCGCTTCCGGAATCGCGAGCGTGAGACAGATCGCATCGTCGGCCGCGAGCTCGCGGGCAACGATCGGCAGCGGATGGAAGTTCAGATGCACTTGAAGTACTCGAACGGCTCGAGGCACGCGTTGCAGCGGTGCAGAGCCTTGCACGGCGTCGAGCCGAAGCGGCTGAGTTCGGCGGTGTCCTCGGATGCGCAGCGCGGGCAGCGCCGAGCCGCCTCCGCGTGCCACAGCGCGCGTGACGAGCCAACCGCCTGCGCGGGCGGCGCTATTCCGTAGTGCTCGAGCTTGTCGCGGCCCGCCGCGCTGATCCAGTCGCTGGTCCAAGGCGGTGACAGCACCTCGACGACGCTCACGCTCGCACCGAGCGCTGCGCGCAGCGCCACCAGCACGCTCTCGCGGATGACCGCCGTCGCCGGGCACCCGGAGTAAGTCGGCGCGAGGCCGACCTCGACCGCGCCCTCTGCATCGACGTACACGTGACGGATCACGCCGAGGTCGACGACGCTCAAGACCGGTATCTCGGGATCGGGAACCTCGCGAAGCGCCGTCCATGCGCGACTCTCGAGCAAAGCTCCCGACGGGCGAGCGGCGGCGGAAGGGATCGCCGGCGTCACGGGTTCACCAGGTTGCGTCCGGGAACGCGCGCGGCAGGTACTGCATCTCCGCGAGGATGTAGCCGAGGTGCTCGGTGTGCACGCCGCGGCGGCCGTACCAGCGGTAAGGGCTCGCCTCGGGGCGCTTCAGCGTCGCCTCGGCAAACAGCGGCGCGAGGCGCGCCGACCAGCGCTCCTCGATCTCGGCGAGCGGCGGAACGATTGCCGCGGCACTGAGGGCGCGATCATCATCCGCCTCGTCGAACAGCTCGCGCGTGAACGGCCACAGGCGATCGAGCGCCTGCTGCACGCGTTCGTGGCTCTCGACGGTGCCATCGCCAAGGCGCACGAGCCAGCTGCCGCTATAGCGCAGGTGATAGCGCGTCTCCTTGACCGCCTTGGCGGCGATCGCCGCGAGGCGCGCGTTGGAGGAGTGCTGCAGGCGCTCGTAGAACTCGAGCTGGTAGGCATCGAACAGCACCTGGCGCACGATCGTGTGGCCGAAGTCGCCGTTCGGCTGCTCGACGAGCGTGACGTTCCGGTACTGCTGCTGATCGCGCAGGAACGCGAGCTGGTCCTCGTTCTGGCCGCGGCCGTCGAGCTCGGTCGCATAGGCGAACAGGAGGCGCGCCTGCCCGATCAGGTCGAGCGCGGTGTTGGCGAGGCCGAGGTCTTCCTCGAGCGCCGGCGCATGCCCGACCCACGCGCCCAGCTGCTGGCCGAGGATCAGGTTGCTGTCGGCGAGCTGCAGCACGAAGTCGCGCAGCAAGTCGGACTTGACCGATGAGGCGGCTGCGCTCACAGCGTCTTAACCTCGTCCGGAATGTCGTAGAAAGTCGGGTGGCGGTAGACCTTGTCGCGCGCCGGCTCGAACAAAGAATCCGCGTCCGCGGGATCCGAAGCGAAGATGTCCGTCGAGCGGACCACCCAGATGCTGACGCCTTCCATCCGGCGCGTGTAGACGTCGCGCGCGTGTTCGAGCGCCATCGTCGCATCGACCGCGTGGATGCTGCCGACGTGCTTGTGGTCGAGGCCGCCGCGGGCGCGGATGAAGATTTCGTAGAGCGGCCAGGTCTGAGTTGCAGGCACAGTTCGGCTCCTCGGGGTTGACGGCTCAGGCCGCGCGTTCGGCGGTGGGACGATGCTTCGCGGCGTACGCGAGCGCGGCCTCGCGCACCCAGGCGCCCTCCGCATGCGCCTTGCGCCGCGCCTCCAGCCGTTCGCGGTTGCAGGGGCCGTGGCCCTTCAGGATGTCGTTGAACTCGGTCCAGTCGATCGCGCCGAACCGGTAGCCGCTGGCGGCCTCGTCCCAGCGAAGCTCGGGATCGGGCACCTTGAGGCCGAGGTAGTCGGCCTGCGGGACCGTGAAATCGACGAACTTCTGGCGCAACTCGTCGTTCGAGAAGCGCTTGATCTTCCAGCGCATGGACTGTGCGCTGTGCTTGGAGTCGGTGTCGGAGGGCCCGAACATCATCAGCGACGGCCACCACCAGCGATCGAGCGCGTCCTGCGCCATCTGCCGCTGACCCGCGGTGCCCTTCGCGAGGCGCAGCATGATCTCGTAGCCCTGGCGCTGGTGGAAACTCTCCTCGCGGCATACCCGAACCATGGCGCGCGCGTATGGCCCGTAGGAACAGCGGCACAGCGGAATCTGGTTCATGATCGCCGCGCCGTCGACGAGCCAGCCGACTGCGCCGACGTCCGCCCAGGTGGGCGTCGGGTAGTTGAAGATGCTCGAATACTTCGCCTTGCCGGACAGGAGTTGCTCGATGAGCTCCTCGCGCGACACGCCGAGCGTCTCGGCGGCGCTGTAGAGATAGGCGCCGTGGCCGCCCTCGTCCTGGACCTTCGCGATCAGGATGGTCTTGCGCAGCAACGAGGGCGCGCGCGTGATCCAGTTGCCTTCCGGCAGCATGCCGACGATCTCGGAGTGCGCGTGCTGCGAGATCTGGCGGATCAGCGTCTGCCGGTAACCCTCGGGCATCCAGTCCTTGGGCTCGATCTTCTCCTCGGCATCGACCCGCTCCTGGAAACGCGCCTCGGGACCCGCGCCGGCCGCAGTCGCCGCGACCGCCCGCTCGGGATCGGGAGCATCGAGACCCTGGGTGTACATGCAGTCCTCCGCATATTAAGCCGCATCGAATCATGACACAGAAAACTTAATGATTCAATTATTTCTGTGTTATTTCGCGCACGCTAGACTTGAGCGGATGACCCAGCAATTCTCGAGCGCCGCCGCCGCACTGGTCAGCCGCTTTCGACGCCAGCGGCCGCTGCGCGGCGGTTCGCTGCTGGTCACGATCTTTGGCGATGCGATCGCGCCGCGGGGCGGTGCGATCACGCTCGGCAGCCTCATCGAACTCGCGCGACCTTTTGGCCTCAATGAGCGACTGGTCCGTACCGCGATGGCGCGCCTCGCGGACGACGGCTGGCTCGACAGCCGTCGCGGCGGCCGGCGCAGCGAGTACCGGCTGTCGCGCGCGGGGCGCGAGCGTTTCGCGGCGGCGACGCAGCAGATCTACGGCGTTCCGGATGAGGCCTGGACCGGCGTCTGGACGATCGTGCTGTTGCCGGCCGCCCGCAGGGCCGCCCGGCAAGGCGCGCGCGATGCACTGGCCTGGGCCGGCTTTGGCGAGGCGAGGCCGGGCGTCTTCGTGCACCCGGCATTGTCGGCGGCGGAGGTTGCGGGGCTCAAGCGCCGCTCGGCGGCGCTGTCGAAGGCAGTCGTGTTGACGACCGCTCCGGGAGCGCCCGACTCGTCGCGCCGGCTCGCCGCCGCGGCGTGGGACCTCGCCGATCTCGCCGGCCGCTACCGGCGCTTCGTTGCGCAGTTTGGCCCCGCCCTCGAGGCGCTGGCGGAGCGCGGCTCGCCGGCGCCGCTACCGAGTTTCCTCGCGCGAACCCTGCTCATCCACGAGTACCGGAAGATTCACTTGCGCGACCCGGTGTTGCCCGCGGAATTGCTGCCACCGGACTGGGTGGGCCAGGAGGCCTACGCGCTCTGTCGCGCGGTATACGAGCGCCTCGCGCCAGTCGCGGAGCAGCACCTCACCGCGACGGCAGCGCGGCTTGATGGCCCGTTGCCACTGGCGAGCGCCGCGTTCGCCGGACGTTTCGGAGGCCTCGCGGCCTCGCTTCGCTGACTTGGCCGGCGAGGCCGGCGGCAGCTAGCCCGACCAGCCGTCGATGGCCGCTACCCACGCGCTCAGGAACCGGTTCGCCTCGAGGCCGTCCATGACGCGGTGGTCGAGCGTCAGCGTCACGTAGCAGCGGGGTCTCACTACGATCACGTCCTCGCCGCCCTGCTCGAGGACGACCGCACGCTTCTCGAGCTTGCCGATGCCGAGGATCGCCGACTGCGGCTGGTTGATGATGATCGGTGCAGCCAGCAGGCTGCCGCTGACGCCGTGATTTGAAATCGTGAACGTGCCGCCGCGGACGTCCGCGGGGGTCAGCGCGCCGGCGCGCGCGCGCGTCGCGAGATCGTTGAGCCGCGTCGCGATGCCCTTCAGGTCGAGCGCGGCGACGTCGCGGACGATCGGTACCACGAGGCCGCGACCTTCGACCGCGGTCGCGACACCGATGTCGAACTGTCCGAAGAGCTCGACCGCATCCGCTGTCCAGCGAGCGTTCGCCTCCGGCACCGCGCGCAGCGCCGCGACCGTGGCGGCGACGAAGTACGCGGTCAGCGTGAGCGGGATTCCGGCGGCGGCGTACTCCGCGCGCTTGCTGGCTCGATGCACCAACACGGCCGTGAGATCGGCCTCAAAGACGGTCGTCACGTGCGGCGCGGATCGGAGCAGGCTCTCGACCATGCGCTCGGCGGTGCGTCGCCGCGTCGGCGAGTGCGGCACCCGCTCGACGGCGCTGTTCGCATCCGGCAGCGCCTCGGGCCGCGCGCTCGTCGCGGCGGGTGCGCGACCGCGCTCTTCGACGTGACGCAGCACGTCATCGACCGAGACGCGGGCGCCCGTGCCGGTTCCGGCGACGTCGGACGCGGCGAGCCCGTGCTGCGCCAGCAGCCTGCGCACGGCGGGGCTCAGGTTCCCGGATGCTCCTGCATCGCCGGGCGCGCTCGGCGCCGCGACCGGTCCCCGGGCCCGCGCCGGGGCGGCGGCCGCCACGACCGGTTGCGCCGCGCTCGCGTCCGCCCGGATCTGGCCCAGCACGTCACCCACGTTGAGCTCGTCATCGACGTTCTTTAGCGCCGCTCCGAGCACGCCCGCGGCTGGCGCGGGAATCTCGACCGTGACCTTGTCGGTCTCGACCTCCACCAGCGGTTCACCGAGAGTCACCGGTTGCCCCGGCGCCTTCAGCCAGCGCAGCAGCCGGGCACGCGTACCCTCGAAGGACTCGCTCGGCACGACGATATCGACGTTGGCCGCGGCGTTCATGCGCTGACGACTGCTGTCAGGAGTGCCGCGATGCGCTCGACGCTCGGCAGTACCGCCTCGAGGAGGGCCGGGCTGTGCGGGCTCGGTATGTCGGGCATCGCTAGCCGCTCGGTCGGTGCATCGAGGCTGAAGAATGCCTCCTTCGCGAGGGTCGCGGCGATCTCGGCGCCGAAACCGGCCGTGAGCCCGTCCTCGTGCACGATCAGGCAGCGGCGGGTCCGGGCGACCGACCCGAGAACCGCCGCCTTGTCCCATGGCACGAGCGTGCGCAGGTCGAGGATATCGGCGGCGATGCCCGTCTCCTCCGCCGCGCGTTCGCAGCGCTCGACCATTGCGCCCCACGTGACGATCGTCGCCGCATCGCCCGCGCGCACCCGGCGTGCCTCGCCAAAGGGCACGACGAAATCATCGCCGGGATACGGACGCCGCGCGGAGGCAGCGTCGAGCATCGCGCGGTGCTCGAAGAAGATGGTCGGATCGTTGCCGCGCAGCGCCGTGCGCAGAAGTCCCACCGCGTCCTCGGCATTGGCCGGCATTGCGACGCGCCAGCCGACGGCGTGCACGAACTGCACCTCATTGCATTGGCTGTGCCACGGATCGCCGCACTTGAAGTAGCCGCCCGGCATGCGCACGACCATGGGCGCGGCGTAGCGGTTCGCGGTGCGCCAGCGCAGCGAACCCAGGTCGTTGAGCTGCTCGGCCGCGGGCTCGGCGTACTTGCGAAACTGGATCTCGGGGACCGGCATGAGTCCGGCGAGTGCCATCCCGACCGCGCGGCCGATGATGCCTTCCTCGGAGAGGCTCGTGTCGAACACCCGCGCCACGCCGAACTTGTCCTGCAGGCCCTGCGTCGCCGCGTGCACACCGCCTTTGCGGCCGACGTCTTCGCCGAACACGAGGACGCGCGGGTTGATCGCGAGTTCGTGGTCGAGCGTGCGCCTGATTGCCGTCACCATGTTGATCCGCGAGCCCGTCGGCTCGGCCACGCGTACGCCCGGCGCAGCCTCGATGCCGAGCGCGAGCAGGCCGCCCTGGATCTGCACGTCGGTGCCACCGGAATCGTCGGATTCGCTGAACACAAACCGCGTGGCCCGCGACGGATCGACGCCCGGGCGGCGCTGAACGCGGGCGAGTGCGCGCGCGACATCGTTGCGCGCGCGGCTCTCCAGAGCCGCCCACTCCTCAGCGCCGAGGCGATGCGGTACCAGATAGGCCTTAAGACGCGTGAGCGGATCGCGCGCGCGCTCCGCCGCGATTTCCTCGGTTGACTTGTAGGCCTGCGAGTCCTGGCCGGAGTGGCCCGAGAGTCGGGGTACCGTGAGGCGCAGGAGCACGGGGCCCTGCCCCGCGCGCACCCGCGCGACCGCTTCGGCGATGAGGCCGGGTGCGGTCTCGGGATCGCCGCCGTCACCGTCGAACACCGTGAGGTTCCTGAACGAGGCCAGGTTCGCGGCGATGTTGCCGCCCGGCGTCTGCAGGTCCGACTTCACGGAAATGCCGTAGCCGTTGTCTTCGATGAAGAAGAGCACCGGAAGCCGCTGCGTGGTTGCGATGTTGAGCGCCGACCAGAAGCCGTTGGTGGCGGTGGACGCCTCGCCGCCGCAGACGAGCGCGATCGAGCCCCGGTAGCTCTCATCGCCCAGCACCTCGGCGTGATACCGGATCGCCTGCGCCCACCCGATCGCCGGGGTGTACTGGGTACCGACGCCACCGCAGCCCGGCAGCACGCACGGCCCGTCCGCCCGCGGCAGGTTGAAGACGACGCCGATGTCGCGACCGTCGCTCATGCTGCCCGCGCGCATCATGGTCGAGGCGAGCGCCTCCTCGAGCTCGAGGCCAAGGGAGAGCACGAGCGGTCGCGAGCGGTAGTACGCGGCGATCCCATCGCGAAGCCCGGTCAGGTGCTGCGCGAGCACGGCCTGCGTGACGTCGTGCCCGCGGGCGCTGAACTGGTACAGCACTTCCTTCGAGGGGACGAGCTGGGATTCCTCCAGGTCGTCGAGCGCGCGGGACTGGAATACGAACGGCAGGATCCGGCGCCAGTCGTCTGGGTGTCCCGCGACAAAGGCCTCGGCCGCTACTGACATGGCGAACCCGCCCGACCGGCGCGGCCGACCGCAGCCGCCGGCCCATGGTAGGCCTATCGGGGTGGCGACATCGCCTAATAGCCGATCTCAAACGGGTCATTTTTAGTGATAATCTCTAAAAACGTCTCTCATATAAGCCGTTTCCCATGGCGATCGACCGTCGCGACACCGAGATTCTCGCTGCGCTGCAACAGGACGGGCGCCTGTCGGTCGTCGAGCTTGCGGAGCGAATCGGACTCTCGCCAACGCCGTGCGCGCGGCGCGTGCGGCAGCTCGAGGAGGCGGGAGTGATCCTCGGCTACACGGCGGTCGTCGAGCCACGATCGCTCGGCCTCTCCGTCCAGGCCTTCGTCCAGGTCCGGCTCGAGCGCCATACCGACGACAACGTCGAGCAGTTCAAGCGGGCGCTAGCGCACCTTGACGAGGTGATCGCCTGCTTCGCGATGACCGGCGCTCACGACTTCATCCTGCACGTGGTCGTGCCCGACCTCGAGTCGCTGCAGAGCGTGGTTCTCCGGAAACTGCTCAAGATCCCGAGCGTTCGCGACGTCCAGTCAAGCATCGTGCTCGAGACGGTCAAGCGCTCCGCCCGCCTGCCGCTCGCACACCTCGACGTCGCGGGTCGCTGACTCCCGCCCCTCGGGACCGGCCTTGCGCCGCTCCGACCGCCCCGCTTCCAGGAGCACTCCCGACGGAACGCCGGCAGCGAGCGGGCGGCCGAGCAATAATGGACCGATCGAACGCGCGTGCCGGTTTGCCGGCCGACCGTTCGGTTCCTCCTTCATTGAGCAACGCCTGACCGCCCCATGAACGACGACCAGCGCTCCTCCCAGCTTGCTTCCCTAAAGATCGTCCGCCCGGCGGAGCCCGCATTCGACGGGGACGACGGCCAGCCGCCCTGGCTGATGCTGCTGGCCGGCATCGGCATCGGCGCCGTCGTCGTCGGGCTCGGCGCCTGGCTGCTGTGGGGGCGCACGCCGGCGGATCCTGCCGCAGCAGCGCCGGCAGCGACCGCCGACGCGGCGCCGGCGAGCACCGCGGCGAAAGCCGTCGAGGCCGGCAACCTCGTCGCTTCGGGCTATGTCGTCGCGCGTCGCCGGGCCACCGTCGCCGCGGAGATCACCGGCCGGGTTGCCGAAGTGCTGGTCGAGGAAGGAATGGTCGTGCAGAAGGGCCAGTTGCTCGCGCGCCTTGACGACACGCTGGCCGCGACCGACTTCGCGACGGCGACCTCGCGGGTGGACTCGGCGGTCGCGACGCTCGCCGCAACACGTGCGGAACTCACCGACGCCGAGCGCATCCAGACGCGCACGCAAGGCCTCGCGAAGGCGCATCTCGTCAGCGATGCCGACGTTACCAAGGCCGACACCCAGGCGGCCGACCTGCACGCGCAGGTGACGCGCTCGGAGGCGGAACTGACGACCGCGCGCTCGGACGCGAAGCACCAATTCGAGGTCCTCGGCAAGCACCGCATCGTCGCGCCCTTCCCCGGCGTCGTCGTCGACAAGAATGCGCAGCCGGGCGAGATCATCTCGCCGATGTCGGCGGGCGGCGGCTTCACGCGCACGGGTATCTGCACGCTCGTCGACATGGACAGCCTCGAGATCGAGGTCGACGTCAACGAGGCCTACATCTCGCGCGTGAAGGCCGAGCAATCGGTCACGGCGACGCTCGATGCCTACGCCGACTGGTCGATTCCCGCGCGCGTGATCGCCATCGTGCCGACCGCCAACCGCGAGAAGGCGACAGTGCGCGTGCGCATCGCGATTCTTTCGAAGGATCCCCGGATCCTTCCGGACATGGCGGTCAAGGTGTCGTTCACCGCGGCACGCTCGACCTGAGCCCCATTCACTAGGACGCCCGCATGCCAGATTTTTCCTTTCAACTGCGCAATGTCTCGAAGCGTTTCGTCAAGGGCAAGGAGACGATCACGATCTTCGACAACCTCGACCTCGACATTCCGCTCAAGGATTACGTCGCGATCATGGGCCCGTCGGGTTCGGGGAAGACGACGCTCCTGAACGTGCTCGGTGGCATCGATCACGTGACTTCGGGCGAGATCCTGTTCGACGGCCAGCGCGTCGATTCGCTGAATGAGAGCCAGCTGTCGCGCTGGCGCGCCGCGAACGTCGGCTTCATATTCCAGTTCTACAACCTGATGCCGGTACTGACGGCGGCGCAGAACGTGGAACTGCCGCTCCTGCTCACCAGGCTGAGCGCCAAGGACCGGCGCCGCAATGTCGCCGTCGCGCTTGAGCTCGTCGGGCTCGCCGATCGCGCCAGGCACTATCCGCGCGAGATGTCCGGCGGCCAGCAACAGCGCGTCGCCATTGCCCGCGCAATTGTTTCGGACCCCAAGGTGCTGCTCTGCGACGAACCGACCGGCGATCTCGATCGCACGACCGCCGATGAGGTGCTGGCGCTGCTCGCCCTGCTCAATCGCGATCACGGCAAGACGGTCATCGTCGTGACCCACGACCCGGAAGCCGCGAACCACGCCAAGCGCACGCTGCACCTCAACAAGGGCGTGTTCGTCGAGCGGACGTCGCTCACATGAACCACGCGGTGCTGGTCGCCAAGAACCTCGGTCGGCGCAAGCTGCGGACCATCCTGATGCTGGTGGCGATTTTCATCGCCTTCCTGATGTTCGCGGCACTGGAGGCGTTCCTGCACGGCTTCAATGCCGGTGAGAACTCTGCGGCGGCCGACCGGCTGGTGACGGTGAACAAGATCAACTTCACCGTGCCGCTGCCGATCAGCTACGTCGACCGGATCCAGCAGGTCCAGGGAGTCGTGCGCGCGACCTCGCAATCCTGGTTCGGCGGCTACTACCAGGATCCGCGCAACGTCATCATCATGTTCGCGGTCGATCCGCAGTCCTGGCTGGACGTCTATCCAAAGATGCAGATGCCGGACGCGCAGCGCGACGCCTGGGTCAAAAACCGCGTCGGGGTCGCGGTCGGCCGTACCGTCGCCGCGAAGTATGGCTGGAAGGTGGGCGATCACATTCCGATCTCGTCCAATATCTTTTCGCGCGCCGACGGCTCGCACGTCTGGGAATTCGACGTCTCCGTGATCTTCAGCGCCCCCGACGATCCGAACCGCGAAAGCCTGGTGCTGATGAGCCACAAGTTCTTCGACGAGACGGTGACCTTCGCGCGCGACACGACCAGCATGATCGTGTTCACGACCACCTCGGCGTCGCTCAACGAATCGATCGAGAAAAAGATCGACGGGATGTTCGCGAACTCTCCGTACGAAACGAGCACCGATACGGCGGCGGCGTTCAACAAAGCCTTCGTCGCCCAGCTCGGCAACATTGCGCTGATCATCACGCTGGTGGTCAGCACTGCCTTTGCAGCGATCCTGCTGATCGTCGGCAACACGATGGTCATGGCGGTGCGCGAGCGGACCCGCGAGATCGGCGTGCTGAAGGCGCTCGGCTTCACCGGCCGGACAATTTCGATGCAGGTGATCGCCGAGTCGCTGCTGCTCGCGCTGACAGGCGCCTTGCTCGGACTCGGCGGGGCGGCCGCGATCCTCACGCTCGCCCGCAGCAAGATCGAGGCGTTCATTCCGGGAGTCGTCGTCACGGCACCGGTATTCGCTGCGGGCATCGGGCTTGCCGTGTTGCTCGGCCTCGTGACCGGAGCGATTCCCGCCTGGTCGGCGCTCAGGCTGCGCATTGTCACTGCGCTCGGGAGGAACTGACCGTGGGTAGCGTCTTTCGCCAGGCCGTGGCCATTGCAGGCATGAACATCCGCAGTATCCCGCAGCGCTTCTGGATGTCGCTGTCGACCGTTGTCGCGATCGCACTCGTGGTCGCCGTGTTGCTCGCGTTCCTGTCGATGGCAAACGGCTTCAAGAAGGCGCAGAGCAGTGCCGGCTCCGCCGACATCGTGATCCTGACACGCGACGGCGCGGGCGCGGAGCTCAACAGCGTCGTTTCGCGCGAGCAGGGCATGCTCGTCGAGGAAGGCCCTGGCGTCGTGCACCAGGGCGACAAGGCGCTGGTGTCGGGCGAGCTCTACATCGTGGTCGATGGCACCAGCCGCTCGAACGGCCTGCGTGCCAATCTTTCGCTGCGCGGCATCTCGGCCGAGGGCGTCGCGCTTCGCCACAACGTCCGCATCACCGAGGGCCGGATGTTCCAGTCCGGCACCAACGAGATCGTCGCCGGCCGCGGCATCGTGCGCGAGTTCTCCGGATTCGACGTCGGCAAGACGTTGCGACTCGGCCAGAGCACCTGGACCGTCGTCGGCGTCTTCGAGGACGGCGGCACGGTACGCGAGTCGGAGCTGTGGGCCGACGTCGGCGTGGTACAGAGCGCCTTCAACCGCCTCAACTTCTTCCAGACCTTCCGTGCGCGGCTCAGTTCACCGGCGCAGTTCGCCGCCTTCAAGGCGTACGTCGATGGCGATCCGCGCCTCAAGCTCTCCGTCCAGACCGAGGCCGACTATTTTGCCGAGCAGGCCAAGCAGTCGGGTGGCCTCATCAGCACGCTCGGCTGGCCACTCGCGATAATCATGGCGATCGGCGCGCTCGCGGGCGCGCTAAACACGATGTACAGCTCGGTCGCCGCCCGTGGCACCGAGATTGCGACCCTGCGTGCGATCGGCTTCGGTGGCATCCCGACTTTTGCGGGCACGCTGGCGGAGGCCCTCGTGCTGGCACTGGTCGGAGGGCTGTTGGGTACCGCGGCCGCGGCGCTCATCTTTCACGGCTTTACCGCCAAGACGCTGAGCTCGAACTTCACGCAGGTTATCTTCACGTTCCAGGTGACGCCGGGACTCTGCCTGACGGCGCTCACCCTCGCGCTGGTCGTCGGCTTGATCGGCGGGATCTTTCCGGCGGTCCGTGCCGCGCGCCTGCCGATCGTCGGGATGCTCGGCGCGCAGTGAGGCGCGCGGGCGTGCCTCAGGCCCGTAGCCGCGTGCCCTTCGGGTCGTACAGGGGGCTCAGCGACGCGCGTGCGGGGTAGCGAGTGCCCTCGATGTCGATCTGGTAGCGACTGCCCTCAAGTTCCGTCGCCGCCACGCCAGCCGGGACGTTCACGTAGCCGAGCGCCACGGCCGCGCCGAGCGTGTGTCCGTACATCGCCGAGGTCGTGAGGCCGACCCGCGTGCCGTCGAGGTAGACCGGTTCGTCGTGGTAGAGAAGCGGCTCAGGGTCCTCCAGCACAAACTGGAGCAGGCGCCGCGCCGGCGGCCCCGCCTCGCGAAGCCTCGCTAGCGCCTCGCGGCCGGTGAACCCGCCCGGCTTGTCCCAGGCCACGCAGAAGCCGAGCCCGGCCTCGAGAGGGGAGTCCGATGGCCCGATGTCGTGCGGCCAGTCGCGGTACGCCTTCTCGATCCGCAGCGAATTGAGCGTGTGGTAGCCGCAGTGCCTTAGTCCGTGAGCGCGGCCGGCCTCGATGAGTGCGTCGTAGACGGGTAGCGCAAAGGGCGTCGGCACGTAGAGTTCCCAGCCAAGCTCGCCGACGTAGGTGAGCCGCACCGCGAGCACGGTCTGATAGCCGATCCGGATCTCCCGGGCGGTCGCGAACGGGAAGCCCACGTTCGAGAAATCGTCCGTCGACAGCTCGGACAGGAGCGCGCGCGACAGCGGTCCCTGCACGTTCAGCATCGCGTAGGCCCCCGACACGTCCGTGACGACGCTGAAAGCATCCCCGGGAGTGTGGTTGCGGATCCAGGCTTCAACGTGCGTCTGCGTGAACGCGGCCGTGACGACGAGGAAGCGGTCGCTGGCGAGGCGAGTGACCGTGAGGTCGGCCTCGATCCCGCCGCGCTCGTTCAGGAACTGCGTGTAGACGCACCGCCCGATCGCCACCTCGACGTTCGCGGCGGCGATCCGGTTGAGCACGGCAGCGGCGTCCCGGCCCTGCACGAGCAGCTTCGCGAACGAGGACTGCTCGAAGACGCCGACGCGTGCGCGCACCGCGGCGTGCTCCTCGGCGTTGTTCCCGAACCAGTTCTGGCGGCCCCACCGGTACTCGTAGCTCGGCTCCTGGCCCGCCCTCGCATACCAGTTGGGCCGCTCCCAACCCGCCGATTCGCCGAAGCAGGCGCCGGCCGCCGCGAGCCGGTCGTGCAGCACGCTTTTCTTGACGTCGCGCGCCGTCCGCCACTGCCGGAACGGCCAGTGGTCCTGGTAGCCGATGCCAAGCGTCTCGACGATGCGATCGTGCAGGTAGCGGTCGTTGTCCTGCCAGGGATAGGTGCGGCGGATATTCACCGACCAAACGTCCATTGGCGGCTGGCCGTTCACGATCCAGTGCGACATCACGTAGCCCGCGCCGCCGCCCGAGAGGATGCCAAGCGAATTGAAGCCCGCGGCGACGAAGAAATTCTTGAGGTTCGGCGCCTCGCCCATCAGGTAGTTGTGGTCGGCGGTGAAAGACTCGGGCCCGCAAAACAGCAGCTTGATGCCGGACGCGAGCAGGCGCGGCACGCGCTTCATCGCGCGCTCGATGTGCGGATACATCCGGTCCCAGTCGGGCGGTATGTCGCCGAACGCGAAGCCGTCCGGAATGCGCGGCTGGCCCCACGGCTTCGCGACGTCCTCAAACAGCCCGAGCATGATCTTGCCCGCTTCCTCGCGGATGTAGGCGGAGTTCCCGGGGTCGCGCAGGATCGGCAGCAGCGGATGCACCTCCGCGATGGGCTCCGATATCAGGTAGTAGTGCTCCGCCGCCTGCAGCGGCACGTTGACGCCGGCGAGGCGCCCGACCTCGCGCGCCCAGAGGCCTGCGCAGTTGACGACGATCTCCGCCGTGATCGACCCCGCCGGGGTCACGACGCCGGTCACGCGGCCCTTTGCGGTCGTGATGCCGGTCACGGGCATCTGCTCGATCAGGCGCGCACCGCCCATGCGCGCGCCCTTGGCGAGCGCCTGCGTCACGTCGGTCGGGTTGACGCGACCGTCGTGCGGGAAGTGGAACGCCGCCGCGAGATCCGACACGTCCGCGAGCGGCCACAGCGCCTTCACCTCGGCGGGCGAGATCTCGTGACCCTCGACACCGAAGCAGCCCGCTAGCGCGAGCCCGCGGCGCATCTCGAGGGCCTTGTCCGCCGTTTTCGCGAGCTGGATCGAGCCGCAATTGATGACCCCCGTCGCCTGGCCGGTCTCGGCCTCCAGGCGCCGGTAGAGGTCCTGCGTGTACTTGGCAAGCCTGGTCTGGGCCTCGGTGTCGCGCAGCGTCGTCAGGAGTCCCGCCGCATGCCAGGTCGTCCCCGAGGTCAACTGGTGCCGCTCGAGCAACACCACGTCACGCCAGCCGAGCTGGGTGAGGTGATAGGCGACGGAACAGCCGATGACGCCGCCACCGATAATGACGACGCGCGCGGTTCCCGGGATGCTGTCGGTACTCAACTCAGCCGCGCCTCAGTTGTTTCCAGTCCTTCAGGATCTCGCGCGCCGCATTGTGCCCGGGAACCCCCGAGACTCCGCCGCCCGGATGGCTCGAGGAGCCGCACTGGTAGAGCCCGGCGACCGGCGTGCGGTAGTCGGCCCAATGCGGCGCCGGCCGCTGCCAGAAGAGCTGGTCGGCCGTGAGTTCGCCGTGGAAGATGTGGCCCTGCGGCAGACCCACGATCGCTTCGAGATCCGGCGGCACCAGCGTCTCGATGTCGATGATGCGCGAGCCAAAGCCCGGCGCCATCTCCTCGAGTACCGCGAGCGCCGCACTGACGAGCTTGGGCTTCGCCTCCGCCCAGCTCGCGTCCCGCAAGGTGTAGGGCGCGTGTCCGCCGAACACGTTGACGATGTGCTTGCCGGGCGGCGCGAGCGAGTCATCGACGGTCGTCGGCACCACCGGCGTCAGGAACGGCCGGGCCGAGAACTGCCCGTACTTTGCATCGTCGTAGGCGCGCTCCAGGTACTCGATCCCGGGCGCAATGTGCACGTAGCTGGGGTACGCAAATCCCGTCTTCGCCGGATCGAAGGCGCGATACGCGGGCGCTGATTCCGCGGCGATGTTCATCTTGAAGGCAGTCGAGAACGTGCGATACGAGTCGATGTCCGCAAGCAGCTCTGCCGGCAAGTGCTCGGGAGCGACGAGGCGCCGGAACAGCGTCTTGGCGTTTGCGTTCGAGACGACCAGCCGCGCGGTGAACTCGCGGCCGTCGACGGTGCGCACCCCACGGGCACGCCCGTTTGACACGAGCACTTCCGCGACCGGCGCATCGGTGAGCACCTCGAGCCCGAAGCGCCGTCCGGAGGCGGCGATCGCGGCGGGAATGGCGCCCATCCCGCCGCGCACAAAGCCCCACCCGCCCGCACCCGCGTGCTCTCCCATCAGGTGATGGAGGATCACGTAGGCGGTCCCGGGGGAGCGCGGTCCGGCGAAGGTCCCGATCGAGGCGTAGTAGGCAAGCACCGACTTGATGACGTCGCTCTCGAACCACACCGACAGGTAGTCGTAGGC